>JBKQPS010000163.1:0-23602 GCA_052144915.1 Spirochaetia bacterium | reverse complement strand
GTCCAGCTTCTCATAGGTGGCCCCGATCTCGTCCAGGGCGCGGATGATGCCGTGTGCCCGGGACTCGGCCCAGACCAGCCCGGGTCCTTCCACGCCGATGAGCACGTGGTTCTTGCCCTTCGGGAAGTACTTGATCATCGCCTTGGTGAGGTTGTAGCCGGCGACCTCCAGGTCCTGGCCGATGTACGCCAGGCGGGCGTTTGCCTTTGCTCCTTCCGGGGCGTCCGTGTTGGAGCAGATCACCGGGATCCCCGCTGCAGCAGCCTGGTTGATCACATCGTTGAACATGGTGGGATGCGGGATGGTGGTGATGATGCCGTCCGGCTTCTGGGCGATGGCCGACTGCAGCGTCGCCAGCTGCCAGGCCAGGTCCCCTTCTTCCTTGGGACGGTACATCACGGCATCGACGCCGTACAGTTTCGCGGCATCCCTCATGCCCGAGTACACCGTGGCCCAGAAGGTGTTGTCCTCCCCGCCATGGCAGACGAAGACGATTTTGAGTGGCGCTGCGAACGCTTGTGTGGAGAAGGAAAGCAACATCGTGCAGAGGAGAAGCAAGAGAACTCTTCGCGGTCCCTTCATTCCCTGACCTCCTTGGATTGCGTATGTTGTCTCGGGAAGACGGCCTTCTCCGGGCCGACGAAAACCATCTTTGCCCGACATCGCCTGCACCGAAACTTATATTTTATGACTGTTTCACCTTAGGCGTCAAGCAAAACTAATCCCCGTTGTATTCGTGCACACTACGGCTGAGCTCCGCAGGGACTCCTCCCCTCCATCGCGTGAGCGTACGCAGGCGCACGCGTGTGAGGTCTGCTGCCTCAATTTTCCATACCGCCCCTTTTCAGAAATGCCCCCGGGCGCTCCCGTGGAGGGTCTTGGTGCGATCAGCCTACTCCAGGAGATCCAGGGGGAGCGCATGTACCCCTCCGTGACCCCGACATTGGCATGCCGAGGGCCTGCTTGACCTGGTAGACATCGTGCGAGGCCTGGTAAAGCCGCACAGCGAACGCATGGCGCAGGTCGTGGACGGAGTAGAGCGCCTGTATTCTCGCCGCGGCGTGAAGATTCCGTGCCAAGTAAGCGAAGCGATCGGCGATCCTGCCGGCCGTGAGCTCGGCGAAGGGGGCCCGCAGGACAGCCCCGCCCGCGTGATCTCCTTCCGCAGACCCTCGGGGATGTTTCCGGCCTGGTCCTTGCCCTTCGTCACGGCGGTCCATCGCGAGCCCGTGATCGAAAGGGAAGGCAGAGCCCCGAAGCGCAGCCCGAGCCCTGACATGAGCGCGATCGCCGCCTTTATCACAGGAGAGGCCGCGGCCATGAGGGCTTTGATCTCCGCGGGGCTCGGGACCTCCAGCTAAACTGTTTACCACGCCTCTGTACACCCGCCGCAAACAGAAAGGGCCCCGCCTGCTACTGGTAGGGTGCGGGCACCTCTCCGGGCTACGCCGCATGTAAGGCCCTATAGACGAGGACTCGACCCGGCAAGTTCCATTGCTCGGGGTTGGCATCCAGATACTTCCCGACAACTGCGAACAACTGCGCACCTGTGGTGCCCGAAAAGTCGAGCCAGCCTGCGTCCTCCATGACTTTGGCCACACCGTTGACGAATACAATGTACCCCACTGAGCCAGCCATGAGCCTCCAGGGTCGGCACACCTCGCGGCAGGTCTTCTTTCAGCCGGGCGTGAGCCCATATCTCAGCCCGTCCCTCGGAAGTCTCGCCCGTGCTTTGCCAGGCGGTGAGTTCGCCCGTGGACTCATCGCGGAAGCGGCAATAGTACGTCGGCCTTGCCCTTCCGCTTGAATCCTTGGTCAGTCGGTCCTTTCGCCGGATGAGGTAGAAGTCTCGTTTCGCCCTTCCCACGGTCAGCCCCTCCCTTCGAGCCGGCTGGGCAAGGTAGTGCTCCTGGTACCCTACTCGGTACCCTGAGCCAGTTCCGCTTCCAACTTTTTATGGCCTCTCTGTAATTACTTACTGAAAGGCATTTTGTAGAGCGAGCGAGGAGAATCGAACTCCCGACTCCAGCTTGGGAAGCTGGGGTAATGCCATTTTACGACGCTCGCTTGAACACGCAAAATGTAGCAGCGGGCAAAGGGCCTGTCAAGAAGAACGACGCCTCCGCATCGCGTGCGGTGTGCGCTCAGAACTGGATGGCTGTCGCTTTCTCTCGCGCCACTTCCTGGTCCAGCACGTAGAGAACCAGGTCGCTGCCCTCCGGCACGATGTAGGGCACGGCCAGCGGTCCGCCCGGGTGCTTCATGGAGAAGATCTGCTTGGGCGTCGAATCCGAGACGATGTCCAGGTGGATGTCCACGGCGATCGCCTGGGGGGGGAGAGCGAACTTGAACAGCCCGAACACGTTGTCCTTGCCCACGTTGGACGGCGCGCTCATCGTGAGCTGGATCACCTGGCCGAATTCCGCCTGCGAGCCCTTGTCGGGCACCTGCGCCGTCACCACTCCCGGATCGGTGCCCTTCGACGATGCCTTCACGGAGAACGCGAAGGGAATGTTGTCCCTCGTGAGCTCCTGGATTGCTTCCTGGAAGCTCTTTCCCACGTAGTCGCCCACCGTGACCATGGAGACCGCCCCCTGCTCCTGGCTCACCACCAGCTCCAGGGAGGCGATTCCCGTGATCTTCGTGTCCGGGGCCGGGCTCTGCGCGAGCACCCTTCCCGAAGGCACGCCGGGCCGGTACTGGTAGATGATCGGGGTCTTGATGATGATGTTCGGGCTGTGCGAGGCGAACATCGTCTGCAGGTGAACCTTCACGTCGTCCAGGCTCATGCCCACGTAGTTCTCCACCTTGTCGATGATCGGGCCCTTGCTCACCCGGAGAATGACGCGCTTGCCGGCCTTCACCAGCGTCCCGGGCGCCGGGCGCTGCGAAAGGACCGTCCCTCTCTCCGTGTCCGATGAATACTGGACCTGCACGTCGGCGTACAGCTCCTTGCCCTGCAGGTCCATGAGCGCGTCCAGGACGTCCCTGCCCTGGAGGTTGGGGACCAGCGTCTCCGGCTGGCCCCTCACGGCGATGCCGAAGGTGACCGCGCCGATGATCAGCATCAGCCCGATGATCCCGACGAACAAGAGCACGTACAGCTTGAGGCTGCGCAGCTCCGGCGAGTCCTCGTCGTGCGGCAGGACCCTCCGGAAAAGATCGCGCGTCCACTCGAACGCGGCTTCCAGCCAGCCCTGCATCTTCCAGAAGAAGTCTCTCATATGTCCCCTGCTCATGCCCCCAGGCGGGTTCCGACGATTGCGGGATGCCCGTTCAGGAAGGCGCGCCAGTCCAGCGGCTTCTTGAACTGCAGTTGGAGGCGATCGACGGCGAGAATGCCGTGCCCGGTCTGGACGAGCAGCCCATGGCCCTTGTCCACGGCCAGCACGTCTCCCGGTTGCCCCTGCCGCTCCTGGCGGCGTTCTCCGTGAAAAATTTCTGCAGCGAGGGTATCCGGATACACGTGAGATTTCAAGAGCAGAAGAGTTTCGCCTCCAAGGAGCGTCGACGCCCGGGGCCAGGGATCGTAGGCGCGCACCATTCGCTCGATCTCCACGGCCGGCTTCTCCCATTGGATGACGCCGTCCTCTTTCCGGATGGTGCGGCAGTACGAGGCCGCCGATTCATCCTGCGCCCGAGCGGCTGACTCCTTGCCGCCGGCAAGCTCGGCGAGGACCCCGTCCAGCAGCTCCGCGCCCAGAACGCCAAGGGCGACCGAAAGAGAGGCCGTGGTCTCATCGCCCTTCAGATCAAAAGGCTCCTGCGCCAGGATGTCACCGGTGTCGAATTTCCTGGCGACCTTCTGAATGCTGACGCCGGTCACCGCATCGCCGGCGAGGATTGCCGCGGTGATCGGTGAAGGACCTCGATATTTCGGCAAAAGGGATGGATGCACGTTGATCCCGCCCCGCGGGAAAATAGCGAGGAGGGATTGACGGAAGATCTTCCCGTAGGCGGCGACGACCAGGAGATCCGGTGCAAGATCTTTCACCTCGTCCGGGAATGGCTCGTCGAGCTTCTCCGGCTGCAGGACGCGCAGGCCGAGCTTCGCTGCGGCTTCCTTCACGGGTGAGCAGGTCGGTGTGCGCCCCCGGCCGGCCGGCTGGTCCGGGCTGGTGAGCACGGCAACGACCTCATGAGCATGGGCAGTCTTCACGAGCGACGGGACCGCCAGCGCCGGCGTGCCCGCGAACAGGATGCGCATCAGGCTTCTACTTTTGTCTCGTACTCGACCAGGAGACGCTGACGTTTTTTCGGATCGATCCGGTCCAGGAACACGATGCCGTTGAGGTGATCGAACTCGTGCTGGATGACGCGCGCGATGTACCCGTCCACCGACAGGGTGAAGGGACGCGCGTTCAAGTTCCACGCCTGCACGCGAACGGACGCGGGGCGAACGACGTCCGTGAACACACCCGGGATGCTGAGGCACCCTTCCTCGAATGGCTCCATCTCGATCGAGGTCTCCAGGATATCAGGGTTGATGAACACCCGCGGGCTGTCGCCCGGGACCCGGGTGATGAAAAGGCGATACAGCTTGCCGACCTGGACGCCGGCGAGCCCGACTCCCTTGCCCCTGTCCATGGCATCGAACATCTCGGCGACGAGGGTCTGAATGTCCCCGTTGATGTCCGGGACGACGACGGAGTGCTTTTTCAGCTGCTGATCCGGCCACTTGATGATGTCCAGCATTTCCTTTTCCTGCACACAATAGTAGCGAAATCACGGTGGAGAGCCAAGTCGCCACGGTATTCCGTGGCATTCGCGGCCACGGTACCTTGCACAGTACCCCGTGCAGTTCCGTGGCATTCGCGGCCACGGTACCTTGCACGGTACCCCGTGCAGTTCCGTGGCATGAGGCGGTGCCTACAGGAGCGCCTGCGGGTCGACATCCACCTCGACGTAGACCCCCGCCGGCGAGCGATGCTCCTCCAGGACCGCGCTCACGCGCGCATGGGCCTCCGAGAACCTCGTCGTGCGGACGATGCAGTGGTAGCGGTAGTTGCCGGCGATTTTCGACAGCGGAGCCTCGACCGGCCCCAGGACTTCTCCGGCCCCGGCGAGCCGATCCGTGACCGCGCGCGTGAGCGCGGCGCACGCTTCCATGACTTTCTGCCGGCTCCTGCCGCGGACGACCAGCCGTACGAGCCTGCTGAAGGGAGGGAATCCCAGCTGGCGTCGCACGTCAAGCTCCTCCGCGTAGAACTCCTCCAGCTTGCCCTCCCGTGCCATCTGGATCGCTGGGGCCCCGGGGCGCCACGTCTGGATGAGCACGCGCCCATCCGGGATGGACCTCCCCGCGCGACCCGAGACCTGCACGAGCAGGCTGAAGGTTCTTTCCGCGGCGCGGAAATCCGGCAGCTGGAACCCGGTGTCGGCGTTCACGATTCCCACCAGTTTCACGCCGGGGAAGTTCAATCCCTTCGCCACCATTTGGGTGCCGACCAGCACGTGAATGCGCCCCTCGCGGAAATCGGCGAGCGCCTGGCGGAGGACCTTCTTCTTCTTGACCGCATCGGTGTCGATCCGCCGCACGACCATCCGGGGGAAATGGCGCTGCAGCTCTTCCTCGATACCCTCGGTGCCGTACCCCGTGTACCCCACGTCCAGGGAGCCGCATTGCGGACAGGCCGTGATGGGCGCCGCGGAACGTCCGCAGTAGTGACAGATCATGCGCCCGCGCTCCTTGTGGTACGTCAGGGCGACCGAGCAGTGCGTGCAGACCATCTCGTAGCCGCAGGAGCGGCAGTGGAACATGTAGGAGAATCCGCGCCGATTGAGAAAAAGGATCGACTGGCGGCCTTCGGCGTGCGCTTTTCCGATTTCGTCGATGAGCGGCCCCGACAGGGGGCCCTGCTGGCGCCGCATGTCGATCACCTCGACTGTCGGCATCGCCCCGCCGCTGAGACGGTCCGGGAGACGAAGCGCGGTGATGGCCCCTTCCCGCATGTGGTGCCAGGCCTCCAGGGAAGGGGTGGCGCTGCCCATGAGGAGAACAGACCCTTCCTGGGAGGCCCGGTACATCGCCACCTGCCGCGCGTGGTACCGCGGGGTCGTTCCGGACTTGTAGGAGCCCTCGTGCTCCTCGTCGATCGCGATCATTCCCAGCCGGGGAAACGGGGCAAAGATGGCGCTGCGCGCGCCGATGACGAGATCCACCTTTCCGTCCAGGACACGCACCCACTCGGTGAGCCTCTGGGAGGGTGTGAGCGATGAGTGCAGGATGGCGAGCCGGTCCTTGAAATGGGTCCGGAAAACCCTGATCACCTGGTGGGTGAGCGAGATTTCCGGCACGAGGTAGATGACTCCCCTGCCGCGGGAGACGACCTCCTCGGCGACCTTCATGAACACGTCCGTCTTGCCGGAGCCCGTGACGCCGAACAAGTAGAAGGATCCGGATCCCCGTTCGACGATACTGGCGACGGCGGTGCTTTGCTGCGCGGCCAGCGCGTAGTCCCGGATCTCCTCGTCCGGCGGCAGTTCCTCGGTCTCCGTTTCCCGGCGGCCCCCGGGGATCATCGCCGAAAGCGATTCGCCGAGTGAGCACATGTACATCCGCGCCATCCAGCGCGCGAGGGAGAGAACGCGCTCGTCGAATACAGGACGGGAGTCGATCACTCTCCCCACTTCCTTGATCGAGGCAACGCCCGGGGGCGGCGAATCGCGCTCGGCCACGACCAGGCCGGTGAGTTTTCGCGCGCCGAAGGGCGCGGAGACGCGGAAGCCCACCGCCGCGGTGCTCCCCGGCGGAAGGGCGTAGGTGAAGCTCTTTCGGACCGGGAGATTGAAGACGATCTCGGCGAATCCGCTCACTGCGTGAGCAGCCGCTGGAGGAGCTGCAGGTCCTCCCAGACCGGCTTTCGCAGGCCGGCCTTGTCGCGCAACACGGCGCTGGGGTGGTAGGTCACCACCACGGGGATGCCCTGCCTCTGGTGCACCTTCCCACGGAGCGCCCCGAGGCTGGTGGCAGTGCCGAGCAGGGTCTGCGCGGCGATCCGTCCGAGGCAGCAGATGACCTTCGGCCTGATCGCGGCGATCTGGCGCTCCAGGAACGGCAGGCACGCGCCGAGCTCATCGGGATGCGGTTCCCTGTTCTGCGGCGGGCGGCACTTCACACAGTTGGCGATGAAGCACTGCGACCTCGTCAGCCCGATCGGGCCCAGCCAGGTGTCCAGGTACTGCCCGGCCGCGCCCACGAACGGCCGTCCGGTCCGGTCCTCCTCCGCCCCTGGGCCTTCCCCCACGAAAAGCACCGGGGGGTTCAGCGCTCCTTCGCCGGGCACCGTCACGTTGCGGTGCGCCGACAGGCCGCATTTCACGCAGGAGGCAACCTCCGACGCGACCGCCGCGAGAACCGCGGAGCGGCTGTCGGCGGGTGACACCGCGCTTTCCTGCCGCGCCGGGGCGGCATCCTGCGGAAGGGGCTCTTGCACGTGCGCCGGCGCGGTCTCGCTAATCTCCAGCTCCGGGTGAGTCCGGGAAAATCCCGTTGCCAGCCAGTCCTCCAGGAGGTTCAGCGTCTTCCAGAAAATCTTCCTTGACTGTGCATCCGGCGTCATACACCACCCTTTCCAGGAACAGTCCCCGGGCGGGAGCCGTGCCCCCCGCGTTGGACCTCGCACCCGCCGCCATGATGAGCCGAAGCTCCCGGGCGCCACTGCCCTGCTCTTCCAGCACGAACAGGGTGCCGATGATCGTCCGCACCATCTTCCAGAGAAAGGAAGAAGCGGCAACCGTGTAGACGAGCGTCTCCCCTTCCCGGTGGAAGGCGGAAACGTCCACCCGCCGCACCTTGGAGAAATTCGAATCTCCTTCGGCGGAAAAACAGGTGAAGTCGTGCTCGCCGAGCAGGACGGCCGCCATGTCGTTCAGCCTCCCGAGGCCGGGACTGCGGCGGATCCAGTGCCGGTAGTTCCGCATGTGGGGCAGGAGCACCGCGGCGCACACCGTGTAGTAGCGGTAGACCCGCAGCCGGGCGGACCGGCGGGCGTGGAAACCCGGCTCCACCGCATCACTCGAAAGAACCCGCACGTCCCGGGGGAGATAGGAATTGACCGCGTCCCGAAACCGGCTGCCGGGAATGGAGTCGATGTCGGTGCGGAAATTGGCCACCTGCCCCGTGGCGTGGACCCCGGAATCGGTCCTGCCCGCGGCGAGCACGTGCACGGGATGCCCGTGCATGCGCGAGAGGCCCTCCTGCATCACGCCCTGGACCGTCCTGCCTTCTTTCTGCAGCTGCCACCCGAGGAAGTCGGTGCCGTCGTACGCAAGGGTGAGCCTGATGTTTCGTTCCGCCATTGCACCTTCGCGTCCGCGCTGGCCTACGAAATGTCCACCGATTCCATGGCCCCGGCCGGCTGCAGGCGCTGGAGCTCCTCACCCATCATCTCGTAGACTTCCTTGGCGTTTTCCAGGATCGCCGTGGGCCGATTCTTGGAAGACTTGCCCACCCCGAAAATCTTCGCCATCATGCGCCGCGCGTACTGCAGGCTGGCGACCCGCCGTTCGGGGTCAGAGGCGGAACCGTACTTGAAGTCGAGGTAGGCGGACAGGTAGATCACCCCGTAGTAGCCGTAGTTCTTGTCCACGTCCGGACCGAAGGCGAGCGCCGCGTCGAATGGCTCCTGCCCCGCGCTCTCCCTCTCCAGGGCGAGCTGGTAGTAGAAGCGCGCCTTGCGATAGAAGATCAGGCACAGGTGGTCCCAGCCCTCCCCTGGTTCCTGGGCGTGCAGGTCGTCGAGGAGCCACGCGGCGCGAAGCGTCGCGAGCCCCGCCTTGAAGGTGGGGTTCGCCCGCTTGTCGTAGAAATCGTAGCACATGGCCGCGAAGTAGTAGCTGGCGATGCCCTCGCGCAGGGTCCGGGGCGCGGTGAAGTCCAACGCGGGAAAGATCGCGGCGATGCTGTCCCGCCGTTCGTCGGAGTTGACCTCGGCGTTCTTCACGTGACCGTCCGGCAGCACCGTGAAATCCTGCGGGAACGCCGCGAAGAAGCAGACCGGGCAGACCGTGACCGCGTAGAGGAGCGGCCGGACCTCGCCGTATTTCTTGGACGCGTCGTAGCGCCGGCGCAGCTCCTTGGTGAGGTCGCCCGCGATCAGGCGTCCTCCGCCGGAGAGCAGATCCTCGCGGTAGAACTTGCTATTGCAGACCGGGCAGGCGGTCTGTTTCTTCTCGAAGAAGGTGAGCTTCTGTCCCTCGACCATGGCGCTACCCTCTACTATCGGTGAATGGCTGGTTTTGCAAGGAAAAACAGCGTATTCTCACCTCCGGTAACCAGTCCGGTGCACAGATTTTCGAGGAATCTGGTCATGGGAAAGTATACCCCGTTCAAGCGAAAGGCGGAAGATCGGGTGCCGGCCTGGTACGTGAGAAATGCTCCTGGAGGTCAGCCATGAAAGCGCAAGAGATGCTCGCGATCGACACGGCTGCCATGCCGTGGGAAGAACGGTACCAGGCAGTTCTCGGCAAGAGCAACTTCCGCAAGCTCCTGCTCCAGGACCCGGACACTGGCATGGAGATTCGTCTGCTTCGCTACCCCGCGGGTTTCACGGCCACATGGCACACGCACACGTGCGCTCACGGCATGTACGTCTTGGAGGGAACTCTGGTCACTCACCTGGGCAGCTACGGCCCGGGCGGGTTTGTCTGGTTTCCAGAAGGTATGTTGATGGAACATGGTGCGACAGCGGACACGGATGTGGTGATGCTGTTCATTACCAACAAGAAGTTCGACATTCGCTTCGTTGAAAAAAAGTAAGCCGCTAGAGGCCTGTGTTACATTCCCATTGTCAGCGTCGCACCCGCGATCGAACACATGTTGGAGTCATATCAGCGCGTCGTCACCATCCAACCTAACGGGCGGACTCTCGACGGGCGTCCATCGTCCTGGCAATTCCCTCAAGGTCTGGAGACTCCTCTCCGTGCCATCTCACGCCAACAAGAAGAAAGGCAACTTTGTCACGCCTGAACAGGATCATATCCCCGTCAAGTTGACTCGCGCTCTCCTTTTCGGTCCAAGAGACGTGCATTCCCTGGCCGCTGCCTAACTGATCCCCGGTGCTCGCCGTCTCGAGGTCCGAGACGCTTTCATTTTTCTTGGCGAATTCCGCTGTGAGTACTTCGGGATCTTTGGAAATCTTGTCCCATGCCGCAACTTCGAAAGGGTCCGATAGTATGGCAGTAACGCAAACAATCATGGAGAAGGGTTTCACTCTCACGAATCCCGAGCATTGATCGATCCTCATGTCAGTGTTAAATAACTTCCCGCTAGCCTGAAGGTTGATTTTCTGCAGCTGATCTGTGGACATGGGCTCGTATTTTGATGGCAGATCTTGAAGTGTCAGAGGAGCGGTCGTCGCACAGGACGCGAGAAGAACAATAATGCCTCCGAGGATGCCAATGAGCCCCAAGACAAGGCGCGCCACGGTTTTCACATTTCACCTCCGGAACTTTTTGAACAGGAGTATTCCCGCATCATACCACTCGTCGCAGAGATTGCAAGAAGCTGCAGCAGTTGCGGCAGATAGTGGGCCACAACGTCGAGCGCTTTGCCTTGCCAGGTTGCGAAGTGCAACATACGTTGCAGGGTGAAAAAGCGGTATCGTTCCTTCAACGATCACTAAGTCATTTCAATCAAAAGAATAAGCACCGGCCATTCTTCTTGGCATTCTCTTTGCTTATCTACGCAAGTGCGGGAGGAGGGAGTAACAACAATGAACAGGCCAAACAAGCGATGTTTTCTCATTGCCTCAGTGCCGGCTCTCGCGCTGGCAACAATCACACTCCAGATTGCCGGCTGCCCCGCTCCAGGGGGAGGGGGCGAGACTCCGCCGCCGCCCCAGCCGACATGGCAGACGGTGGGTACCGCGGGCTTCACCGCAGGTGACGTAGGCTGGTGTATCTCACTGGCGATCGATTCATTGGACATCCCCTATGTCGCCTATCGCGACGGCGGGAATGGCGGCAAGGCCACGGTCATGAAGTATGCCGGCGGATCGTGGCAGACCGTGGGCACGGCGGGCTTCAGCGCAGGCACGGTAGGCACTGTCTCCTTGGCTATCGATTCATCGGGCACCCCATATGTCGGCTATTTGGACGACGCAAGCAGCTGCAAGGCCACGGTCATGAAGTATAAGTAGAACTTAAAGAGGTGAATTCAAATGAAACGGTTGATTTTTCTGACTATTTTGGCTTCTTTGATTGCAGTTGCTTCCAATGCAGAGGATTTTGCACTGCTCTCGAATGAACCAAGTTCCCCAGTGGATGGAACTCAAACCGCCCGGGATTTCTTTTCGCGGCTTCTTGTGAGCTCTTTTTGTACTGGAACCGGTTTGTTGTTAGGAATCCTTGCCAGTGATCAAGACAATAGATTACCCGCCGTGATTATTGGTGGAAGCATAGGTTTAGGCAGTGCACTGACGATATCCTTGCTATCCTCATCTGGACACACTGGGAGTGAGGTAATTGGTCTTCATATAGTTCCTGCGCTATTCGGGGCTGCAACGGCGATAATCGTGGTGCCATTGGCACTTGTAGCATATCTATTTGGCTTCTTCCCCCTGCTCTTATGGTGATCGGGCGTCCTTTCCCATAACGCACGCGGGGTTCAGTGCGGCTGCGGACAGGGCTGCGATGGCCTGCGGAATAGCGAAACCTACAACGCGCGTTCGACGATTGCCGATCGTTCAACCCTCTATTATCACCATTGCGAGCGCATTGTCACGCTCGTGCGAGAGGGAGCAGACAAGCCGATGCCCGCCGCAATCCTTGAACGCAGCCTCCGCCGCACCGGTGAGCATCATGAAAGGCTTGCCGTGCGAGTCGTTGAGTACGGCGATTTCGCGCAAGGCGAAGTGGCGCAGGCCCGATCCGACGGCCTTGCCGAAAGCCTCCTTCGCCGCAAACCGCGCCGCCAGGGAGAGGATGCCCACCTCCCCCCGCGGGAGGGCGGCAGCCAGCTCCTCGGGATGGAAGAACCGGTCGTACAAGCCTTCGATGTGACTCCACCTGCGGATACGCTCCACGTGCACCACGTCGATTCCCACCCCGATGATCACCTGCTCCCCTCCTGACTTCCGGAGGCGACGATGTCCAGCGTCACCTGCCGCGGCGACCAGTCCAAGACCATGATTCCCGGCATCTCATCCGGGCGGGTCTGCAGCGTGTAGACGCCCGCCCGCCGCACCGTCCCGAGGTCCACCGCCAGGCGGACCTGTTCCGGACGCACGGCGTCCACCGCGAGCTGGGTACCCTGCACCTTCACGCTGCCGACCGCAGGCGCCGTCTTCACCGCGAGGTGCGGCGAAAGATCGACCGGCGTGACAGCGACGCCGTCAAAGCTGTGCTGAACCGTCTCCTCCTGGATCGTCGCGCGAAAGTCCACGGCGGCGTCCCCGGCGATCTTCAGCAGCGTGTTCGGGAGGAGAATCTTGACTTTCGCGGCGAAGCTGTCCGTCCTCCCGGTGAGATCGATCTCTTCCGTGGAAAGCGAGGTGACGCTTTGGACCCGGCTCTTCGCGCCCCAGATGACGACGTTCTGCGGATTGATCCCGGTTTGCACGAGTTGGTAGCCGTACGCCGGGGCGCCTTTCAAGTCGGGGCTGAGGACGACGCGCTTTTCGGCCAGGGGCTCGAGCGTGAATGTCACCGCCTGCGGATCCACGCGGATCTCCAGCGGCTCCACCTCCTGCGCCGTTCCCTTGCGGTCCACTTTCACGTCCGCGCGGTACACGCCCGGAACATGATGGCTCTCGAGGTTCACGCTCGCCTCCACATCATCTTCCAGGATGGGGAAGATCGCGTCTCCCGGGCCGCGAAGGGTGATACGCACCGTCTTCGGAAATGCGGAGGCGACGGCGAGCCCGGCCGGGGTGGTCACCTCCAGGGGGACGCTGAAGAAACGCTCCGTGAGCGTCGTAACGCGGTGGAAGAGCAGGAGAATCACGGCCGCGGCGAGGCAGATCACCTTGATGGGCATGTCTGCCAGGAAAACGCGCCGCAGCCGGGCCGCCGCGGAATCCGCCTTCGGCGCCGCGGTACCCCGCGGATTCGGCGATGCGGAATCCTGGGGATTCTTCGCCTTCATCAGCGGGCTTCCCCGTGCGCCGGCGACCGGCCCTCTCCGACCTGCCCCGATCGGAGCAGCGTCCTCAGCCCTTCCTCCACTTCCCCGAGGGATATGTTGTAGCGGATGTCCCCATCGTGCGCCAAGGAAACCGCCCCGTTCTCCTCGGAGACCACCACCACCAGCGCGTCGGTCTCTTCGGCCAGCCCGAGGGCCGCGCGGTGGCGCGCGCCGAACGCGCTTTCGACGTCTTCCCTTTCGGAAAGGGGCAGGAAGCAGCCGGCGGCAACGACGCGGTCCCCTTCCACGATCATCGCCCCGTCGTGCAGGGCAGTGCCCTCGAAGAAGACGGTGCTGATCAGGTTCATCGAAACCTCGGCATCCAGCCGCGTGCCGGTCTGCACGATGTTCCTGATCCCCACGCGGCGCGGAAAAACGATCAGCGCCCCGCGCCTCCGCGA
The DNA here is from genome assembly GCA_052144915.1 of Spirochaetia bacterium. Classification (GTDB taxonomy): domain Bacteria; phylum Spirochaetota; class Spirochaetia; order SZUA-6; family Fen-1364; genus Fen-1364. Next base: position 10,075 of record JBKQPS010000163.1, on the reverse strand, counting down.
CGACAACTGCTGCAGGGCGCTCATCAGGATGTCGAGGCGGGGCGTGCGGGTGTGCGTGCCGTTGCGGGCGCCGACCCGGAACCACTCCCTGCTCCCGATCTGCGTGAATATCTTGCGAAGCTCAGGTTGGAAGATGATGGCGATGGCGATGACGAGGCCGGGGACCAGGACATTCAGGATCCAGAGCAGCGTGGTGAGCTGGAGGAAAAAGGACACCGCGTAGATGAGGACCATGAGCACGGTCCCCTTGAGGAGCTGGACGGCACGGGTCTGCACGAGGATCTGCCAGCTCTTGTACAGGAGGTAGGCGAGCACGAGAACGTCGAGCACGGGGCGCACGACCTCGCGCACTACCCAGGTGTTCAGCAGCTGCTCCATGAGGCCCTAGGCACCGATCCGGCGGATCGAATCGATGATCTTCACCATTTCCACCGCGTCCGCCACGTCATGGACGCGGATGATGTTCGCGCCGTTGAGGACAGCAAGCGTGTTGGCGGTGACGGTGCCGATCAGCCTCTTCTCGACGGGTCGGTCGAGGATTTCGCCGATGAACCCCTTGCGGGAAAGCCCCACGAGTATGGGAAACTTCAGGGATTTCAGGGACGCGAGCTCCCGGATGATGCGGAGGTTGTCCTGGCTGCGCTTGCCGAACCCGATGCCCGGGTCGATGATGATCATCTCCGGCGCGATCCCCGCGCCGATCGCCGCGGCGATGGGGGGCTGCAGCTCGCGGAGGATCTCGCTGATCGTGTTCTTGAAGAAGGGGTTCTTCTGCATCGTCTTCGGGGTGCCGCGCATGTGCATGAGCACGACGGGAACCCGGCGCCTGGCCACCAGCCGGGCCAGCTCGTCGTTGTGGCGCAGCCCGGAAATGTCGTTGATGATGTCGGCCCCCGCGTCCAGCGCGCGCTCCGCGACGTCCTTTTTCCTCGTGTCCACGGACACGATCACGTCGGAGTCCGCGCGCAGCGCCTGGATCACGGGAACCACCCGCCGGATCTCCTCCTCCACGGGGACCGGTTCGGCGCCCGGGCGCGTGGACTCCCCGCCCACGTCGACGATGTCCACCCCGGCAGAAATCATCTCGTGCGCGGACCTCATCGCATCCTTGATCGTCGCCGCCCTGCTGGACGGGTAGAACGAATCCGGGGTGCAGTTGAGAATCCCCATCACGTACGTCTTGTGCGTGAAATCCAGCGTGCGGTTTCCCCAGGTGATCGTCCGGTTGCCCGCCGTGGTGCAGGCGATGATTTCCGCTCCTGCGGCGTCCAGTCCGTAGGGCTCGCCCTTGAGCCGGGCAGCGAGCAGCTGCAGCGTCCGCCTGCTGCCCGAGATGAGCACGTCCGTTTCCCGCACCGTGTAGTCCTGGGCGCCCCTGCTCATCGCGATGCCGCCTCCCAGGGTTTCCAGGTATGACTTCATCAGGTTCGCGGCCCGGGTGTCCACGCTCTCCAGCTTGATCGTGCAGTACAGGAAATTGTCAGCGAGCTTCTCCAGCTCTTCGGCGGGCAGGTCCAGCTCTCCGAGGTGTCTGCGAACGTCGTGCAGGGACGAGATGTCGAGTGGATGCGCGTTCGTCTGGGACACGAACCGGATTCTAACAACTGGCTTCTCGCAGCGTCAAGCTTGCCGCTGCAGTCGTGTTGCCGCTGCAGTCGGCTCCGCTACTGGGAGAAGACGATGTCGATGAGCCGGTTGAGGTACAGGAGCAGCAGCTCCTTCTTCCGCGCATCGGGAATGGTGAGGCCCGTCTGCGCAGGGGCAGGAGCGGCGGCTGCAGCCGCCGGCGCCGCGGCCGCACCTGTGGGTGCGCCGGCAGGGGCCGCGCCAGGAGCCGCGGCGGCGGGAGCGGCGGGAGCGGCCGGGGCTGCCGCGGGAGCCGGGGTCAACAGTCTCTGCAGGTCAGCCGGGCTGAGCACGTCCCTGGCCGAGGCGAGGAAGGTCGTGTAGGTCAGGCGCGCATTGGCGAGCTTGGAGAAGTTGATCGTGCCCTTCTGGTCCAGCATGCTCGGCGAAACGGATCCGGTCACGGTGATCGATTCGTTCTTCCCCTGGATGGCGATGGTCCGCGCTCCCTGCACCTGTGCCGTGCCGTCGGGATTCACGGCGGTCACGATCACAGGGATCTGTGTCTTCAGGCTCAGGCTGTCCTTGCCCGTCGTCGTCTGCGTGCCGCCCGTGCGCACCTGCGGGAGAAACGAGAAGATGTTGCCGGAATCACCGCCGGTGAACTCGAGAGTGAGATTCTTGGAATCGTTGCTGGAGGATGAAAAGGAAAGCGAGGAGGAGGCATCGATCTGGACGACCAGTGCATCGCCCACCGCGAGGCCCTTGCTGCCGGAGAGGTACCCTTTAAAATCGGGTGACCAGAGGCTTTCCCCTGACGCCGGCATGACCACGGCGAGCAGAAGGAAAGGAATGAAGACCCCTGCAGCTTTCACCGTCGCAGCTCTCACGTGCCGCTTCTCCTCGGAGGCCGCGTTACCGCAGCTTCTTCTTGTGCCGGTTGGCCCTCAGCTTCTTTTTCCTTTTGTGGGTGGCAATCTTGTGTCGCTTTCTTTTCCTACCGCAAGGCACAGCGCCTGCTCCTTTCGATTATTGGGTGCGCGAAAACGCGCGTTCGCCGAAGGGTCACTATGCGGATTTCCCGCCCCGTGGTCAAGTGCTCCCCATGACGAACGCTTCCAGCCTCGCACGGACAGCATTGATGTCCTCCGGGCTCACCCAGCAGACGTTCGGTACCGAGCGGAAGAACGTCAGCTGCCGTTTCGCATACCGCCGCGTGGATTGCGTGATCCTCGCGCGAACTTCGGCAAGAGTGTCGCAGCCGCGCCGCATGTCCAGGATCTCCCGGTAGCCGATCCCCCGCATGCCGGGATCCCGGGGGAGAAATCCCCGCTCCAGCAGGTCTTTCACTTCTCCCAGGAGGCCGGACCTGAACATCCCCTCGACCCGTTCGGCGATCCTCTGGTACAGCGCCGCCCGCGGCCTTTCCAGGCCGACGAGCAGAAACCGCATGTCCGTCCGCACGGCGCGAGGCCAGCGGTAGGAAAAAAGGGACCTGCCGGTTGCCTGGAGCACCTCCAGCGCGCGCATCACGCGGTAGTGGTCATTCGGCTGGATTCGGGCCGCCGCATCCGGGTCGGATCGGCACAGGGCCCGGTACAGCGCGGCGCTGCCCTTATCGCGCTCCATCTCCCGGAGCCTCGCGCGGACGGCGGGATCCACCGGCGGCGCCTCGGGCAGGCCGAAGAGGAGGCTGGTGACGTAGAACGCGGTCCCCCCGGCAACGACGGGGATCCTCCCCCGCCGCCCGATCTCGCCGATCAACCGTTCCGCCTCGGTCACGAACCTCCCCGCGCTGAACTGCTCGGAGGGTTCCACGACGTCGAACAGGTGATGGGGGATGCGTACGCGCTCCGCGGGCGACGGCTTGGCGGTGCCGATGTCCATGTGCCGGTAGACCTGCATCGAATCCGCACTGATGAGCTCGAAGCGCGTGTCCAGCAGGGAGGAGAGGAGCTCGGATTTTCCTACAGCGGTGGGGCCGAAGACGACAGCGACGGCCGGGACGATCAGTTCTTTCGAAGGGGGGAAGCTGCTTTCAGGCCTCCGGGTGGCGATACCTGACCTTCTGGTTGAGGATCTGCTTGAGGGCGGTGGAGACGATCTTGCCGTGGTTGGCTTCCAGCTCATCGTCGCCGGCGAGGTTGATCTGGATGCTGCGCTTCATTGCCGCGCAGGTCATTTCGTAGATGTTGCCCTGGAAGCCTTCCAGGAGATCGAGAGGTAATACCATGGTAGAAAAAGAATAGCAGGAATCCCCGCGAGGATCAAGCACCCTGCCGCGAGCCGCGAAACTCCTCCGCGTGCTCCACGATCTCCCGCGCCACCTCTTCCTGTCCGAGTGACTCGGCGTCCACCACGAGGGCGGCAAACTCGTAGTTGTTGACGTCGAAGCCATACATCCGGGCATAGCGATCGTGGTCCCGCTTGTCGCGCGCTTCCGTTTCGCGAAGGGCCTTGGCGTGGTCCTTGCCCTCGCGCCGGGCGATCCGCGCGGCCCGGACCTCCAGGGGCGCGTGGAGATACACGGTGAAGGCGATGTCCCGCAGGAGCCAGATCGCCAGGCGCGAGCCCAGAACGCAGCCGCCTTCCTGGGCGAGCTGCACCTGGATGCGGTCTATCGTGCGGTCGTACTGCTGATCTGTCTCCGCGAGGATGCAGATCTCCTCGAAGGTCAGGCCCCGCTCCCGGGCGAGGTCCTTGAACGTGTAGTTCACGACGCGGAGCCCCAGCCGCGCGGCGACCAGCCGGGACACCGTGGTGTTGCCGCACCCGCTCTTGCCTGAGATCGCCACCCTGAGCACGGCCTCTTCATTCGACATTTCTGAGCTGCTCCCTGATTTTTTCCAGGCTGTCCTTCACCGCGATGACCGCCTGGTCGATCTCGATCAACATGCTCTTCGACCCGATGGTGTTGATCTCGCGGCCGATCTCCTGGCAGACGAAGTCCAGGCGCTTGCCCTGCGGACCGCCTGTTCCCAGCGCTTCCTGCAGGCTCTCCAGGTGCGCCCGGGTCCTCTGCACTTCCTCGTTGATGTCCCCGCGCATGAGCTGAACGGCGGTCTCGGCCAGGATGCGCGATTCGTCCACGCCGTCGCCGAGGAGCTCCTGGAAACGCTCGTGGAGGCCGGTCTTGATCCTGGCCTCGATCTCGGGGACCTTCGCCTCGATGACCGAGATGCGCTCCCGGATATCCTCCGCGCACCTGCGGATATCCTGCTCGGTCTTGCGGCCCTCCGTCGTGCGCGAATCGTTGAACTGGGCAAATACCTTCTCCAAGAGGGGGAGCACCAATGCCCAGAGCGCCTCGGGATCCTTGCGGCTGACGGTCTTCAGCACGCCCTCCAGCCCGATCAGGTGCGCCAGCGTCGGGCGCTCGCGGATCCTGGCGATACGGCGCAGCTCTTCCAGGGCGGCCGTGTAGGTGCGGACGCGCGCGTGGTCCACCACGACGTCGCTGGAATCCTCCAGCTCGGTGAGGGAGAGGTAGAACTCCACCTTGCCGCGCTGGACACGCGACGAAATGTATTCCCGGACCCGGGGCTCCAGCTGCTTGACGCTGTAGGGCAGGTTGATGGAAATCTCCAGGAAGCGGTTGTTGTACGAGCGCACCTCCACGACCATCTGCACCCGGCTGTCACGATGCTCCCCGTGGCCGAAGCCCGTCATGCTGGTCATCGCGCGGCCTCCAGGGCCCATGTCACGGCCTCCGGGGCCCATGTCCCGCCTCCGGTGTTCATGTCCCGCCTCCCCGGAGCCGCAGCAGCTCGCGCCCGATCTTCCAGTTGTCCCCCGCGCCCATGGTGATGAAAAGATCGCCCGGCTGCAGTTCCGCTGCAAGGGGGGCGACGGCCTCGGCAGGGTCCTCGAAATACCTGACTCGCGGGTGGTTGCGAGACACTTCACGGTACAGGATTTCACCCGTGATGCCGTGCTCGTCGGTCTCCCGGGCCGAGGCGTAGATCCGGTGCAGCACGACGGAGTCCGCGGGGCCGAAGCACCTGCCGAACTCCGCGAGCAGCGCGTGGGTGCGCGAGTAGGTATGTGACATGAAGTCCACGACGATGCGCCGATCCGGGTAGAACGCGCGGATTCCTTCCAGGGTCTTCTCGATCGCGGTCGGATGGTGGGCGTAGTCATCCATGAAGAGAACGCCCCCCGCCTCCCCCACGATCTCGCTGCGCCTCCTGCTTCCCGAGAATGACAGCAGCGCCCGCGCGGCACCGTCCCAGTCGGGCTCCCCGCCGGGCCTTTCTGCCTGCCAGAGCTGGTGACAGAGGGCGAGAGCGCCCGCCGCGTTCAGCACGTTGTGCGCGCCGGGGACCTTGAGCTGGAAGCCGCGGGGAACCCCGGCAAGCCAGAACCGCGTGCGTCCCGTCTCCTGTTCTTCTCGGGCGATGCGGAAGGGGCCGTCCGCCGTCCTTCCATAGGCGATGAGGACGAGATCCGGCCGCCGCGCCTGGACACGCGCGGCCGCCGCGCGGGCGCTTTCGTCATCCGCGCAGGAAATGAGCGTGCCGCCGCGCGCGAGGTTCATCCCGTATTCCTCGAATGCCCGCAGCATGTCCGGCAGGCCGTGGAAGTAATCCAGGTGGTCCGGCTCGATGTTGGTGATGACGATCCTGCGCGGGCGGAAGCTCAGGAAATGCCTGCGGTATTCGCACGTCTCGGCCACCAGGTATCTCTCTCCCTGGACGAGTGTCGACCTGCCGCCAAACCCGGGAACCTCGGCTCCCACGAGCACGGTCGCCGGTATCCCCCACTCCTTCAGAATCACGCCGCACATCGCGGTTGTGGTCGACTTGCCGTGAACCCCGCTGATCCCGCTGGAATCCGCGCGCGCGGAGAGAGCGCCGAGGGCCTCGGGGTAGATGAGGGTGGGGATTCCTCGTTGCACGGCGGCGCGAAGCTCGGGGTTTTCGTCCCTGCTGTACGCGGCCGAGTGCACGACGAGCTGGGTGTCTGCCGGGAGGTTTGCGGCGGCAAAGCCTTCCTTGTACGGGATCGAAAGCCGCTGGAGCACAGCGTCCGTGTAGAACTTTTCGTTTGTGTCCGAGCCGGTGATCCGTGCGCCACGCGCGCAGAGGATCTCGGCAAGGGCCGCCATGCCCGTCCCCTTGATGCCGACGAGATGGACGCGGCAGCCCCGGAGAGAAACCGGAAATCGGTACGGCTCGGTCACGGAGCGTCTCCAGGCTGTGGACATGGGCACGATTGCCAACGGCCCGACGGGCACCGAATGGTAACACGGGGCCGGTTCCGGAGGCAATTGCCGTCCTGCGACGTTACCGCCGCTTCCGGGCCTTCAGTCCTATCCTTTGACGTGACCGTCCGGGCACGCGCCCACCGGCACGGGCTTGCCCGCGAGGATCCTCTGGGCAATCTCGCAGTCCTCGTACCGCAAGTGACAGAAAAGCTGCGCCAGCATTTCGTCGCTCGGCGACTTCTCAGACATGTTGTGGAACCGACATTCTACATGGAAAGGGCAGGTCACGGTTCCCATTCCGTCCTCCCACATAGGATGTGTATAGATATCAGTTTTCGGATCCCCGCGCAAGAAAAATCGGTGCGACATTCTCCTGTTCTTGCGGAGCTGGCAAAGAGCGGGGCGACGCTGTACCATATGTTCGAGCGGGCGTCGCAGTGGTCGACGACGTTCTCCGCAGGCGAGGGGGCGGTGTGACCAGAAACAACAAGAATGACCTGAAAGAAGTGCTTCGCTTTTTCATATTGCTGGGGGTTATCTGCGTCCTGCTTGTTGTCATGGGTCTTGCGCTCGGGTACATCGCATCGAGGCTGCCAAAGCCGACGGTGGAGGGCAGCTCTTATGTCGCTCCCTGACGGAGTGCGACCTTGACAGGCGCAGCGGCGGGGAGAGAATGGTTCACGGGACGATTTCGCTGGCGCGATCGGGGAGAGGGGGATGAAGGATGTCGACTCACATTGTAATGATGAAATTGACTGATCAGGGAGCAAGGACCATCAAGGAAGCGCCTGCCCGGATCGACGCTTCGATCAAGAGCTTCGAGAAGATGGGCGGCAAAATGATCGCCTTCTACCTGACGACAGGGGAATATGACTACATCGCCGTCGGAGAGGTGCCGAACGATGATGTCCTGCTCACCTTCCTGCTCGGACTGGGGACGATGGGGACCGTACGGACAACGACGGTCAGGGCCTTTTCGCGTGACGAACTTTCTGCGACGCTGAAGAAGCTGCCTTAGAACCAGCGGACGCGGCTCTCGAGTTTCCGCCCGATTGCCGGCGAAACGCCCCCTCGAGTTCGCTGCATCCCGAATCGCGAGCCCCTCTCAGCTCGAACGGCCCGTTACAACGATCTTGTCCTCGACGTCATAGTTGTCGCCCGCCTGTCTCTGCACGATTTTCACTGCCCTTTCCTTCTCCGTCGGGGACTCGACCGCTCCATGAATGGCGAGAATCTTTTTTCTTTTCAGGAACCCCTTCGAAGAAGCGACCACGTTCAGGCTCTTGGCATGAATCGTCGGATCCGATTCGAACTCCGCCATGATCTTGTCGACCAGGTTTTCCATGGCAATCCTCCTCCATCACTTTTCGGCTTCTCCTACCCGTTGAGAGGAAGAGGCGGGCCACGAGCGCGGGCTATGCAGGGACCAGAACACGACACCGACGTCGCCTCACTTCACGAGAGACTTCACCAGATCGTGTCAACAGATGTTAGCTCTTCAGTGTACGCTCGTCCGGCCACCTGTCAATAGCCCATGGACGGCTGGTCCTGGATCAGTCCGCGGTTCTGCCCGGGTGCCGCGGGCCGGCAGGCACGACCTGGATCCGTGCCCCGGCGTCCCGGAAAGCGCCGAGGATGTCCGGTGTGACCCCCGGATCCGTGAAGATCGTTTCCACCTCCCCCAGTGCGGCGTAGCGGATGAATGAATCCCTGTTGAATTTCTCTGCATCGGCGAGGACAAAGGCGTGAGTGGAGTTCCTGAGGACGATTCTTCTCGCACCAGACGCTTCATCGCAGTGTAGCGAACACCACGAAAACCATGCGCCGAGTCTACCTGGCGCAGTACTCCTGCGCCCCGATCCTGAACCGTCATTACCTGTACTCGGACTACACCGAGAAGGGCGCCGGAGCAGACGACGTTGCGTTCTTCGCGCGGAGATTCCTCAAAAACTGGAAAATCGACCGGGAGGACGCGTATCCCGTCCGCGAGCCCAAGAGGATTGACCCGGTGCAGAAGAAGGCCACGGCGCGGGCCTGAATATTCCCGCACATTCTCAATACGCTGACTTTTAAGTTTCCTATCTCCTAGGGCGGTAAGGAGCTTCTACACTCACTTTCTGCATGCTTTCCTTCTATTTGCAATTGGTTGCAATTGGCGACACCTCATTTGCAGTCACCGGCAGGTCTATTTGCTACGCCATGCAAGAAGTTGTTCCTCGTTGATAAGGATTCGCTTCCCGATTCCGTAGTGAGGAACCTGTGTGCTACGTATGAGCTTGTACAGCAGCCCCTTGCTGATACCGAGATAGGCTGCTAGCGTTGCGAACCGCCATGCGATGTCCCCTGTCGTTCCGGAAGTGCATGAACTTCTGCAGGAACCGGTCGACTTCTTCCTCCAGCGCGGCTTGCAAGGCGCTACGCGCGCCGTTGCGAGCCAACTGTTCCAGCAAATCCTGTGGATTGGTCTCTTCGATCTTCAGCCCGGATGTGATACCTTCGTCTATGAGCGTCTCCTCCGATCGGTGATTCCTTCGTGGTAGTTGGGTTTCACCGAAGGATACGCTCTTTTCATTCCCTGTCTATCAACAAGATTCGGTCATATCCCTGCAGTCACCAGCAGGGGCGTTATTCTAGGGCCACGGCTTAAAGAGGGATACTGTCAATCTTGGTGGATAAGGGGCATCCCATTCGGAAAGCTTCCTATGCCACCGCGTCCTCTTGAAGGACGCCATCAACGAATCGGCGACCTTCAAGGACCCACGTGAGTTTTTCCCAATCGTCCAGTCGGCGCCAGCTCTTTTGAGCCTCTTGCATGAGCTTGAACACCATGGTCAAAGTCGCCAGGCGCGTCCCACAGCCCTTGGTCTTCTGCGTTCGCAGTCTCACCGTCGCGAATACGCTCTCGATGACGTTGGTACTCCTGATGTGCTGCCAGTGTGCCGCAGGCATTTCGTAGAAACTGAACAAAGCCTCTTCGTCGCCCTGCAGACACGCGACGGCCTTTGGATATTTCTCGTGAAACGAGTCGATGAACAGCCGGTAGGCCTTCATGGCCGCCGCCCTATTCTCTGCCATGTAGATGTCGCGGATCATGCTCTTTGCCCGTCCATGCAAGCTCTCGGGCATCTTGTCCAGCACGTTGAGGGTTTTGTGTACCCAGCATCGCTGAGCTCGGGTTGTGGGAGGGGGCGGCACGACGTAGAAGCCGGGGCTCTTCCGCAGCATGCGCAACCCGCAGTGAACATCCTGGGCCAACGTTTCGATCCAAGGCAGTCCCTGGAGTTCGCGGTGGGTCTCGCGAAG
>JBKQPS010000162.1:0-54117 GCA_052144915.1 Spirochaetia bacterium | reverse complement strand
CAGCGGGTCGGCATCGCGCGCGCTCTCATCCAGGATCCGCAGATCATCCTGTGCGACGAGCCGATCGCCTCGCTGGACCCGAGCACGGCCAAGGTCATCATGGATTACCTTCGCACGATCTCGAACGAGCTCGGGATCGCGGTTCTGGTCAATCTTCACCAGGTGGATGTCGCGCTGAAGTACGCCGACCGGATCGTCGGTGTGAACTCCGGTCGCATCGTCTTTGACGACGAACCGGCTGCTCTGACGCAGGAGATGATCTATGGTATTTACGGCAAGGAGGCGGGGGAGCTCATCAACGACTGACCAGGGCATGAACCAGTCGTTCGATGTCTTTCGCGCCCGCCGCCGTCAACTCACTCTCGTTCTCCTGCTCATTGCCGCGCTGGTGCTGGGTGCGTCCATTGTTACACAGTTCAGCTTCCGCGATGCCGCGTTTTCGATTCCGAAGGCCTTGCGGTGGCTGTTTTCAAACCTCATTCCAGATGTGAACTCTCTGAAAAAGTTTCCCGAAATCGTGCGAAAGCTGCTGCAAACTGTCGTCGTGTCGGTCATGGCAACCGTCCTCGCCACCTTCTGTGCGTTTGGCTTCGCGGTGCTCGGTTCGAACGCGACGCGGCCCCATCCCGTGTTCTCGCTGATCTCGCGCGCGATCGGCTCCTTGTTTCGCAATATTCCCGTGGTGGCCTGGGCCATGATCCTGCTTCTTTCCTTTGGTCAGAGCCTGCTGACGGGCCTGCTCGCACTTTTCTGCTCGACCTTCGGATTCCTTGTCCGCTCATTCCTTGAGACCATCGATGAGACCTCGCGGAGCTCGGTGGAGGCCCTCCACGCCTCCGGGGCCACCTGGCTTCAGATGATCTTCCAGGCGGTCCTGCCGTCTACGCTCCCCCAGGTGCTGAGCTGGATGCTCTACATGGTGGAAACGAATATCCGCGACGCGACCATCGTCGGCATCCTGACGGGAACGGGCATCGGATTCACCTTCGACCTCTACTACAATGCGCTGAACTACCGTACCGCCGGGCTGGTCGTCGTGAGCGTCCTCGTCGTCGTGCTTCTCATCGAGAACACGTCGAACCTCATACGGAGAGTAATCCTGTGATTCAACGCGGTGATGGGCCGGCCGTCGAAACAAGCGCGGGAAGGATTCGCGTGCACACGATCACGCGGGCCTCCGTGTCCATGGCGGTGACCTTCGGCATCCTCCTGGCCGTGACCATCTATGGCGTGAGCATGCTCGCGAAGGACCACGTCCGGGTCGTCGAAGGAGTCGTCGTTGCCTTCCATAACGTCGAGACAATGTTCCTGGTCCCCGGCGCGAAGCACTTCACGATTTTCCAGGCCCTCTATGACCTGGCCATCACGGTTGGCCTCGCGGTCCTGACCACGGTCATCGGAGCCGCGGCGGCGCTGGTCCTGGGGCTGTTCGGCGCGCAGAACCTGAGCAACCGTCGAGTCTCCAGTGTCATCAAGTCCGTCATGTCCGTTTTCCGCGCGGTCCCCACGGTGCTTTGGGTGCTCATCTTCGCAATCGGCGCGGGGCTGGGAAGCGTTGCGGCGGTGATCGGGATGAGTTTTCACTCGACCAGTTACCTGATGAAGGCGTACTCGGAATCATTCGAGGAAATCGACCGGGGAGTCATCGAGGCCTTGAGGGCCAGCGGCGCCAGCTGGATCCAGATCGTCGTCCAGGCAGTGCTGCCTTCCTCGGTGAATCCGATCCTCTCGTGGACGTTCATTCGGTTCGAGATCAATTTCGCCAACGCGGTGGCTATGGGCGCCGCAGCCGGCGCAGGAGGCATCGGCTATTCGTTGTTCTGGGCTGGCACCTATTACTACAACCTCCACGAGGTCGGTTTCATCACGTACCTGATTCTCGCTGTGGCGATCGTGCTCGAGTACTCGGCAACGAGCATGCGTTCGCGTTTCAGCGTGAACAAGTAGGAATGGGAAAAAGGCGCTTTCCGAGCCGGACCGCATCAAGGTTGTGGCTGAATCCGACGCCGGCCCCCGATGTGCCGAGTCCCGGCATTCGTGATAGAATGCGGGCAAGAGTCCGATGCGACTGTGAGGGGGCGCGATGCCAAACCGAATCGGGGACTTTCTCGTCAAGATCGGCGCAATGAACTCGGAGCAGGTCGATCACGTTCTGCGTCTCCAGGCGAACGGCGATTCGAGGATTTTTGGAGAGATCGCCCTCGAGCTGCACTATCTGAACGACGATGCAATCAAGCGGTACGTGGATCACATGGAGAAATGGAAGCTGAACCCCGGAGAGGAGCCGCCGACTGACGTCTCAGATGCCTGAGCCCTCTTCGCGCCCTTCCTTCCACACCCGGGAGGCGCACCAGGCTCCGGGCTCGCGGCGGAACAGCGATACGTTGTCGCAGGTCCAGCGGAAACCGTCCGGCAGGATCTTCGGGTTGTCGTCCAGCCAATGCTGCACGCGCACGAATCCATCCAGATCCAGGTCGTCGAAGGCGAGGGTCAGGTGCGGCTCGAAATGCAGGCGGCTGCTCGCCCGCCACGTCGTGTACGCCAGGAGGCGCTCGTTCAGAGCGGCCAGCGCGGGATCCTTCGCAATGCGGTAGCCGACGAGATACTTCTCTTTCCCGGCGTCCCGGTAGGCCGTGCGCCACAAGCCTTCCGTCCGTATCGGGAACGGATCCCAGCGTCCGACCACGACTCCGAACGCCTCGATGAAGGTCGGGACCAGGGCGGCCGGCACCATGGCCCCGGTCCGGAGGGTCACGTGGGGCGGGTATGCCAGTGCGGCGCGCGACCCGCTCACGGAGCAGACATGACGCCTCGCCTCGTCGATCTGCCGCGACACGTCCTCGGGCGGCGTGGTGATGATGATGAACCGCACTGCCTCGTTCATGCGTCGGCCTGCAACCGCACCTCTTCGAAGATGCCGCGCGCGCTGGCGATGATCCGGAAACGGCCCGGGCCGTATTCCTTCACATCGACGACCCCGCCGGCCGCGCGCACGACAACCGCCGCGCCGGCGAAATCCCAGAGGTTGGTGCCCATCTGGACGAATGCGCCGACCCTGCCGGCGGCCACCTGCACCATGTCCAGGGCGGTGCTGCCGAAGCTTCGCACTTTCCGCGCGCACCGGGTAAGGGCAGGAAGAACCCTGTTCATGTAGGCGATGCTTTCCTCCCGGGCGCCGAATGAGAGAGAGATGACCGTTTCGTCCAGGCGCGTCGCCTCGGATGCGAGGAGGGGACCGCGGTTCAGCGAGGCCGCCCCGCCGGCCGCGCCGGCAAACAACTCATCCCGCAGCGGATCGTAGACGATTCCGAGGATGGCCGCACCCAGGGCGCGCCCATCCGGCAGAAGGGGCGCCGAGTCCGGACGGGAGCCCGAAACACCGAATAAACTGGTACCGGAGCCCGCATCGCCCCCGATGGCGTGGCAGGCGATGCTCGTGCAGAAGAAAGGAATTCCGTGATGAAAGTTGACCGTCCCGTCAAGGGGGTCGACGATCCAGAGGTAGGGTTCCCGGCCCGGCTCGAAACCCCGCTCTTCGGACAGCACGGCGTGTCCCGGGAAACTCGTCTTCAAAATGCGGAGGATTTCCTCTTCGCTCGCCCGGTCCACCCACAGCTTTACATCGTGAGGAGCCTCTCGGTCGACCTGCGCGGCTCTCCCGAAGCTGCCGCGGATCAGCCTGCCGGCGGCAAAGGCGGCGTCCCGCGCGACGCTGCGGAGGGCCGGGGCCAGCGCCTCGTCGTCACGGCGCATACTTTTCCATGAACGTGGGCAGCGAGCACAGGTCACGCCAGCGCTCCTCCAGCTGCGGCCGGGTCCACTCCCACCACCTGCTGCGCAGGATGCGGGCAATCACCGTGTCGCTGAACCGGGAGCGCAGGGGCCGTGCGGGCACCCCGGCCACCACCTGGTAGGGTTCGACGTCCTTCGTCACGACCGCCGCGGCTCCAATGACGGCGCCGGTGCCGATGCGCACGCCGGGCATGATGACCGCGGCGTGGCCGATACACACGTCGTGGCCGATGGTGCAGGGATGCGCGCGCCGCCAGGCGAAAAACTCCTCATCGTCACGCGCATCGAGACCGAACCTGACCCTCCGGTAGGTCAGGTGGTGCTGGGTCACCCGGTCCTGCGGGTGGTTGCCCGGATTGATGCGGACCCTGTTCGCGATGGAGCAGTACTGCCCGATTTCGGAGTAGAAGATCGAGACCTCGCCGTCGTCGTAGGTGTAGTCGCCGATCGTGCACTCCACGATCGTGGTGTTCCTCCCGATTTCCGTCCAGGAGCCGATCCTGCTCTTCAGGACGCGCGCACCTTCATGGATGAAGGGCTCCTCGGAGAGGGGCGCGGACTCGTCCGCGGGGGAATGATTCGACATGTCGATGTCATGGAACATACGATGCCTCCGTGGTGGGACGGTCAGCCTCGGCCGCCCAGCGATCGCCCAGGGGGTGCAGGGCGCCGTCATGCCTCTCGTAGACGCGATGACCGCCGACCCACGCCGCGGCGACCGAGGGAGTGCCGGTGGAGTCGTTCACGAGGATCATGTCGGCGCGCTTGCCCGCTTCGAGGGAGCCGAGCTCGCCGCCCAGGCCCGCGGCGCGCGCGGGGTTCGCGCTGGCCATCCGCACGGCGTCGGGGAGCGAAAGGATCCGGTCACGGCACAACCGAAAGACCGCATGCAGAAGCGAGGGAGAGTAGTAATCCGAGCAGAGGATGTCGACGGCATTCTGGCCGATCGCATCCAGGGCGCTGAGATTGCCCGTCGTGGACATTCCCCGCAGCACATTCGGGGCGCCCACCGCCACGTGCATTCCCCACTGCGCGGCCGCCACCGCCGCGGACATGTCCACGGGGAACTCGCTGATTGTCACGCCCCGCGTTTTCATGCGTGCCACCTTCTCCGCGGAATCGTCGTCGTGCGAGGCCACCGGCAGCCCGGCGGCGCGCGCATGCGCGATGAGCTCTCCGAGGATCTCCTCGACGGCAGGGTTGCCCGCCTTCTTCTCCCGCTCCGCGATGATCGCATCGACCTCGCCGCGCGGGGTGTTGTATTTCCTCATGTAGAAGCTCACCAGGTGCTCGACATTGCGGTACTGTCCCTGCCCGGGGGTGTGGTCCATGACGGAGAAGAGGTTGACCTGCCGATCGTCGATCAGCCGTCGGAGCCGCTCATGGTGATGGACTTCCACCATTTCATAGCGGGCATGGACAAGGTGGCGGATGACACCCGTGCGGCGCAGGCGGTTCAGCTCCCGTATGGCCGGCTCCAGGCCCTCGGGATGCAGGGTCCCCTCCCTCCCGTCCATGAAGGAAAAGGAATGGAAGATCGTCGTGATCCCGTGGCCGACCAGCTGTGTCTCCAGCGACTGCAGGGCCACGGCGAGAGGAAAGACCGCTCGCGGCCTCGGCTCGATCTCCTGCTCGATGCCGTCGTTATGAAGGTCGATGAAGCCCGGCAGCAGCAGCCTGCCCCGTCCCTCCACGACATCGGCCTCGGGTGAGCGGCGCACGCGTCTGCGGACGAGGGAAACGATTCGACCGGCCCTGACGGTCGCCGTGCCTTCCTCGATCACCTCCGTCGGGGTGACGATCCGGACATCGGTGATGATCGTGTCTCTCATGATTTCATCTCGATGACCTGGTCGGACAGCCGGGCCAGGAGCTCCCTGTCGTGAAAGACGCCGATGATGGCCGTTCCCTGGGACTTGAGCTCGAGAATCAGGGACACGGCTTCACGCGCGGAGACGGCATCCAGGGACGCGGTGGGCTCGTCCAGGAACAGCAGCCGGGGCTGGGCGATGACGGCATGGATGATGTTGACCCGCTGCTTCTCCCCGCCGGAAAAGGTCGACGGAAACATGTCCCAGAGGGGCCGGGGGATGGCGAGCCGGCCCAGGAGCTCCCGCGCGCGCTTTTCGCCCTCGGCCCGGGGAAACCCCCGCGCCACCATCCCGTTGGCAATCGTGTCGACGGCCGAGACCCTCGGGATCACCGGGAAGAACTGTGACACGTAGCCGATCTCGTGCCGACGCAGCTGCATGACGACATGCTCATCCGCGGCGGCCAGGTCATGGGTCTCCGACTTTCCATCGGTGTACCAGACCTCGCCCGACGAGGGCAGGTAGGTACGATAGAGGCATTTCAGCAGCGATGATTTCCCGCTCCCGCTGGGACCGCCCACGCCGAGGAACTGCCCTTTCTCCACCGAGAAGCTCACGTCCCGAAATGCGTCGATGCGGGTGCCGCCGCGCATGTGCATGAGAAAGGTCTTGGAAAGAGAGACGCAACGAATCACCTCGAACCTTCCTATAGTGTGGAGTGCACGAGCAGCTGCGAGTACGGGTGCTGGGGGTCCTCGAGAATCTGGTCGGTGAGGCCTCTCTCAATCACGCACCCGTTCTTCAGCACGAGGGTCCGGTCGGCCAGGAGCCGGATCACCCCCATGTCGTGAGACACGACGATCATCGACATGCCCCTCTCGCGCTGCAGCTCCCGGATCAGGTCGAGCACTCGGGCCTGGACGCTCACGTCGAGGCCCGACGTGACCTCGTCCAGCAGCACCAGGGGGGGATTGTTGGCGAGAGCCTTCGCGATCTGGATGCGCTGCTGCATGCCGCCGGACAGCGAGCGGGGAAAGGCATCCATGTACACGGCCGGTATCTCGGTGCTGGCAAGGAGCTCTGCGGCGCGCGCGCGAATCCGGGCAAAATGGAACACGTCCGCCTCCAAGAGCTTTTCGGCCACGTTGGCCCCGCTGGTGATATCCATGCGCAGGCCGCGCAGGGGGTTCTGGTACACCATTCCCATGAGCCTGCCGCGGATCCGACGTTTCTGGATCCGCGGAAGCGCAAGGACGTTCTCCCCGTCCCCGTGTCCCCGGAAGAAGAGCTCCCCGCCGGTCGCGTCCATGTCGAAATAGATGCACTGGACGAGCGTGCTCTTGCCCGAGCCGCTCTCCCCCACGATCCCCAGGATCTCTCCTTCATGGAGCTCGAAGGAGATGTCGCGCAGCGCGATCACGGTGCCGCAGCGCGGGCAGATGTTCGTGCCCTGCTCCGGGCCGGTGCGCAAATGGCATTCCTCGCACCCGGGACCCCAGGTCCTGCCGATGTTCCGCGCGCTGACCAGCACTCTCTCATCCATGGGCGGCGCTCCGCACACGGATCTTTCCTTCCCGCACCAGGTCGCAGTAGCCGGAATCCGAGCACACGTGGAAGCTCGTGCCTGTTGCTTCGTCGTAGAGCTCATCCAGGAACGTGTCCGTGGACCCGCAACGCGCGCAGGAAAAGCCGGCAAAGCTCTCCACCGTGAACGGCAGGTCGTCGAACTCCAGCGGCCGCACGGAAGTGTGGGGAGGGACCGCGTACACGCGCTTCTCCCGACCCGCCCCGAGAAGTGTCAGGTGCTCCGCGTCGTGCAGCATGTGCAGGTCCCACCGGGGCAGGGGAGACGGAGACATGATGTAGGTGTCGTTCACCCTGCAGGGGTAGCCCGAGGCGAGAGAGATCGACCCGTTCTGGACGACATCCTCGTAGAGGGACACCCACATCCGGGCATAGTCCCCTTCCGCGTGCATGCGCCGCGTCTCCACCTCGCTGGGCTCCACCAGCCGGAGGGGCTCGGGCAGCGGCACCTGGAGCACCGCGATCTGGCCTTCGGTCATGGGAATCTCCGGCAGCCGGTGACGGGACTGCAGGAGGGTGGCCTCGCGCGAGTCGAAGGTCGTGCGGACACCCGTGGTGGCCACCAGGAGCTTCCGAAGGTTCACCGCGTTCACGCTGCCGTCGCATCCCTGGTCGATGATCTTCAGCACGTCGGCGGGACCGATGAGGGACATCGTCACTTGCAGACCGCCGGTTCCCCACCCGCGCGCGATGGGCAGCTCGGGCGACGCGAACGGCACCTGATGGCCTGGAAGGGCAACTGCCTTCAGGAGCGCGCGACGCACTTCCCGCTTGGCGCCTTCGTCCATGAAGGCGAAATTGTACTGAAAACCACGCACGGGCAGGAGGTCCTGGAGGGTCATTCCATGCTCCCCCTCATGTCCCGCAGCCGGTCCAGGTCGGCCTGGAAGGTCACATAGTGAGGGAGCTTGAAGTGGGAGCAGAATCCCGAGGACTCGATCCCGTCGGTGTGGAGGAGGACGAACTCCTGGTCTTCGGCGGGCGCATGGGGCGAGGAAGTCTTCATCGCCCTGTCCAGCACCGCCGCCGAGAGGGCCTTCACCTCGTTGTGCCCGAAGCAGGAGCCGTACCCCAGGCTGAAGGTCGGCGCCTCTTCGTCGAGCCGCTGGACCGAGGCCACGATCTCCACCTCGGTGACGACGATCGACCCGAGCGTCACCGCTTCATCTTTTCGAAAGGGGTGCGGGATGCGCACCTGCGTGCGGCCCACGCGCAGCTCGGCGACAGTGGGGTGGACCATTCCGTAGCCGCGCATGCAGCTGTACGCAAGGGCCAGGACGCCGCCGGTTTCCGCCCGCGCGAGCATCTGCAGGCGGCCGCTTCGATCCAGCGGGAACGCGGCCGCTTCCTGCGTGATGTCCGTCGGGGGCCCCGGCTCGTCGAGGGGAGGGGGAGCGACGAGTCCCTGCTCGCGAAGGAGGGAAACGACTTTTCGGAAGCGTTCCGGTTCCAGGGGCTCGGCGCCCGGCTGCCCCGCCGCGGCGGCGGCCGATGCCTCGAAGGCCCGCACCGCCTCGCGCTGCGCTTCCTCGGTTTCTTCAGCCAGCGAGAAATCGAGGATTCTCTGCTCGTAGTCGGACGTGGATCCCAGGACCTGTCCGCCGGGAATGGTCTTGAACGCGCTGGAGATCCGCCGCAGGATCCTCATCCGGTCGGTGCGGACCGGCAGGGAATCCACCATCCGCCGCAGCGTCGAGCGGTAGGCGCGCAGGAGGAAGGAGGCTTCCAGCGGGTCGCCGGACGCCTGCTTCAGCGCGAGGGCCGCGTGAAAGGGCGAGTAGAGACCGCCTTCGCTCATGACCCTGTCCACGAGCGGGCCCATCTGTTCCATGATCTGCGCCACCGAGACGGGAGCGCTCGTCCCTCGAAGCCGCAGGTAGCGGTTGAGCTTCTGGGAGTTCTCGATGGCGGTGATTCCACCCTGGACCGCGACGTACCCCATCAGGCGACTTCCAGCGTGCTGGTGCGGGGAATGGCGGCCACCCGTCCTTCGGCATCGACGAGAAACAGATCGACTCCGAGGGGAAAGTGCCGATTTGCTTTCTGGCGTTCCACCGCGAACGCCGGATCCAGGCCGGAAACGGACAGGGTGGCCTTGTCTTTCACGCCCGGGCCGGAGAGAACGAGGTCGCACGCGGGCCCTTCGGCGTCTTCCCCGTCACGGGAGACCTTGAGGACACAGAGAAGGGCGGTCGCGGAGCTCTCGGGAAACTCCAGGGAGCCCCGGTTCATGCGCGCGAACCCCGCATCGTACGCCCCTCCATCGAACATCACGTAGTCCGCGTTCTCTATGATCCTGAACGGCGTGGCGAGGTTCACTTCGAGGTACCGGATCCAGTCCGCACGGGCAATCTCCCCGCCGATGGAGAACGAAACCCGGTGGTCACACAACGTCTTCAGTATGGAGAGGGCTGGCGGGCAAAAGCCGGGGGGAGGCGCCTGGTACGCGCAGCGGGGGATCTGGCAGACCTTCCCCGGGCTGCTCAGCGAATCCAGCAGGGCGCGGAAGGTCGCCTGGCTGTCGAACACCTCGTCGAAGCCCACCTCGCGCAGCATCACGGCGCACCGTCCCTACCGCACATCGAAGTTGACGCGCGTGGAGGCCACCGCGGTGCTCTCCGCGTCCCAGCGGGCGCGGATCTTCCGCTCCTCGGTGTCCAGCAGCGGACGGACCTGGGCAGCAAAGTCGTGCGCGCCGCCGATCACAGCGTCCACCAGGGCGCCGCAGAGCGCCCGTTCCTCTCCCGATCCCAGGACGCAGCCATAGCCCAGCCGGCCATCCACCTCCACCTCGCATTCCGTCACGTACGTCTCACCGAGAAGGAACAGCACGTTGTCCAGCGGATCCGCCTGCCGCACCATCACCATGCCGGGCGACGGCGGCTTGAGAACCTTCACCGGCAGGCGATTGACGATGAGGTCCGCGATTTCCCGCAGCGCTTCGTCGCCGCCCTCAGCGATGATTTCGGAGTGTTCCATCATCTCGGGTGGAAGGGACATTTTCTGGATTAGTTTTGGATGAGCGAAGAGTTAAGAATCCGTTGTTTTTCCACCCGGCCGCAGTGCTTCGATGATCTGCTCCACCTCGTCGGTCACGACGATCCGCGCACTGGCGGCAAGAGAAACAGCCTGGGGGCCGTCGTTCACGGTCCAGAAGAGAAGGGAGAATCCCAGGAGCCGCAGCGTGCGGAAAAGAAATGCCGCCCTTCGCGCGCCCAGGGCGGGCACGATTTCCACGGGGAGATTGAGGTAGTGCGGCCGCAGACGCAGCAGCACTTCCGCGAATCCGCGCATCCCCCTGCGGGCCGCCTCCTCGCCGACCAGGAAGCCGACGGTAAAGCCCTGGCGTCGAAAGGGCACCAGGAGGTCCGGGTCGAATGAGGATATCATGAGGCGCTCCCGGCTCCGGTGCGCGTCGAGGATGCGGACGATCGCAGCGCTGTCGGCGGGCACGAGGGTCTCTTCTTTCAGCTCCAGGTCCAGGTAGGCGTCTGCCGGCAGGGACCGCAGCAGCTCCTCCAGCGGGGGGATGGGCTCGCCTCTGCCGAAGTCCAGCTTTCTCAGGTCGTCAAGAGTCGACCGCGCCACCTCGAGCGGCGCGCCGCTGACCCTTTCCGTTCCCGGGTCGTGAATGATGACGTAGCGCCCGTCCGCGGTTTTCTGCAGATCGCACTCGACCCCGTCCGCGCCGGCCCGGAGGGCTTCCCGGAAAGCGAGCAGGGTGTTCTCGGGAAACCGCGCCCGGTACCCGCGATGCCCGAGGACGAGCGGAGAGGGCCGCGATCCATTCATGCCCCTACATACGGGCAGACCGGGTCAGCTGTCAAGGGAATCGGCGGGCGCGTCCGCCGCGATCGACTCGATTGCCTCCAGCTCGCTTGCCATGATGGGCAGAAAGCCGACGAGCTTCGTGAGCTCGAGGACGCGCTGGACGGGCCGCGACACGTTGACGATCCTGAACGCCCTGCCCTCCCGCGAGAGCAGGGCGTGGATGGCCAGGACTGCTCCGATGCCGCTGGAATCGACATAGGTCACTTTCTTCAGGTTCAGGATGAACACGCGGACCTGCTTCTGCATCATGGTGTGAACGACGTCATTGAGCCGGTGCGCGTTGGAGAGATCGACCTCCCCGCCGACGTCGATGACGTAGTTCGCCTCGAATTTCCTGATTGTGATGTCCACCCAGGCAGCTCCTCCGGTTCACGGCCAACCGGAGATACGCTCCTGTTAAGCGGTGATGAAAAATGGAAGGCTTTTGCGTGAAATCACCAGGTCATCGATTGTCGGACGGCTGCGATGAGCGAACGAATCGTGTCGGGAAACACGTCGCCGATCGTGCCGATGCGGAAGGTATCCGCCTCGGACACCTTGCCCGGGTAGATGACGAACCCCCGTGCCTTCAGCGCGGCATAGAAGCCGCGGAACGAGTAGCCCGGCGCCGCGGGTTCGAGAAATGAGGAGATGATCGGAGAGCGCAGCCGCTCGTCGAGGAGACAGGAGAACCCGAGCTCCGTCATGCCGCGCACCAGCTCGCGTTCGTTCGCGGCGTAGCGCGCGTGCCGCGCGGTCACCCCGCCTTCGGCATGCAGCTCCTCCAGGGCCTGTGCGAATGCCCGCACGACGTGGGTCGGGGAGGTGAACCGCCATTTTCCGTTTTCCTCTTCCATCGTGCGCCACTGTCCGTGGAGGTCCAGCGAGAGCGAGCGCGCGTTGCCCGCGCATTGTTCCAGCACATCCCTCCGGGCGATCACGAGCCCGAAACCCGGCACGCCCTGGATGCACTTGTTGGCGCTGCTGACGAGGAAGTCGATGCCGAGATCCCCGATGTCCATCGGGATCCCGCCGAAGCTGCTCATGGCATCGACGATGAGGGTGCGCCTGCTCTGCTGCACCACCGCGGCGATCTCCCGGAGGGGATTCAGGATGCCCGTCGTGGTCTCGCAGTGGACCACGGCGACGTGCGTGAGGGAGGGATCGGCGCGGAGCGTCTCACGGACGAGGCCCGCGTCGGGCCACGCCGTCTCCGCAGATCGCAGCAGCGTGTGGGAAATCCGCAGCCGTTCGGCAATCAGCGCTATCCGCTGCCCGTATGCGCCGTTTGCGATGACCAGGATTCTCCCGCCGGGCGGAACAGCGGTTCCCAGGGTCGCCTCGACGCAGAAAGTCCCCGATCCCTGCATGAGGACGCTCGTGTAGCCCTCGTGCGCGGTTGCCATTTCCGTCAGCTGGCGCCGCACGTCCTGCACGATACTGTTGTAGTCGTCGTCCCATGTGCACCAGTCGCGCAGCATTGCCGCCTTCACCGTCGGGGTCGTGCTGAGCGGTCCGGGCGTCAACAGGACGTACGGATTTTCCGGAAGCGTTGCCAGGCTCATGGATCGTTCAGTTCCCGCATGCCTCGCCCGGTGCGGCGAGATAGCCGCTGCCGGCGCACAGGGTGCAGGCACGCCAGCTCTTCCCGCTCCAGTCCCAGAAGCGGCCCAGGGTGCGGCACTTGGGGCACTCGTACAGGCCCAGCTCCGTCTCCGGCAGGTGGCGCCGGAAGCAGCGGAGGTGATAGATCCGGCCCTCGTCCACGCGCACCACGTCGTGCGTGATCTCTCCTCCGCACAACTCGCACGCGTGCAGGGCGCGGGTCGAAGTCAGGACGCTCTTTCGCGACATCGCAGTCCTCCCGGATGCGAATGTAGGACGGAATTGTGAAGCAAAGCGTAATTTTTCGTGAAGTCTTTGTGAGCTTGGAGAACGCCCGCGCGTCGGCCCAATGTGCACGGTGGTCGCCACGGGTCACGCTCCTGGGCAGACCATCCCGCCGGTCTGTTACATCTCGTTTGCGGATCGCTTGAGTTCCGGTGAGTTCGCCCGGCTGGGGTGCTCGCCCTTCATGATCCGTTCCTCGATTCGCGCCAGCACGGCGCGGCACGTGCCCACGCTCTCGGTGACGTAGTGCGCGCCTGCCGCGAGCAGCCGGCGTTCGGCCTCCTTCAGCCGGGCTTTCCGTTCTTCCGTGCCGAGAGTCTGGATCTCTGCTTCGGAAAGGCCCACCTCGTTGCCGGAAAGGGTCACCGCGACGGTCCACATGCCCGCGTTCAAGCCTTCCTTCACGTCAGCGGGGGTGTCTCCGATCTTGACCAAGCGCCGCGGAGGGAAGACGCCGAGGGATATGGCGTTGAGGAAGCACATCCACGGCCAAGGACGCCCCGCGGGCGCATCCGAAGGGCACACAACCGCGTCCGCGAAGAACCCCTGCCGGGCCGCCTCGGCGGTGACGACATCCATTATGGGGCGCAGGTAGCCGGTCGTCGATCCGATCCGAATGCCCCACGAGCGCAGCTCATCGACCAGGTTCGTGGCGCCCGGGATGACTGCCGAATGGCGCTTCACGGCCTGCAGGAGACGCGGTTCCAGGTCCTCGTACAGGGCGTCCGCGTCCCCCGGAGCGGGGTCGGCCCCGGTTGCCTCCCTCCAGTGCAGGCGGACGCGCTCTTCCGCAAGGAGACGCCGCAGATGCTCCCGCTTCTCCAGTCCCATCGGGCCCCGGGCCTCGGCGAGAGTGATCGTCACGCCGCGCTGCGCGAATGTCTCCACGATGGACACCGTGGGCGCGAAGCACCCGAAGTCTACGACCGTTCCCGCCCAGTCGAAAATGACCGCGGCGATTCCCGATTCGACGCATGCGCGCCCGTTCATTTCCCGCACTCCCCCAATCGTGAACCCGGAGTGTTAGCCCTTTCTTAAGAATTGTCGAATTCCCTGTTACGGGGAGGATGAAACGGGTGTCGCGGTTGGCAGACGGTGCAGATCCTCGCGGAGGCCGGCTCTCAGGCAAGGAGCCTGATCCGGGTGAATATGTACTGAAGCTTGTCCTGCTTCAGCACGGAGCGGTAGTAGTCCGTGTCGCCCAGGCGCCTGGCCGGCTTCCCGTCCTCTTTCATGTGGCGCTCTCCCCGGGTGCGGTCGAACCAGTGGACGAGGGCGATTTCGCCGTCGGCGATCTCCATTGCCGTCACACCCCGTTTGCCGATTCCGCACCCGGAGTTGAAGAGGCAGGGGATGCTGATCTGCTCGTTGTACAGGCTGCTGCGGAGTCCGTTCTCGCGGTCTTTCTCCCACACCCGCGCGAGCTCCTGCCGGTAGACGGTGATCGCCGTCTCGATGGCCGCGCGCGCGCGGGGGGAGACCGAGGGGTAGTCCCGGCAGAGCTGTTCGATCCTGAATCGGAGCGTGTCGATTTTGGAGAGAGACTCGAAAAGGGGCCGGTGCGTGTGCCCGATGATGGAGACGACCTTGCGGCTGCTGGAGAACGCGTACACCCGGTGCTCGGTGAGATACTTCTTTGGGCTCTCGTAGACGACGGGCATGTTGGGTATGCGCAGCGTATTGGCCACGTAGCGGAGAAAAAAACCCGCCACCCCGTTGAATCGCTCGAAGAAGATCGTGGCCTGGTGCCCGTGAAAAAGAAATATGGTGTCCCTATCCAGGGTGAAGCAGACCGCATCGAGGAAGGTGTCGGAAAGGCGCTTCTCGGCCGCCGCGCGCAGTCCCTGGTCGTGGTTGCCCAGGATCTTGTACAGCGCACCGCGGCGGCGGAACTCCTCGAAGAGCGCCAGGAGCGGCTCCCAGCGCGCGCGGATCCGGGCGTAGCTGAACCGCTGCAGCTCCTCGATGTCGCCGTTGAGCACGAGCGAATACCCCGCCGCGAGGTAGTGGCTGCGGAGAACTTCCTGGACGAGCCCGGCGTTCTGGCGGAAATCATCCCGGGGTCCGCCGTCGCCAAGGTGGAGATCGCTCATGATCACCACCCGGTCGGCGGCGCGGATCGGCACCCGTGGCGCCTCGTCGTAGAGCCTCTGCAGGGTGCCCTCGATCGACATCGCGGACGGGAGCGCGGCGATCTGCGCGGTCATTTCCTGCTCAGCAGGGCCTCGCTCAGTGCCGTCACGAGGTCCTGGATCCGCTTCAGGTCCTTGGCGCGCCCTTTCGGCTGGCGACGGGAGAGAAGCCGCAGCCGGCGGACCATCTTCACGACCAGCCTCGGCTCGGGCAGGACGTGACCGGCGTCCGGCGCGCCCCCGCTGGCCATGGCGTGACTGATCTCGTCGATCCGGGCCTTGACGCCGAGACCGAACTGTTCGGTGACTTCGTCCACCCGGGCGCGGAGCAGGGCCAGCTCCTGGAGGAGATCCTTCGTGCTGTCTTCGTTTTCGCGCGAGCCCTTTTTCATGACCGCCCCCTCCCCGTGCCGTCCAGATGCGCGGTGGCGCCGCTGATCTCCTCCCAGAGTGAGGCGTACGCCCGGCCCGCCTCGGAGCGCGGCTGGTAATACGCGGGAGGCCGGCGCGTCAGCGCCATCCTCTCGATCTGCGACAGCGAGGGGATGGCCGCGCGGCAGACCTGGGTTTCGCGCGCGGCAAAGATCTCCATTGTTTCCCGATGGATCCGCTTGCGGCGCTCGACGAGAGAGAAGAACGGCAGCACTTTCGCCCGGTCGAGACCCTTCTGCTGGTAGAACACCGCGATCTCCTCGAAAGTGCGCAGGGACAGCGGCGTTGGCACGAGGGGCACGAGGAGGATGTCGGCGGCGGAGAAAATGTTTTCAGAGAGAAGCGTGATGCCCGGCGGGCAGTCGAGAAAAATCCAGCGGTACGATGCGGCAAGGGGGAGGAGGAGCCGGGCGAGAACTGACCGACGGTGCTGCTGCTTGTCCAGGTGGATGTCCAGACGTCGATACGAGAAGCGCGACGGGATGAGATCGAGATTCGGAAACGACGTGGCAGCGGCGAGATCCCTCAGCCGTTCCTTGCCGCGCGTGAGCTTTCCGCTCCCCTTCCCCTTCTCGCCTGCCTGCCCGAGGTAGTAGCCGGCCGCACCCTGCGGGTCGAGGTCCCAGAGGAGGGTCCGCTGCCCTGCCCGCCCGGCGATGCAGGCGAGATTGACCGCCGTCGTGGATTTTCCGACTCCGCCCTTGATGTTGTACAGTGCGATTGTCTTCATCCGGCTTCCCGCAGTCCGCCCCGAAGGCGATGCCACGCCTCGACGAGCTCCGGCGCCGACTTCCAGCGGCGTGCGAATCTTTCCCGCTGATCCTTCTGGATGTCCCGCTGAACCTGCAGCATCGCGCCCATCGACAGGAAAAATCCATTCGAGCGGCCGTCGGGCGGCATCTCCGTCAGCAACCCCGAGAGCATCCGAAGAGCGGTGGCGGCGTCCTGGTGAAGACCGAGACAATCCTGGAAGCCGACGAACAATTCGATCAGGCCGGACGCTCCGTCGGCCATCAGCGGTCGGAAGAACTCGCAGGTGTAGCGCAGCCGCTTGAAGAGTATGCGGATGCGATGGAGCTCCGGGTCCGTCAGTCCTTCCGGCGGGCGGTCGATCCAGGCCGCCAGCCTTGCAAAGGCCTTGTCGATCCGCGCACAGGCGAACCGCGGCGCCGGCGGGGTGTCTTCCGCCGCAGGGGTCGATTCCAGCTTCGATAAGAGCCCCGCGAATCGCTCCGACCGCAGCGCCTCGACGAGGCCCGCCAGCGCCCCGGCTCGCTGCGCGTGGAGCCCGCCGCGGACGATTTCACGAAAATCCGCATCGGCTTCCGCCGCCTCGAACTGCTGCTCGAGCCGCTCGATGAAAACGTCGAGGTCCCGGGTCGCCCCCAGCAGCCGGGCGATCCACCGGAGGTCATCGACAAGCACGCTTCCCTCGCCGGGGTCGACGATCCGGGAAAAGAGGCGCAGGGCGCTGCGCGCGCGTCGAGTGGCGACACGAAGATCGTGAACGAATTCGGGGTCCAGATCGTGGAGAGCGCCGCGGAGGTTTGCCCGCATCTTCCACGCCTCCCCCTGGAAGATCCTCCGGCACGCCCGGCCGACCGAATCGCCCGGACTCACCAGGAACTCCGCCGGCAGCGGCGCGCCGGGTGCGGGGATGCCCATCAGCGCGAGCCCTGTCTCGAGCAGGGACCGGCGCGGAAGATGGAAGCCCAGCCGCGCCTGGAGAACGGAAGTGAAATAGGCGGATTCCGTGGGGGGCCCCGTGACGACGAGCCGAAGCAGTGTGTGCGGGACGGGGTCTTCTCCGGGCGCGAGGAATGTCCACTGCTGCGAGCGGATCCGAAGCTGGTGCGCGACGATTCCGCTGATTCGATATTCCGTTTCCACGAGGGCTGCCTCGAGACACGGTATCGAAGGCGCACGCGGAGAAACTGCACGCAGTGCCATGGCCCAGTCGGCCTCGGGCGGAGGAGCAGATGGGAGGCCCTTCTGCTCGGCCCGCGTGTCCTCTCCCTCGAAAAGGCGCCAGGTCCCCTCCGGCCGGGAATATACGACGGTGTGCCCCTTGCTCAGGAAGGCGCCGTCGTGCGTGTCGAAGTAGATTCTCTGGTCAGTCCCGTGCCGGTGCGCGGTCGCCGTGTATCCCATGGCGGCGAGAGCCGAAAGAGGAAGGCCTCCGGCAGGATCATCCGGGGCCTCAAGGACGATCGACCTCTCCTGCCGAAGCCGCGGTCCCGCGGCCCTCCGCGTGCCCAGGGCATCCAGGGCCCTCTCAAACTTCGAACCGGTTGACGCGTGCAGCCCCAGGGTCGTCTGGAGCCAGCCGCTCAGCGCGGCAAGATCCTCTTCCGTTCCCGTCGGGACGAGCTCCACCTCCAGCTCGGTCCAGCGCCGCGCGGTCCTTCCCGCCCCGACCCTGACATCGTCGAGGCTGCAGTCGGCCACGTGCCGTTCGCTGTCGATCACCCGCCTGACCAGCCTGGTCTGGCCCAGGCGAAACATCTCTTCCAGGGGCTTGTCCCCCGCGAGCTCCAGCACCTTCCCGCGTGCCTCCGACTCCGGCCACGCCTGGGGCGGAGAGTCACCGGAAACGGAGACCTCCAGCTCCTCGCGGCGGTGAACCGGGCCGATTCGCCCCGTCACGGATTTCACGGTGATGACCGTCTGTCCCTCCCGCTCACGGCGCCGACAGGCGTACCCGGCGGAGAGCAGGGCGCGGTCCGCGGTGTCCAGGTAGATGTCCTGGACGATTTCGACTCTGCCTTCGAGAAGTGAGTAGCTTCCGACCTGGGCAAGGGCGCGGATGCGATCAGCCGTGTCGTGCCCCGTGACGAGGAACTTCGCTTCGATCTCGGTGCTCACGGCATCACCGAAGGTGGATTTGGCATCACCGATGCCTCGGTATACCGAGGCCGAGGTGGATTTGGCATCACCTATGCCTCGGCATCCCGAGCGAGCACGCGGGGCGGGAGCAGCCAGACGAGGGTGCCCGCGAGCGCGGGCGGGGCGTCGATGTCCACTCGAGCGAGGCTCCCCTTCTTGCACTCGACCCGGCCTCCGCCGATGCACGCGGAAATGACCCGGCTGAAATCCGGCTCGTGCCCCACGAGGAGAAGCCCCTGAAGCGCGTGCCGCTCCGCCAGTATCCCCTCGAGCTCCGCCGCTGCGAAGCCGGGCGCAAGACGTTCCTCCACCACCGTCACCGTCGCAAGATGCATCTTCTTCGCCACGATGTCCGCGGTCTGGCGCGCCCGCACGAGCGGGCTGGTGAGGATCACGTCGAAAGTCGGGCGCAGGCGTGCAATCGCCGCGGCTTCTTTCTCCATGCGGGCAATCCCCTCGCTGCTCAGGGGACGTTCGGAGTCGCTGCCCTTCCAGCCCTCCGCCGCGCCCGCATCACCATGCCGGAGAAAGTAGAGCTCCATCTCAGACCCTCGACGCTTCCGCCTGCCGCCGTTTGATCAGCTCCGCCTGAAAATCCAGGCGCGCCTGGCCGGGAAGCCCCTCGGCGCGACGGTAGGTACCATCGGACTCCATGATGCGGACCTTCGCCGTGTCCTCCAGGCAGGTATCGAGGACCTCGGATTTCACCTGCCGAATCAGCCGCGGGTCCAGGACCGGAAAGAGGATTTCCACGCGACGGTCAAGGTTGCGCCCCATGAGGTCCGCGCTTCCAAGATATATCTCTTCCGCGCCGCCGTTGCGGAACCAGAAGATCCGGCTGTGCTCCAGGAATCGCCCGACGATGCTCCGTACGCGGATGTTCTCGCTCACCCCGTGAACCCCCGGCCGAAGGCAGCACATGCCGCGCACGAGCAGCTCGATCTGCACCCCGGCCCGTGACGCCTCGTAGAGGAGCTGGATCATCGCCTTGTCCACCAGGGCGTTGATCTTGATGATGATCGCACCCTCCCCGCCGGCCCGGCTCTGCTCCATCTCCCTCCTGATCAACGCGTCTAGACCGCTCCTGAGGTTGATCGGAGCCACGAGGAAACGCTGATAGCTGCGCTTGTCGGAGTAGCCGGTGAGGTAGTTGAAGATGTCGGAGGCGTCTGCCCCGATTGCATCGTCGCAGGTGAAAAGCCCGAGGTCGGTGTAGTGGTGCGCGGTCACCGCGTTGTAGTTGCCCGTGGACAGGTGGACGTAGCGGCGGATGCGGTCGCTCTCCTGACGGATGACCAGGGCGATCTTCGAATGGGTTTTCAGGCCAAGCAGGCCGTAGACGACGTGCACGCCCTCGCTTTCCAGGGCGCGCGCCCATTCGATGTTGCTCTCCTCGTCGAAGCGGGCCTTCAGCTCCACGAGCACGGCCACCTGCTTGCCGCGGCGGACCGCTTCCAGGAGGGCCTGCACGACGGGCGAGTTCTGGCCGACCCGGTAGAGGGTCTGCTTGATGGCGAGCACCGCGGGATCCCGGGCGGCCGCATCGAGGAAGTCCACCACGGGATCGAAGGAATCGTAGGGGTGGTGGAGGAGGATGTCCTGGCGCCGGATGGCACTGAAGATGTCGCTCTCCCGGTCTTGCAGCCCGGCAGGGAGTGCGGGCACGAATGCTGCATACTTCAGATCGGGCCTCTCCAGACCGTGGAGCTGCTCGAGGTCGCTCATGCCCAGCGGCGGTTCTATCGTGTACACGTCACTGGGGTCGACCTCGAGGTTTTCGGTCAGGATGTCCCGGATGGACGACGGCATCGCGGTGTCCACGGTGAGCCTCACGACCCGGCCGAATCGCCTCTGCCGCACGCCTTTCTCGATCGTTTCCAGGAGGTCCTCCGCTTCCAGCTCCTGGATGGACACTTCCGCGTCCCGGGTCACGCGAAAGGGGTGCGACTGGACGACCTGCATGCCGGGAAAAAGGGTTCCTACGTTCGCCGCGATGAGCTGCTCCAGCGGCAGCAGCGCGCGCGCCCCATCCCCTCCGGACCCGCGGCTGGACTTCAGCTCGAGGAACCGGGGGAGGGTCGCAGGCAGCTTGACCCGGGCAAAACGCTCGGTGCCGGTGGCGTCCCGGATGACAAGGGCAAGGTTGAAGCTCATATTGGAGATGTGGGGGAAGGGCCGCCCGGGGTCCACGGCAAGCGGCGTCAGGACGGGAAAAACGATCTGCTGAAAGAAGCGGTCCGCCTCGGCCCGCTGCTCGGGACCCAGGGCCGAATAGTCGAGAATACGGATTCCCGCGGTCTCCAGCAGGGGCATGAGCTCGCGCAGGCAGATGCGGGTCTCGTGCATGAGCTCCTGTGCGCGCACGCGAACCGCCTCCAGCTGCTGGGTCGGAGTGAGCCCGGTGAGTGAATACTCGGCCACTTGCGCCTCGATCTGCTGCTTGAGACCGGCCACGCGCACCATGAAGAACTCCGCGAGATTCGAGCTCACGATGGAGAGAAAGAGGACGCGCTCCAGGAGCGGGTTGGCGGGATCCTGAGCCTCCTCCAGCACGCGGCGGAAGAAGTCCAGGAGGCTCAGCTCCCGGTCAATGAACAGCCGGGGATCGTTGAGATCGGGGGCCGGGTCAGCCATCACCGACGGCTCCATTCCTCGTGAGCGTGACGTCGAGACCGAACACCTCGCGGAAAAGATCGTCCTTCTTCCTCAGCGCCCACTGCTCCAGGAGAACATCGTCGGCGCCGCTCGCCCGGATCTGGACCTCTGTTCCCTTTCGGACAACCACGATGCCCTGGATCTTCTGCCAGTGTTCCTTGTCCAGCGCGTCGGCGATACGCAGCATCCCGGCGAGCAGTCTCACGCGGTGCCGGTCCGCGAGGGAAAGCTGCGCAAACTCGTGGTGCAGCGGCGACGGGGGTGCCTTGCGGTGGTAGCGGGCGATCGTTCCCACCATGAACATCTCCCGCGCCGAGAATCCGGGAAGCTCGGAGCGCGCGATGAGGTACAGGGCATGCTTGTGGTGGCTCTTCAGGCTCACGACTCCCCCCACGTCGTGCAGAAGCGCCGCCGCCGTCAGGAGGCGCCTCTCCCGCTCTCCCATCCCGTGGACGTGGGAGAGCTGATCGTACAAAGACCCGGCCAGGCGGGCCACGTGGACCGCGTGCTTTTCGTCGAAGAGAAACTTCCGCCCCAGCAGCAGGGCGTCGTCGATGACTGCCGCGGCGGCGTCACGCCGGACGCCCCGCCTTTCCAGGAGGTCGTACACGATGCCCTCGCGCACCCCTCCCCCCGGGAGAACGATTTCAGTGGCCCCCAGGCGCTCGGCCAGGTGGGCGTAGACGATGGCGGCCGGCACGATCACGTCGGCCCGGTCAGCCCGCAGGTCGTACTCCTTCTGTCTCCCTGCCACGGACATGCGGGACAGTTTCCCGATGAGCTCCCGCACTTCCGGGACCGAGACGGTGAGAGGCCCGCCGGACGGGCTGAGCTTCCACGGGCAGATGCGCGCAATCGATTCAATGTTGCCGCCCGTGGCCAGGAACCCCCTGACCCCCCGCTCCGCGATCTTTGCGGGCAGCCGGATGGTCGCCGCGTATTCCTGGATGAGCCGTGAAAACTCCTTCGGCTCGGAGTTGCCGCGCACGAACATCTCCATGAGCCGCACGGCCCCCATGGCGTGAGTCTCGCTCCAGCTCACGCGTGAATCGTCCACGAGCGCGATCTCCACGCTTCCACCCCCCAGCTCGACGAGCACCCAGGCACCCCTGCCCAACGCCATGCGCCTCTTCACGGCCGCGTGCACGAGCCGGATCTCCTCCGACCCCGAGATCACCTCCAGGCGCAGTCCGGAGACCTCGCGCACCTGCCGGAGAAAGGCGCGGCGGTTCTGGCTCTCCCGGACCGCGCTCGTCGCCACGGCCCGGTAGCGCCCGACCGCAAGCTCCGACATCTGCCGGGCTGCCTGGGCAAGCCCCGCGGCCGCTTCGGCCGCCGCCCCCGCCTCGATCTGGCCGGACGAGAATACTCCGTGGCCCAGGCGCACCGCCACCCTCGTCTCGCCGACGACGTGGAAGCCCTCCCGCTCGTCGGACTCGGCCGCATAGAAGCGGATCGCGTTGGTGCCCACGTCGATCGCGGCGACTCGCTCGGGCATCGATGCTATTTCGCGTCCTCCTGGTGGTGTTTGATCACGCGGCCCTCAGTCATGTAGATCACGTCCTCGCCGATGTTCGTCGAGAGGTCGGCGATCCGTTCGAGGTTGCCCGCGATCTTCAGGAGGGCGAGCTTTTCGGGCACGCTGGAAGGGGTACTCGTCATCGAGGCGCTCAGCTCCTCAAGGATGCGGGTGGCGAGGTCGTCCACGGTGCTGTCGGATTCGCAGACCTTCTGCCCCAGCGCGGGGTCCTCGGTGATGAAGGCGCGGATCGATTCGTCCACCATGCGGATCGTTTCTTCGAACATTTTCAGCACGTCGTCGTCCGGGCGGATCGTAGTGCCGTTGATGTGCTCGACCACCGCCTCGGCGATGTTCACCGAGTGATCCGCGATGCGCTCGAGGTCATTCGTAATGCCCATCACCATGAGGATCGTGCGGAGGTCTTTCGCCATGGGCTGGTGGCGCGCAATGAGGGAGGTACACTCCGCCTCCAGGTCGATTTCCGTCCTGTTGGCCCGCGGCTCGTCGGTGTCGATGATCTCGCGCGGCAGCTCGGGCTGCCGGGAGACCAGGGCGCGGCGGCTCTTTTCGATCATGTCCTGGACGAATTGACCGTAGGCGACCAGCTCCGCCTTCAGCGCGTCCATCTGGGGTATGGGCATGGCCCCTCCTATCCAAACTTTCCGGAGAGGTACTCCTCCGTCCTCTTGTCCTTGGGCACCGTGAACACCGTCTTCGTGGGACCGAACTCCACCAGCTCCCCGAGATGGATGAATGCCGTGAAGTCGGAGATCCTCGCTGCCTGGGGGATGTTGTGCGTGACCTGGACGATGGTGACCACGCCCTTCAGTGACACGACCAGCTCCTCGATGGCGGCAGTGGCCTTGGGGTCCAGGGCCGAGGTCGGTTCGTCCAGCAGGAGGATCTCTGGCTTCATCGCCAGGGCCCGGGCGATGCACAGCCGCTGCTGCTGCCCGCCGGAGAGGAACGTCCCTCGCCTGTAGAGGGCGTCTTTCACCTCGTCCCACAGAGTCACCCGGCGCAGGGTCTCTTCCACGATGCGGTCCCGTTCCACCCGGGCCATCCGCGCGCCATTGAGGTTGTAGCCGGCCACGACGTTATCGTAGATGCTCATCGTAGGAAACGGATTCGGCCGCTGGAACACCATGCCGATGCGCCTGCGCAGGAGGATGGGGTTGAGCTTGTAGACGTCCTCTCCGTCCAGGAGAACCTGCCCGGATACCTGGGCGTTGGGAGCAAGCTCGTGCATCCGGTTGATGCATCGCATGAACGTGGTCTTCCCGCACCCGGACGGCCCCATGATCGCGGTGATCTTTCCATTGGGAATGGCGATGGAGATATCCTTCACCACGTCCTTCCCGTCGAACCCCGCCACGAGGGCGCGGGTCTCCAGGATGGTTTTCTCGGCTGTCAGAACTGAATCTTCCATCTTGATGTTACCAGCTTGGTCACAATGTTGAGTGCGAGCACCAGCACCAGGAGGACGAACGACGCGCCCCATGCAAGCGCCTGCCACGCGGGGTAGGGGCTCGTTGCGTAATAGAAGATCGTGTGAGGAAGGGACTCCATGGGTTTGAGGAGGTTCACCGCCATGAACGGGTTGCCGAAGGCGGTGAAAAGCAGCGGTGCTGTCTCCCCAGCCCCTCGCGCCACCGCCAGGAGTACTCCTGTGACGATACCGCTCATGCCGGCAGGCAGGATGACGCGCATGACCGTGCGGCGGTAGGAGACGCCAAGGGCGAGCGCCGCCTCCCGCAGCGTCATCGGGATCAGGAGAAGCGTTTCCTCGGTGGAAAGTGTGATGACCGGAAGCATGATCATCGCCAGGGCGACACCTCCGGAGACTGCCGAGAAGTGACCCATGGGCCGAACGATCCACGTGTAGGCGACGATACCAATGACAATCGACGGGATTCCCATGAGGGTCTCGATGGAAAGACGGGCGACGGTGCCCAGCCGGCTCTTCGACCGCTCGGAAAGGAAGATCCCGGCGATGACCCCCAGCGGCACGGAGATCACCGAGGCGATCGCGATGAGGATGAGGGTCCCGACGATGGCGTTGGAGATTCCTCCGCCTGCCTCCCCTATGGGTTTTGGGAGTTCGGTGAGGAACTGCCAATTGATGGACGAGGCACCCTTGACAACGATGTAGATCAGGATCAGCGCAAGAGGGACAGTGGCAATGAAGGATAGGGCCAGCGTGAGGACCCGAAAGGCCAGGTCTCCGCGGAGACGAGCGGCGACACCGGCATCCAGCTTCCCCCGGGAACCGCGGGGTGCATTCTTCACCTCGGTCGGATGTACGATCGTACTCATCAACTCACCTCGCCGCCATGCGGTTCACGACGATCTTTCCCGCAATGTTGATCAGGGTACTGACGACGAACAAGAGGAGTCCGATTTCAATCAGGCTCGACAGATAGACATTGGTGGTGGCCTCGGAGAACTCGTTGGCAATGACGCTGGCCATGGTGTTGCCCGGAGCGAAAATGTCGAAGGTGAGGACATTGGCGTTGCCGATGACCATCGTCACCGCCATTGTCTCGCCGAGCGCCCGCCCGAGAGAAAGCAGGACACCGCCCATGATGCCCGAGGTGGCATAAGGCAGGGTGACTTTCCAGATCGTCTCCGACGGAGTGGCCCCGAGTGAGAGGGCCGCCTCCTTGAGGTCCGAGGGAACGAGGCTGATGATCTCCCGTCCTATGGAAGCGGAGTAGGGAAGGATCATGAAGGCCAGCAGCAGCGACGTGGTGAACATGCCCACGCCAAACGGAGGCAGGCCAAGTGCGGTCTCCAGCACCCGAACGGCGGGCACGAAAAAGAACAGCCCAATGAACCCGTAGACCACCGACGGAATGCCCGCCAGCAGCTCGACGGCGGTCCGCATGATCGCGCTGAACGCCCCGGTGCGGAAATATTCTCCCATGAGGATCGCCAGGGCGAGGGAAAGGATCGTGGCAATCACGAGCGCAACGAGGGAGGTTATCAGAGTCCCCACCACGAAGGCGAGCGAATGGAACGACTCGGTGACCGGGTCCCACTCCGATCCCGTGAGGAACCGAAACCCGTTGGCCACGATGGCGGGACGAGAGGTGAGAAGGAGAGAAAAGAAGATCGCGATGAGCAAAACGCTCACCGCGATCCCCCCGAGAACGAGCAGCGTCCTGAATGCCGTATCGGATGACCGCTCGCTCTTCATTCAGAACCTATTGGAGCACCGGCGTTCCGTTGTACGTGACCGACTTCATGACAGCCTCCGCCTTGTCTACCACGCCCTTGGGCAGTTTGGCATACGCCAGGGGCTCTGCATACTGCTGTCCGTCATGCACCATCCACCAGAGGAGTTTCATCATTGCAGCGACCTTGTCCTTGGGGCGGTTGTCGTAGTTCTGCTCTTTGTACACGAGAATCCAGGTAAACGACGAGATCGAGTACCCGTCGGGGGCCTCGGTGTCGGTGAGAACCATCTTGGTGACGTCGGCCGGAACGGGCATCAAACCGGCCTCGCTCGTGGAGGCCAGAGATGGTACGATCCAGTTGCCGCTCTTGTTCTTGACGGTGGCAAAGGTCATATTGTTCTGCAGAACGTAGATCAGCTCGACGTAGCCCACGGCTCCCGGGAGCTGCTTGACGAGACCGGCAACGCCCTCGTTTCCTTTTCCACCCACACCGACCGGCCACTTCAGGGACGTCCCCTCTCCGACTTTGTTCTTCCATTCGTCGGAAATCTTGCTGAGGTAGTTGCTGAAGACAGCAGTCGTGCCGCTGCCGTCCGATCGGTGGACCACCGTCATGGTAGTCCCCGGAAGCTTCGCGTCCGGGTTGAGCGCCGTGATCCGCGGATCGTTCCAGCGCTTGATCTTCCCGAGGAAGATGTCGGCGATGATGTCGGAAGTGAGCTTCAACGTGGGATTCCCGGGCAGGTTGTAGGTGATGGTCACCGAACCTTCCACCGTCGGGACGGACACGAACGGCGCAGGGAATGACTTCGCATTCTCATCGGTCACCACAACGTCGCTGGCGCCGAAATCGACGGTCTTGTTTTTGAGCTGGGTCTGCCCGCCGCCGGAGCCAATAGACTGGTAGTTGACTTTCACGTTGAACTGCTTGTTGTACTCGTCGAAGACTTTCGAATAATACGGGAAAGGGAAGGTGGCCCCGGCGCCGACGAGCTCCGTGGACTGGCCGAAGCCCAGAGCAGCGGCCGCGCAGAGAACGAGCGCCACCAGCGCGATACGTGAGAACCTCATTTCGTTCCTCCTTGAAGAGATTTCGAGCACTTTTGCGCGTGCTGCGGGCACGCACACCCAAGTTCACGAGCCGCCGTTAGACCGATATGAAGGTTGTGTTAATTTTCCGTTAATTGCACGGAGAACGAAAGTCAGTCGGAAGAAGGATGACGAAACGGGTCCCCTTGCCCACGGTGCTGTGCACGTCGATCGTTCCCGCGTGGCTCTGCACGATGTGCTTCACGATCGCCAGGCCCAGCCCTGTCCCTCCCAGCTTTCGGGAACGCGATTTGTCCACGACGTAGAATCGCTCGAAGACGCGCGGCAGGCTCTCTTCGGGAATGCCGACCCCGGTGTCGGCGACCTCGATGCGGATCCTGTCCGGCCCCTGCCGCGCGCAGGTCACCCGCACTTCGCCCGCCTCGGTGTACTTCAGGGCGTTGTCGATGAGGTTCACCATGACCTGCTCCAGGAGATACGCGTCCGCGGTGATCGGCGGAAGGGGTGACGGAATCTCGGCCGTGAGGACGATTCCCTGGGTTTCGGCGCGATGCACGAACATGCCGGTGACGTCGCGGATCAGGCGCTCCAGGTCGACGTGGTCCGCGGAAGGTTCCGCGCCGAGCGCCTCCAGCCCCGAAAGCATGAGCAGATCCTTCACGATCGCGGTCATCCGCTCGGCGTTGCGGCGGATCGTCTCCACCCACCGCGCCGGCTCGCCCCGCAGACCTCCTTCGAGCATCTCCAGCGATCCCATGATGGAGGTGAGGGGCGTGCGCAATTCGTGGGACGCGTTGACCACGAAATCGCGTTTCAGCGCCTCCAGGCGCCGGAGGTCGCTCGTGTCGTTGAGCACGACGATGAGCTCCTCCCTCTCTCCCATCCGCTCCACCGTGCAGTGGACCGACCTCTCTCCGATCGCCACTTCTTCGGACTGGCGATGACCGGTCACGCGCGCCTGCTGGACGATCTCCGTGAGGCGGGGGGCCCGGACGACCTCCCAGAGCGTTTTCCCTTCCACAGGCTGGGAGACCGCCAGCTTCTCGAATCCCTTGTTGCTCCGCACGATGCGCCCGTCATTGTCCAGCACCAGGATCCCCTGCTGCACGGAGGAAAAGATGAGGTCCAGCTCCTGGATCCGCCGGGCCCTCTCCTCGAACAGGGACTGCACTCGTTCGCCCATGCCGTTGAAGCTGTCGGCCAGCATCTTCACCTCGTCGTGCCGGCGCAGGTGCAGCCGCGCGCCGAAATCGCCCGCCGCGAATCGGCCGACCACCTGCGCGAGGTCCCGAAGGGGAGAGGAGATCGTCCGCGAAAGAAGGAGGGCGAGAAGCACGCACGAGGCGAGCAGAATGGAGGCGAAAAGCGCGAGGCTCCCGCGTCCCTGCCGCGAGAGCGCCTCCACTTCTTCCGTGAAGGTGGAAGCGCGGACGACCCCCTGCACGAGGCCCGCCGGGTCCTTCACGGGGACCGCGACGTAGACCATCCACCGCCGAACGGTGCCGCTGAAACGCGACGACGTGCCGACGCCCCCGTTCAGCGCCTGGGCAACCTCGGGCCTGTCGGAATGGTTTTCCATCTTCGCGGGATCCTGCTCCGAATCCGCGAGCACCACTCCCCCGGTGGTGATCACGGTGAGACGCACGCGGCCTTCCCTGCCGATGGCGGCGGTCAGTCTGTCCAGCGCGGCGCTGCGGCCCTGGCCCATGAGCGGCGAGACGGAGACCAGGGCGGTGCGGGCGGCGATCTCCAGGCCCCGGGTGAGCGTGTCGTGCGAGATCGTGCGCGCTGTCTTGAGCGTATAGGCCGCGAAGACGAGCACCGCGAGCAGGCTCAGCAGAACGTACCCGGCGAAAACCCGAAGGAAGATGCGCTGCTTCATTTCCGATGTGGGGAAGGGTACTCCGATTCCGGGGCGACCATTTTGTACCCGACGCCCCGCACATTCGCGATCATTTTCCCGGCCGGGCCGAGCTTGTCCCGGAGGTGCTTCACGTGCACGTCCACGGACCGGTCGGTGACGTTCTTTTCGTCCCCCCAGAGATGGTCCAGGATTTTTTCCCGGGAGAATACCCAGCCCACGCGGGTGGCAAGGAGATGGAGAATGCGAAACTCCGCCTGCGTGAGCTCCACGCGCGTTCCGTGCAGCGTGGCCTCCAGGGTGTCGGTGTCGATGAGGAGGCCGTCCGCGACCTCGATGCGGGATCTTCCCGCCTCGGGGGAGGCGCGGCGGAGCACGGCCTTCACGCGCGCCGCCAGCTCCTTCGGGGAGAACGGCTTCACGACGTAGTCATCGGCGCCGAGCTCCAGCCCGAGCACCCGGTCGGCTTCCTCCGCCCGGGCGGTGAGCATGATGACGGGTATCGCGGCGAGCGCCCGATCGGCGCGCATGCCGCGGCAGATTGCAAACCCATCGGTATCCGGCAGCATCACGTCGAGGAGCACGAGGTCGGGCTTTTCCGATCGCAGCGACGAGAGGAATCCCTTCCCATCCGCGTACTCCCGGACCCGAAAGCGCTCTTTCTTCAGCCCCGCGCACACCAGGGAGCGGATATCGTCCTCGTCCTCCACAATGGTGATCAGCTCGTTCATTCACCCCGAGTGTAACCCATGAAGAACCACTGAGCAATGCGAGCCTGCCGGAATTCACGCAATCCTAACAGTGCCGGAGGAGTTTTTGTGCATGGGCACGAACCGCAAGTCGCGGGCAACGGTCGCGTTCGCAATTCCCCTCCTGCTCGTTGTTGGTGCGGGACTCGGCTTCAGCCAGAGCTCCCTCGACCAGCTTCGCGCGAAGGTGGGCCACGTCATCGTGATCTACCAGGAGAACTGGAGCTTCGACTCCCTGTACGGCCGATTCCCAGGGGCCAATGGGATCAGCAATGCATCGCCCGAGTCCCTCGCGCAGAAGGACAGGAATGGAACGCCGCTCGCCGGGGCGCCGGCGCCGCTGAACGGGAAGGACCCGGATCCGCACTTCGCCTCTCTTTCCCCCGTCGCTGCTCTGCGGCCATTCGACCTGAGCAGGTACATCGGCCCGGAGGTGCAGACCGGCGACATCGTCCACCGGTTCTACACGCAGCAGCTCCAGATCGACGGCGGCAGGATGGACAAGTTCATCGCGTGGAGCGACAACGGCGGGCTGGTGATGAGCTATATCGACGCGACCAATCTTCCCGAGGGCAGGCTCGCGCGGCAGTACACGCTGTGCGACAATTTCTTCCATGCGGCGTTCGGGGGCTCGTTTCTGAACCACTTTTTTCTCATCGCCGCGGCGGCCCCCGTGTTCCCGAATGCTCCCGCGGGCATGATCGCCACGCCTCCCGACGCCGCGGGCCAGGGGGTCGCGGACAAGGTCGTGACACCGGACGGCTACGCCGTCAACACGGCGTTTTCTGTGAATCATCCCATCCCGCCGTCGGTGACCGATCCCGCGACCCTCGTGCCGAACCAGACATTCCCCACGATCGGCGACCGGCTGTCGGACAAGGGCCTCTCCTGGGCCTGGTACTCGGGGGGCTGGGATGACGCGCTGGCGGGAAAGGCGGATCCGCTCTTTCAGTACCACCACCAGCCCTTCATTTTCTTCAGTAATTTCGCGGACGGAACCGAAGCGAAGCGCGTTCACCTGAAAGACGAGAAGGATTTCATCGCCGCCATTGACTCCGGCACCCTTCCGGCGGTGTCCTTCGTGAAGCCGCTGGGGCCCGACAACGAGCACCCCGGGTACGCGGCTCTCCTCCGCGGGCAGGAGCACGTGGCGAGCCTCGTGAGCCGCATCCGCGGGAGTCCCGCGTGGAAGGACGCGGTGATCGTCATCACCTACGACGAGAACGGCGGGCGCTGGGACCACGTCGCCCCGCCCGTCGTCGACAGGTGGGGACCGGGGACGCGTGTGCCGACGATCGTCATCTCCCCGTTCGCGCGGAGGGCGTACATCGACCATACCCAGTACGACACGACGTCAATCCTCAAGCTCATCGAGGAACGCTGGGAGCTGGCCCCGCTGAACGGCCGTGACGCCGGAGCCGGGGACCTGGTGAACGCGCTGCAGTTCTAGGAGCGCCGCGTGGCCCTATGGGCGGCGCTTGGATTGGACCTCTTTCCATCGGAAGCAGCTCACCAGGTGGTCATTCACGACCCCGACCGCCTGCAGGTGCGAATAGATGATCGTCGAGCCGACGAAGGAAAAACCCCGCGCCTTCAAGTCTCGGGAAACCGCATCGGAGAGCTCGGTGCGCGCGGGGATCTGCGACTGCGCGGTCCAGCGGTTCACCACCGGCTTCCCGCCCGTCCATCCCCAGAGGTAGTCATCGAAGCTGCCGAACTCTTTCCGCACTTCGAGGAATCGGCGCGCGTTGTTCACCGAGGAGACGATCTTCGCCCTGTTGCGGACGATTGCCGGATCGTTCACCAGGCGCTCGACGTCCCGGGCGGCGAATCGCGCCACGCGCGCCGGGTAGAAGCCGCGGTACGCCGTGCGGTAGCCGTCACGCCGCTTCAGGATCGTGAGCCAGCTGAGACCTGCCTGCGCTGCCTCCAGGACGAGGAACTCGAAATGCCGGATATCGTCATGCGCCGGCGCACCCCACTCCTCATCGTGATAGGGGATGCACCACTCGTTGGCCTGGCCCCATGGGCAGCGGATGGGGTCCCGGCGCGCCGCGATCTTCGTCATCCCGCCGTTTCCCGACGCGCACCGGCGGTGAACCAGTCGATGAGCTTCCGCGCCACGGTGATCGGATCCGGGAGCCGGGGAAGCGAATCTGCACCGTACCAATGCGCGTCGACCAGCTCGGCGGGATCGACGCGGATCTCTCCCGAGACGTGCTCCGCGGTGAATGCGACCATCAGCGAGTGAGGGAACGGCCAGGGCTGGCTGGCAAAGTAGCGCAGGTTCTTGACCTCGATGCCGGTCTCCTCGCGGACCTCCCGCTCCACGCATTCTTCCAGAGTTTCTCCGGGCTCGACGAAACCGGCGAGCACGCTGTACAGGCCGGGCGGGAACCGCCGGGCGCGCGCCAGGAGGATGCGTTCTCCGCGGGTCACGGCCACGATCACCGCCGGCGATATCCGGGGATAGCTGAGGCGGCCGCACGCCGTGCACTCCAGGGCTCGCTCCCCGCGCTTCAGCGTGGTGTGGCCGCCGCAGGAACCGCAGAAGCGGTGCGTGCTGTCCCACTCGGAAATTTCCAGCGCGCGCGCCGCGACGGCGAAGAACCTCTCGGAGATCGTCCCGAAGAGGCTCCTCACTCCTTCGAATGCCCAGCCGCTCGGCGCATTCGCATCCCCCGGGACGCCGAGAGTGCGGCACGCGATTCCCCCGACGGATCCTATGACGTGGGCCCTGTCCGAAGAGTAACCAAGGCGCGACGGGTCCTCCGTGCAGGGGACATCGAGCGCGGAACCGTCCCGGGCAACGAGCAGATCGCTTCCCCGGAGGATGAACCAGTAGGAGGAAGAGCCGTCGTCGAGCACGTCCTCGCCTCCGGGAACAAAGCTGTCGAAGGAAGGAATCGCCACGGAGAGCAAAGTATCAGGACGCGGTCCGTTGTTGAAGTGATTCAAAATGATACAGAATGCGTCGATATGGGCTAGTATGGACCAAATTGATCCACTAAATCTAAAAGTTCTCTGATGATGTCCAGAAGGATTTTCAATTTAATTAATTGTTGGATATACAATTAACATAAAACTACCAAGTTGGCATGGTTCATGCATACTGTATGACGTGAACAAGAAAACCAATAGGAGGTACGATATGAACCTGGTTCGCTACAATCCAAATTCCCTGGACCTGCTGGACAACGTGTCCCACTGGTTCGACGACTTCTTCGCGATGCCGACCATCGGCCGCAGCGCGGTTCCCGCGGTCGACGTGCGGGAGACCGACGCGGAATACCTCATGGAGGTGGAGCTGCCGGGCCTGACCGAGAAGGACGTGGAAGTGAAGCTGGACAACACCCTGCTCACCATTTCCTCCCGCAGCGACGAGAAGAAGGAAGAGAAGAAGAACGGCTACGTCCTTCGTGAGCGAAAATCGGCGCGCTTCAGCCGCAGCTTCGTTCTCCCCGAGGGCGTTGACCGCGAGAAGATCGCGGCCGAGTTCAAGAACGGCGTCCTGCAGCTGACCTTCCCCAAGGTGCCGGCCGCCAAGCCGAAGACCATCGAAGTAAAAGCAAGCTGAAAGTTGTTCCCTCCTCCTTCGTGAAGGGCCCTCGAGCGACCGCGTTGCGGCCGTGACAGGGCCCGCTCTCTTCGGCGCCGCCAGGCGCCCGCTCTATTTCACCACGGTCCGATAGTGAGCATAAGCTCTTTCCCAGATTTCCTTTTCCTTCGGCGCAAACTCCTTGATCGAAAATGCCTCCCTGATCATCGCCTTTGCGTCCGGGAGCTTCTTGATGACTCCCAGGCCAAGGGCCTGGACCATTGCATTGCCGACCGCCGTGGCCTCCTCGGGTCCTGCCACCACTTTCACGCCGCACGCGTTCGCGGTGAGCTGGTTGAGAAAGACGCTGCGCGAGCCCCCGCCCACGATATGGATCACCGAGCTGGGCGAGCCGCTTACCTGGGAGATCTGCTCAGAGACCACGCGGTACTTCAGGGCGAGGCT
Source organism: Spirochaetia bacterium (assembly GCA_052144915.1). GTDB lineage: Bacteria > Spirochaetota > Spirochaetia > SZUA-6 > Fen-1364 > Fen-1364. The sequence goes on along the minus strand of JBKQPS010000162.1, from coordinate 20,761 downwards.
CTCGTAGACCGTGCGAAGCATCGTGCCCCGGTCCGCGGGCGGCTCCTGCCCGGTTCGCCGGCAGAAGTCCACGATCGCCGACTCCATGTTCTGCGGGTTGTAGAATCCCCTGTCATCGGGATCAATGGAGGCGGCGAAAGGCTTCCCCTGGTCGGTGAGCCTGTTCAGCTCCTCCCAGTCCATCTCGCGGCCGTCGCGCGCCTTCCAGGCCCGGCGCAGCTCCTGCACCAGCCAGGTGCCCATGCAGTTCTTCAGGAATCGCACGTTGCCGATGCCGCCCTCGTTGCTCATGTTCGCCGCCATTGCGGCGGGGCTGGTGAGAGGCCGCGCGAGCAGCTTCCCGATCAGCGACCACGTGCCGGAGCTGATGATGAGCGCGGAGGCCGCCTTCGACACGGGGGCCGCGGCGAAGGCGCTCGCCGTGTCGTGCGCCCCCACGGCGATGATCCGCGCCTGGTTGAGCCCGACGGATTCGGCGAGCCCGGCCCGCAGCTCCCCGACGACCGTTCCCGGCGCCACGATGCGCGGCATGATTCGGCCCGGGATGGAGAGCGCCCGCAAAACCTCCTTGCTCCATTTCTTGCGGCGCGCGTCCATGAGCTGGGTCACGCTCGCCCAGGAAGAGTCTATCGCGGTGACCCCGCCGAGGTACCAGCCGAAGAGGGTGGGCGCCGGAAGGAAACGAACGCCCCGGCGGATGAGATCCCCCCTGTTCTTCATGAACCAGAGCAGCTGGTTAGACACGTTGAAGGGCTGGAAATGGATTCCCGTGATCTCGTACAACCGGGCGGGGTCCATTTTCGACTTCACCTCCTCGACCATCCCGTCCAACCGGTGATCGCGGTAGCAGTACATGGGCCCCAGGAGCACCCCGTCCTCGGTCACGAACACCCCGTCGGCTCCCCAGGCGTCGATGCCGACGGAGTCGACGGCGCTGCCGCTCTCCCGCCGGTAGGCGCGCAGCCCCTCCACCAGGTTGCGGGCAATGAGAAGGTCGTCCCAGTATGCGCGCTCCTCCACCCGGCCCGTCCTGTCGGCGATGTGCAGGGTGGTCGGCTCGTGAGTGAAACGGTGGATCTCCCTGAGGGTGAAGCCGTTCCCGTCGAACACCCCGGCGAAGCACTTTCCCCCGGAGGCGCCGAGGTCCATGGCGATCACTTTCGCGGTTGTCTGCATGAAATCCCCTTCCTCCGCCGCCCACGGTACCACCGGCCCGTTGCCGACACAAGCGGCGCCTTGACCCGGCGGAATAGGGCAGCTACCTTCTGGGGCGCCGCATGAGAGCGTTTTTCAACAGGCTGGCAGAATCCGCGAGCTCGACGTGGCGGCTCCTGTCCGATACGACGAACTTTCTGAGCAGGGTGAAGCTCCTGGAAAGCTACGAAACTGAGCTCCGCGGGTGGCGCGAGCAGCTTTCGCACAGGCGGACGGATCCCCAGGTCCTGAAGGACGTGCGGGACGACATCGTCGCCCTGCGCCGCCTCCTGCGCGAGGAGGGCTACGACCTGCGGCTGGGCTCGAAGGACATCGCCCTGGAAGGCTTTCGCAACGACGAGGCGATGGGGGAAGGATTCCAGCGGCTGGTTCTCGGACTGGCCGACGATGACGTGTACTACCTCGCCGGTTCGGCGAACCACATCGAGCTTGCCGAGATGCTGGACGAGCAGTGCCGGCAGAAACGCTCGTGCAAGCCCTACCGCCTGCACTGCCTGTGGTACCGGTGGAGAAACGACGTGCTGGTCCTCTCGGGAGCCGCGTCAGAGACCGCGGAAATGTTCGCGGACCTGAAGACCTGGTTCGGCCCGAATCGGGAGGCGCTCCTGAAAAAGCTCTCACGGCTCTGAGTAGGCGGCTTCTTGACGACTGTCCGCGGCGGCCGTTACGTTCTCCGGGGAGGTGATCCATGAAATTCAGGAAGCTCGGACGCTCGGGGCTCATCGTGAGCGAGGTCGCCCTGGGCACGATGCAGTTCGGACGCAACCGGCTGGGGGGCCTCGACCAGGAAGCGACCAGCCGCATGGTGAGACACGCGCTGGACCGCGGCGTGAACTTCATCGACACGGCGGACGTGTACACGAGGGGTGAGAGCGAGACGCTCCTGGGGAACGCTCTGAAGGGCGTTCGGGAGGAGGTCGTGCTGGCCACGAAGGTGCGCATGCCCATGAGCGACAACCCCAACAGGAGCGGCGCCACGCGCGTGAACATCATGCGCGGGATCGAGTCGAGCCTTCGGCGGCTGCAGACCGATCACGTCGACCTGTACCAGGTGCACAGCTGGGACTCCAGCACGCCGCTGGAGGAGACGCTGCGGACGTTCGACGACCTCGTCCGCCAGGGCAAGGTTCGCTACATCGGATTCAGCAACTACCTTTCCTGGCAGGCGGCGCACGCACTGGAAACACAGGAGCGTCTGGGCCTGGAGAAATTTGTCACCGCCCAGATGTACTACAGCCTGGTCGGCCGGGGGCTGGAGCACGAGTTCCAGTCCTTCGCCGAGTACTACGGAATCGGCATCCTCGTCTGGAGCCCTCTCGCCGGGGGATTTCTCTCGGGCAAATACGAACGGGGAAAGCCGCCGTCCCGCGGCACGCGGTATTCCGACGCCGGCGTGTTCGTTCCGCTCGATCCTGCCCAGGCATGGGGGGTGATCGACGCGCTGCGCCAGGTCGCCGCGCGCCACGGGGCCACACTCGCGCGCGTGGCCCTCGCCTGGCTTCTCGCACGGCCCGCGGTCACGAGCGTGATCGTCGCCGCCCGCACCATCGAGCACCTTGATGAGAACATCGGGGCCGTGGACCTCGCCCTCGCTCCCGAGGACATGCGCCTCCTGGACTCGGTCTCGGACCCGGGCGTGCCGTACCCGAAATGGATGGTGCTGCAGCACGACACGGTGGAGGATCCCCGGCTGAAGGTTCTGCATCCCGAGCTCTACGAGAACGGCGGGCCGTGGCAGGACCTGAACAGGGAATGGAAGGGATAACTGTCGCGCGCGTGAGCGCGCGGGATCGCGTGCCCGGGAAGGCACCGGGCTCCGCGCGTCAAGGCGTCGTCTTCAGCTCCCGCTCGGCGGCGTGCCGCTCAATGGCAAGCGAGATCAGGCGGTCGACCAGCTGGGAGTAGGGGATCCCGCTTGCTTCCCAGAGCTTCGGATACATGCTGATCCTCGTGAAGCCGGGGATCGTGTTGATCTCGTTCACCAGGACCTGACCGTTTTCCTTCAGGAACATGTCCACCCGCGCCATGCCTTCGCAGCACAGCACGACAAACGCCTGGCACGCAAGGCTGCGCACCTTTTCCGTCGTGCGGCCATCAAGCGGCGCCGGAATGGCCAGCCGGGCGCCTTTTTCATCGATGTACTTCGCCTCGTAGTCGTAGAAGCTGTGGCTGGCGTCAGTCACGATTTCTCCCGGGACCGAGGCCTGGGGCTCCGCGTTTCCCAGGACGGCGCACTCGATCTCCCGTCCGAGGATGCATTTCTCGACGACGACCTTGGTGTCGTATTCGAATGCCGCCGCCAGCGCGGCACGATATTCGTCCCCGTTTTCCACGCGGCTGACGCCGACTGATGACCCGAGGTTTGCCGGCTTCACGAAAAGGGGGGTTCCCAGGTCCGCGGTCAGCACGGCAAAGTCCGGCGGCCTCTTTCCCTGGAGCAGGGTCACGAACCTCGCGATGGGGATTCCCGCGTCCCGCAGGAGACGCTTCATCACGTCCTTGTCCATGCCGACCGCGGAGCCGAGGATCCCCGCGCCGACGCAAGGCAGGTTTGCCAGCCGGCAGAGTCCCTGCACGGAGCCGTCCTCTCCGTAGGGACCATGGAGGACCGGGAAGACCACGTCGAGCTGTCCGAGATCCCGTTCGTCGGAGAGATTCAGCAGCCTGCTCTGCTCGCCCCGGGCCACCAGGGCGACCTCGCGCGGAGAATCAGCCGTGAGGTTGGGAAGCGGACGGGCGGATTCGAAAAGGCTCCGGGTCTGTTCGTCCAGCCTCCAGCGGCCCTGGCGGTCGATGCCGATCAGAACCGGATCGTATTTCTCACGGTCGAGGACCTCCAGGACGTTCTTCGCTGACTGCAGAGATACCTCGTGCTCCGCCGACCTGCCGCCGAACACGATCCCCACCCGGATCTTCTTCATTGGAAGGCAGTATGCCGGCCCTCGTTCACAGTGTCCAGAACTGGCGTGCCGGCCTGAGGGTCGTGCCGCAGTTTCGGCCGCGTCCCCCCGCCGCATTGCGAAAAATGACGAAAGTGCAACCTCTTTGCGGCCTCGTCATTTTCCTCAATGTCGGGGCACCCCTGTCCGGAAACTCGGGACGTGCGGGGAGCTTGGAGCGGCCGCCGCTCTGGCGCGCGAATCGATTCGTCGATATTCTGCACGAGGAAAGGGGCGTCTGCATGAAGACCGATTCCATCAGGGTGTCCGCGGTGATTCCTGCCGAACCGAAAGTCATTTACGAAGCGTGGATGAGCAGCAAAGGCCACGGGGCGATGACCGGCAGCGGGGCGAAGATCACCGCCCGGATGGGCGGCGCCTTCAGCGCGTGGGACGGCTACATCTCGGGGAAGACGTTGGAGCTGAAACCGGGCTCGAGGATCCTGCAGTCCTGGCGCACGACAGATTTTGCAGAGGATGAGCCGGACTCTTCCCTGGAGGTGCTCTTCGCAAAATCCGCCGGGGGTACCCGGGTGACCCTCGTGCATACGAAGATCCCCGCGGGACACGGGGCGGAATATCGCAAGGGGTGGATCGACTTCTATTTCACGCCGATGAAGGGATATTTCGCTTCGAAACAGCGCCGTTCCTGAACGGGGAATCAGTGCGCCGACAGCAGCGCCGGCGCTCCCGCCCTCATGCGCCCCTCACGGGCAGACGGACTTCGAAGCCGGCCCCGCCCTCGCGCGTGGTGTCTACGGTGACCGATCCCCCGTGGCTCTCGGCGATCGCCTTCACGATCGAAAGGCCGAGGCCGGCGTGGGCGCCTTTCTTCTCATGGGGCCGAAAGCTGAAGAACCGATCGAAGATGCGCTCCCGGTGTTCAGGCGGAATGCCCGGGCCGTCGTCGCGAACACGGAGAACCGCCCACCCGTCATCCCTTGCCACCGACACGCGCACCACCCCGCCGGGAGGGGAAAAGCCGGCGGCATTGTCCACGAGGTTTTCCACCACCTGCTCCAGCCGCCCGGGAGGAAGCCACGCCGTCACCCCGTCCCCGTCGACGACGTATGTCACCTGGTTCCCATTCGAGCGCCGACGCGCCGCGCTCACCACGCGGACGGCGATCTCCTTGACGTCCACCGAGACCTCACCCTCCTCGTCGGCCGCACCGCTGTCGATCTTCGATATTTCCCGCACCCCGGTGAGCAGGCGTTCCATCCTGCTCACGTCTTCCAGGACCATGGAGAGCATGGCGCGGCGCTCGTCGGGGTCGCTGCTGGAGCTCGCGATTTCCGCGGCGCTGCGGATCGAGGCGAGCGGGTTCTTGAACTCGTGTGAGACATCGGAGGCAAAGGACTCCATCTGCCCCACGCGGTGCTTCAGCCGGGCGGTCAGCTCGCCGAGGCTGCGGGAGAGCTCCCCCACCTCGTCACGGGCGCGCGAGGCGACGATCCCCCCGAGCAGCCGGCCGCGCGGATCCAGGATCGCGTGCGCCTGGTCGCGCAGCCGCCGGATGGGAACGGTGATAGTGGCCGAAACGAGGAGGCTCAGAACGACGGCCGTCACCACGGACCAGAGGAAGAGACGGAAGATGTCCAGGCGCAGGGCGTAGAGGTCGCTCAGCATTCGGAAAGTCGACTGCGACACCAGGACGGCACCGGCGATCCTCCCCTGGCTCGGAATGGGGATCGCGCTGTAGAGGGTCAACGACTGTTGTCCGGCGGTCACGCGGGTCGCCGCGCCGTACTGGCCGGCCAGGGCATCCTTGATCTCCTGGCCGTCGAGCACCTTCGCTCCTCCGTAGTATTCATCGCTCTCGGTCGGAGGCTGCGGGGGATGGAGGTACTTTCGCCACAGCCGGATCGGAAACGAGGCCATCCTGTAGAGGAAGGTCTCCTGCGCGGTTTTCGCCAACGGCAGATCGGCCGGCGCGGAGCGGGCGCCCAGGTCCGGGGCCGCGCTCTCGGCGGGTCCGGGGATGGCATCGACAGTCGCGATGCTGGCCGAATCCGCGAGAAGCACGCCCCCGACGTCGACCACCCGCAGCCGCGCATCGTGGCGCTGGCGCATGTGCCGCAGCACCTGCAGGGAATTGGCCCGCAGGTGCGGGCCCGAATCCTCCAGCGCGGCCGCCAGCACGCGCCCCTGCTGCACGAGAGAACGCTCGAGGCTCCGAAGGAGCTGCCGTTCGTACGTGCCCAGCGACAGGAGGCCGGCAATGGGAACGAAGACGATCAACACGTTGAAGGCGAGCACCCGGACCCACATCCGGGACAGGAGAGTCCGGGCCGACTCCCGCACCACTCACTCTCCCCGCAGCCGGTAGCCGAGCCCGTAGAGGGTTTCGATCCCGTCGAACCCCTCGTCCAGGTCCTCGATCTTCCCCCGGATGCGGCGGATGTGGCAGTCGATCGTGCGGTCGCTCATGTAGGAATCGTGGGGGAAGGCCTCCGCGAGGAGCTGCTCACGCGTACGCACGTAACCCGGCTGCCGGGCCAGGGCGTGAAGGATCCGGAACTCGGTCACGGTGAGCCGAACGGCCGTCTCGTTCCATGTCGCGGTGAACCGCCTCGTGTCCAGGCAAAGGGGACCGACGACGAGCGTGTCGTCTCCCGGCTCATCGCGTCCGGTTTCCACTGTCCGGGGACCGGCGCGGCGGAAGAGCACCTTCACCCGGGCTGCCAGCTCGCGCAGCGAGAAGGGCTTGCACAGGTAGTCATCCGCACCCAGCTCCAGGCCCAGCACGCGGTCGAACTCTTCGTCCCGGGAGGTCAGGAACATGACGGGAACCGTGTCCGAGGAGGAGCGGACGCGGCGGCACAGCTCCAGCCCGTCCATTCGCGGCATGAGGATGTCCAGGATCACGAGATCCGGCATCGAGGCGGAGAATGATTCCCAGGCGTCGGCGCCGTCCGGGTAGACCGCGGTGCGGTAGCCCTCCGCGCGCAGGGCGCGAGACACGGTCTCGCGGAGGTGTTCTTCGTCGTCGACGATCGCCACCAGCGGGGGAAGGGGTTCGTTCACACTTCGAGTGTAGCACGCCCCGCGGCGTTGAGAACGGGAAAGACGCCGCAACAATGTCGCAACAATCTTCACAGAGAAAGACACGATTTCGCCACCCTCGCGCTTCCCCGGCTTTCTACGTTTGGAGCGCAAGAGGATATGTCATGCACTCCACCGAAAGTCTTCGTGGCGCGCCGCGCAGGCGCACGCGCCTCTGGCGAATCGTGATCGTGACGCTGCTCGTTACCGCGGTGGGGGAACCGATCGTCATGTACCTCACCCTGGTCCGGGAAAAGGAGCAGCGGCGGGCAGCCGCCGAGCTCACACTCCGGGCGAAGGCCGCGCGGGGCGGCAGCGCGCGGGCTCTCGTCCGGTGATTCCCTGGCTGGGCGGACTGCTTCTCCCCCTGTACGGTCCGTTCCGGCTCCTGGAGTCGCGGGTCTTCCTCATCGGCGTTGGAGCGAGCGCGGCGGCATTGCTCACGTGGCGCCTGCTGCCCCGGCTCTGGCACCTGCTTCCCACCGACCAGGTCAGGGCCCACGCCGTCGGAGCGCAGGAAAGCGCCGGCAAGCCGGTCGGCGCCGGGCTCATTTTCACCTCGCTGTACGTGCTGATCTCGCTCCTGTGCGTCCCTTTCAGCATCCGGGAGGTGGAGCTCCTCGGGTGCGTCGTGCTCGCGATGGTCGAGGGATTCCTCGATGACAGGACAGGGGGCGGCTGGTCCGAATATCGCCTTGCCATCGCGGATTTCGGCATCTCGCTCCTCGGCGCAATTGCGCTGAGCCAGCTCCAGCCCGTGGAAGTCTGGCTTCCGGTTGCGAAGGCGCCCTTCATGGTGTCGCCCTGGATCTGGATTCCGGCCGCCACCGCGATCATATGGCTTTCAATCAACGCGACCAACTGCACCGACGGCGTGGACGGGCTCTCGGGAAGTCTCGCCCTGATCGCGCTGTTTTACCTCGGCGTCATCCTCTACGCGATCGTCGGCAACCCCGACATCGCGCGCTATCTCCAGGTTCCGCATTCGGCGGAGGCGGTCACCTATGCGATGCTGAGCTTCCCGATGGCCGGCTGCCTCGCGGGGTACCTCTGGTACAATGCGCACCCCAGCGCGGTTCTCATGGGCGATGCCGGCTCGCGGCCCATCGGCTTCCTGCTGGGCACGCTCGTCCTGGCCACGGGCAACCCGGTCCTCATCCTGGTCGTCGCCGGGGTGGTGCTGGCAAACGGCGCCACGGGCCTGCTGAAGGTGAGCCTCCTTCGGTTCTTCAAAGTCGGGATCTTCCGCGGAGTCCGTTACCCCCTGCACGACCACGCGCGACAGAACCTCGGCTGGTCGAACAGCCAGGTGCTCCTGCGCTTCGTCCTGCTGCAAGCCATTGGCACGCCCCTGCTCCTCCTGCTGGTGCTGAAGATCCGCTGAGGGATCCGCGAAGTCAGCTGTTTATCCCTGTGAGGCGCTTATGCCTTTCCAGTCACGAGCTGGAAAAAAGTCGTGAAAAAAAAGTTGACAAATTACCTCATCTATAGGATAATTTGCTCCTCTAAAGGCTGACCGATTATGCATTAGATATGTAACTTCTTTTTCATAAAGAAGTTACATTCAACATTGCACCTTGAAGAAGCCAGCCCGTGGGTTCCGGGACGCTTTTCGTATTGGGGAATATCGTGAATTCAACTGTAAAGCGTACCGCAAGGGGGAAAACCATGAAGCACCGGGAAAATATCGCCCTTCTGCTCGCCGTGGCCGGGGCGGCCCTGCTCATCGGGTGCAAACCATCCGTAGTGGGTGCCGGCGGGACTAGCAGTATGGCAGGATTGAACTGCGCAAATTGCCACTCCAGCGACGCAAATTCCCCCTACGGGCTTGCTGTGCTCCAGAACGCGAATGAGTATACGGTGGGGAGCGGCCACTACAATGGGACGCGCACTTTTGACCCTGCTCCTCAGAATCTCTACGGGTTCAACATCGGAAGTCGTGCGCTCCCGAACAGTACAATCGGCGGTGGCACCTGCAACAAATGCCACACTGACCAGGGCTTTGTCACTGCCATCGCTCAAGGTGGAAATTTCTACGCAGTAGGCGCTATCCCCGTGACCAGTGCCCTGCCTCCGGGATGCTTCACGTGCCACAATCCTCACGTGCAGGGAAATTTCATCCCGAGGATAACGAGCCCCGTCACGATCTTCAGCGGCGGCACATACAACTTCGGACTCGGCAATCTGTGCGCGAACTGCCACCAGGCGCGGGCCACGGCAGTGGCGACCCTTGTCGGCTTGCCGAAATCCGGATCGGGGCCGCACCATGGCGTTCAGAGCGACGTCCTGCTCGGAGAAAACAACTGGGTGAAGCCAGGTCAAACGTATTCAGGGACTTCTCCCCACGCCACGGCAACGGCGGATTCCTGCGTGAGCTGCCACCACTACGATCCCATCGCGAGAGGTTCGAACACCGATCTCCAGCTGGGAGGACACGGATTTTACATGACGGACGGTGGCGGCCCGGCCTCCGTGAGCGGTCAGGCCGCGGCCCAGAAAGACGTTGTGGCGCTCTGCACGAGCTGCCACACCTCTGCCAGCGCTACCTTCGAGGGCATTCACCCGACTGTGCCTGATTGGGCCAACATCAACAGCGGCAACCCGGCTGACCCGTTGGTCGAGATCAGGGCATTGAGAGACAAGCTTGTCGTCTACTTCTACACTACCGCGCCGAAGCCGATCGTCCTGGTAGCGGGTTCCTCTTGGAACGGAACTGTCCCGACGTGGCCGACGACAATCGAATGGAACAGGGATTTCGCGGAAGGACCAAGCGTCACCTTTACGACGCTTGCGCAGGCGCAGTCCTACTGGAACCTTCAGCTCTTCCTCGAGGACAGGAGCCAGGGAATCCACAACCCAGTCTTCGAGGCTCAGATCCTCTATGATGCCTGTATGAACCTGGGTGGCCTTGGGGTTAGTGCAACCCGGCCTTCATAGGCGGCCGCGGGGTGAGCAAATTGAGAAAGCGAGCAGCCGCGGCGGCAGCTCTTGCTGTCTTTTTGGCGGCTTCGGCGCACGCCCTGACGACGGACCTCGTCGGGCTTGCGGGAATTGAAACGCCCCCACAGGGGCAAGACGCCACGGCTGCTCAGTCAAAGGGCAAGGGCTATGCGGAGGCGTTCCTCGGCGGCGGTGCGAGCCTGTTGAACAACGGGTGGTACACGATGACAGATGAAGATGGGTACGACAACATCTATAGTCTCGCGCCGTCCATTTCAACGGGCTCTGTCGACGCCGTGATCGGGATAACGTATTACTGGCCATTCAAGAGCAGGTTTTGGTGGGGAGCCGGCTTCAAGATTATCTACCCATTTCTTCAGTCGCTGAACGGAGCCACCACGGAAGGAGGTTCGCTTGCGTTTGGAGTGGGGCCGGGCGGCCAGATTCAGCCCAGCAACTGGTTCACCGCACCGACGATTTTCTCATTCGACGCCCCCTTCCGGATCGCCCTCACCCCTGATGTGCTGATTACGCTGACTCCTTCGCTGCTTGGTGCGGTGATCTATGACAACGTGCTGGATGTGACCTACTTCGGCATCGGAGCGAGCGGCAGCGTGGGAGTTACATGGTACTTCAGTGAACGCTTTGGCACCTCGGCTTCGGTGGGCTACCGGTACATTTATGCTGTCAGCGACACCTATGCTGCGCCTTTCCCTGCTGATACGATGTACAACACGTACGGCAACTACGGCTTTTTCGGGATGGCGGGGCTGGCTTTCAGGTTCTGACCCTGCGTGGCAGGTCGCGAAGTGTGCCCCGCCGGGACCTTGGACAAATTTCCAATTGGCACATGTGTCGCAAGGAGGATCGTGTGAAAAACCGATTCATACCGGGAATCTGTGCAGGCGCGGTTCTCCTCGCGGTACTCACGGCATGTCAAACAACGCCTGCCGCCGCTCCGGTGGCCAGCACGATCCAGGCTGACCGCGCGGGCTTCGCACCCCGCGGCAATGCCGAGCACTCCTCGGTCACGTTTTCCCTCCTGTTCGGCAACAAGGAAGCGATCAAGAGCTGGAAGCTCGAGGTCGTGGGAGCGATCGGAACGCAGAAGGCCTGGAGCGGAGGCAAGACAGACCTTCCCGCGAACCTCCGCTGGGACGGGACAACCGACGGTGGGGGCATGGCGCCGGAAGGGGCGTACGTCGCGCGGCTTTCCATTGACTATGGAAAGACCTATCAACCATTCACAGAAGACAGCGCGAGCTTTATTCTGGACATCACTCCGCCGGCGGGGCACATCGACATCGATCCCAGGAAGATTCTTCCTGCCGAATCAGGCATCGCGGCCCCGCTCACTTTCACGATCACGGCCAGCGGCGGTGTTGCGAAAATCGTCGACTGGTCTCTGGACATCTACGACGAGACAGGTGCGCTGTTCCGAAGCCTTGCGGGTACGTGGCCCAGCGCGAAGACCAGCTGGGATGGCGCTTCGACCAACGGGACCTTCGTGGCGCCTGCACGCACCTACAAGGCCGTGGCGACGATCCGCGACGAGTACGGCAACAGCGCCCAGCTGAAGGCCGACGTGCCGGTGGCGGGTCTCCCCCCGGCGATACAGGAGAGCACTGTACGCCCCCGTTCGCCGGGGTTCTCCCCGAAAAGCGACGCCGGAGCACGGGTGATGGACCTGCTCCTGGCCTTCGGAGACCTCGATGACCTGAAGTCGTGGAAGCTCTCGGTTGCGCAGGCCGGCAGCGGGGTCCAGAAAAGCTGGGGCGGCGACGCGGAGAACATGCCCCAGTCCGTTTCCTGGGACGGGACGACAGACAGCGGCGTTGCGGCGCCACAGGGCACGTACAAGGCGACGCTCTCCATCGACTACGGAAGGTCGTTCAAGCCGTCCCGGGTGGAAAGTGAACCTTTCATTCTCGACCTCACCCCGCCCGAGGGCAGCGTTGCCACGGATCCGGACCGCCTGGTCCCTGACGGCAAGGGCGGGATCGCCCCTGTTGAGTTCAAGATAGACGCGACTTCCTCGCTCGCCGCGCTCGCGGGCTGGTCCGTGGCCATCCTCGGGCCCGATGGAAAGGCCGTCGCAAATCTCGAAGGAAGCTGGCCCGCGGCAGCGGTCACGTGGGACGGAACGCTCGCCGGCGGCGGGCGGGCGGATCCCGGCACGACCTACACCTATGTCGTCCATGTGCGCGACGAATATGGCAACGTGGGAGAGATGCGCGGTTCCCTGGTCGGCGGCGAGCTTATGACTGTCACGGGTCAGGCCGGAATCAGGCCGTTGACCGCAGGATTCACCCCCAATGGTGTTGGCGCGGCAGACTCTGTCACTCTTGCGCTTTCATACGGCCGTCCCGCAGCGGTGAAGTCCTGGAAGGTATCAATCTCGGCTCCCGAGCTCGGCACACAGAAAACGTACGCGGGTGACGCATCGAGCCTTCCCGAGACGCTTTCCTGGGACGGCAGGACTGACGAAGGCACGATGGCTCCGGAAGGCGCCTACCAGGCGACGCTCAGCGTCGACTATGGGTCCGCGTCCAGCCCTGCTTCCGAGCAGAGCGATCCCTTCGTGCTCGATCTCACACCGCCCGTCGGGGAGATCCGCCTGTCATCGCCGTTATTCTCGCCCTTGGAAGCCTCTGACACTATCACCTTGACGCTGGATGCGCGCTCCGCGGTTGCAAAGGTGGACGACTGGACCATGGATGTCCGCGATCCGGGGGGGAATCTGTTCCAGAGCTTCAGTGGAAAGTGGCCGGCGAACCAGGCCATCTGGGACGGCAAGGGCGTCCATGGAGAGATGGTTCAGTCCGCCGAGGACTACGCCGTGGTCGCCCATGTGCGCGACCAGTTCGGCAACGTGGGCGAGGTGAAAACGCTCGTCCCCGTCGGCATCCTCGTCGAGAAGACCGCGACAGGCTACCGGATTCCCGAATCGGGTATCTACTTCAAGCCGTTCACCGCGAACTACAGGGACGTTTTCCCCCGGCTCGGCCGGCAGAACATTGCACGCCTGGACGCGCTCGCCGCGAAGCTGAAGAAGTTCCCGGGTTACAAGATCACGATGGTCGGGCACGCGGTAATGATGAACTGGAATAACCCCGCGAAGGGACAAGGAGAGCAGCGAGTCGTCCTGATCCCGCTCTCGAAGGCTCGGGCCGAAGCGGTACGGGAGGCGCTGGTGGAGCGCGGGCTGGATGCCGCACGCTTCACCACGGAAGGGGTCGGCGCGTCCGACCAGGTCGTCCCGGACAGCGACCTCAAGGACCGCTGGCAGAACAGCCGCGTGGACCTGTTCCTCGAGAAAGAGTAGAGGGGGAGGGCCAATTCATGCCGAACAGGCTTTTCATTCTGATCTTGTTGGGTTCTCTGACGATCGGACTGCCGATGACTGCCACCGCTCTGGGGTTGGACATCGAGGCAGACGCAGGAGCGGGACTTGCGCTTGGCACAACGAACAATCCCAGCATAACAGGTGAGGCCAGCATGGCCGCGGGTGGCGGAGTGGGCATCGATCTTTATCTGTTCAAACTGGGGTCGGTTGACCTCGGCATTTGCCTGGGTGTCGACTACTCCTACCTTTCTTTCAACAGCACGTGGAGCACCTATCTCGGCCAACCCACAGATCAAACCAGTGACGCGAATTACACCTACATCAACTTTCCAATCATGCTGGTGGGGAGCGTGCCGATCACCTCCTCGGTCCGGCTCGTCGTCAAGGCCGGCGGCTTCGCTGGCTATTTTGCGGGCGGCACCGCCAGCGTCACATACAGCAGTCAGTTTGGCTCATTTACGAACGGAAGCTCGAATCTCAATTCCAGCAACACGTACACCTGGGAAGGCGGCCTGAACTTCACGGTAGGCGTAGATCTTCCGGTTGGCACCAACGTTTCGTTCTCACCTGCGCTGCGATTCAACATGGGACTCAGCAACACGACTGTGCCCTTTGCGGGGACCTCATTTAACGACACGTTCTGGGCTCTGACTGCGCTTATTGGGATCAAGTACAAGGCGATCTAAAAAGCCTGGAACTTCATTTTGACGTTCTTGCCCAGAGGAGGAAGGCTGTCCAGTCCTGCGATCACCCGCCCGATCGGCATAACCGGAGAAGCAGCCTTCGGACGCTCGTCCGTGCTTGCAGGAGTGCGGCCGAAGAAGATGCATAGCGCCCTACCGGGCGGCCAGTATGCAATCTCTCCGATTTCCATTATGTCTCTCTCCGTCCCGTCCTCGGGTATGTCGATTCCCACGCTCCCATAGTACTCCTCTCCCCAACGAGACATCTCCGCAGTAAGCGGCAGTGATGATGCGATCACTCGCCCTGCCGCCGAATCCGAAAGCTCTGCCTCGAGGCAATGCCCCGAGGCGTCAATGACGATTCTCCGTGCCATGGCTCGTGCCCTTCCTTAGTGAGTATGGCAGGTTATACAAGGCCAGCTCGACCCATTGAATCGCGGGAAGGGGTGCTTCACGTTGGTCACGTTGTGGCACACTCCGCAGTCAAGCCCCGTGTTGTGCGGAGGGAACGAGGGGAAGCTCTGAGCCTGGTGCTTCGCAAAGACATCGGTGGCGTCATGGCACACACCGCAGTTGCCCTGCATGGATCCGCTCACGTAGCCCCCTCCTTCGACGTGGCAGCTCAGGCAGTGCCGGTCAAAAGGCGTACCCCACGACCCGGTGTGGGTGAACGGCTCGTTGGTGGTGTGGCAGGAGATGCACTCGGACTGGTCGTGGCAGGTCGAGCAGGACTGCCTGTCGGACCGGGCAGCGATGCCGTGCAGGTTCTCCGTCCATCCGATGGTGTGGTTCTTGGGAGCTTCGCGCCGGTGGCAGCTTTCGCAGTCGTTCCCGCTGGCCTTGGTGTGGCAGAGAGCGCACCTCTGGTCTATCTGGGACTGGGTCAGGCCCTTGCCGTGGCGGGAGACCCAGAGCGGAGTGTGATCAGCAGGCCGTGTTGTGTCGAACCCTTCCCCGTGGCACGTGGCGCAGGCGACGGTCTTCCCGAAGTTCAAAGGTGCCTGGTGGTGGCATTCGGTGCAGCTGTTGCCCCGCTCCTTCGTGTGGCAGACCCTGCAGCTCGAGTCGATCAGGTCCTTGGTGAGGCCGACGCCGTGAGTGGTCTTCCACGCCGCGGTGTGCGTCTGGGGCTTGATATTCTCCAGGCCCTGGACGTGGCAGAACGAGCAATCGGTTCCCCCGGGGATTTTCTTGTCGGCGTGGCACGTCACGCAGGTATCCATGGTGGGGATCATCTCGTTGCCCGTCAGGATATTCTTGTCGAACACGGAGTGGCACGCGGCGCAGTCGACGCCCGCCTTCTGGTGCGCCGGGTGGTCGAATTTCACGAGCGGGGCAAGGACCTGGTCCTTCCGCACCAGGGTCTTGTAATCCGGCTGCGTGTGGCAGAGCTCACAGTTCTTGTCCGGCGAGGAGGCGTCGAGGTCATCCGCGTGGCACGCCGAGCAGGTATCATGGTTCGGGAAGTTCATGAAACGGGGGTTGGATGTGTTCGGATCGTGGCAGACATCGCAGGTGACTCCCACGTCCTCCGTGTGGAACTTGTGGTTGAACTTGAGGCCGCTCAGGGCCCGGGGAGCCTTCGCGTCCCCCCAGATCGAGAGAGCTGCGAAAACCAGAGCCAGGAGGACAACCGGCACCCCCGCGTACAGGACGATCCGAGCGGGGCGGCGGTGAACTCTGCCTTTCTCTTGATCGTTCATGCTGTGCTCCTCTCAGTACCGGTAACCAGCCCGCAGATCGACACGGAAGTAGTTCCTCGCGGAGTCGTCCAGCCCTGACATCACCGTGTAATCGACGTCCGTGTTCAACGGCACGACGTTGGCATTCGTGATCGAGGTGAGCAGGACGTTCTCGTATGAACCTTTCAGCGACAGGTCGAAGGATTTGTTGACCTGCCACTTCACCTTCAGGTAGTACTCCTGGTCGTAGAAGCTGTCCTGGATGATCGTCTGCGTGTAGTCGGTCTCGTAGAGGCTCGCGTTGAACGACGAGCCGAGGCGGACGTCGAGGACACCCCACTTCCTGCCGATCTCCCCGCCCACCACGGTGAGTGTGTTTTGGATATTCGAAGTGACGAGGAACGAGAAGAACACCTGCAGGGTCCAGCCTCCCTTGGCGCCGAACAGGGTGGACAAGCGGAACTGGTCGTACTCGGGGTTGAACATCGCCAGGTCTGCCGAGGAGACGGGTTGGCGGTGTTCATAGCTCAGCTCCAGCTCCGCGTCGGTCAGAATGGCGGGCAGCGGGACGAGGCCGGCGAAGTTCTCCGTCACTTCCCCGGAGACGTCCACGTACGGATCGCTTGCCGTCAGGAGAGCTGAGAACTGCGTGAGCCGATCCGAGATCGAAGACACGTCGACGAACTGCGACTCCAGGTCCGCGGAGTATGAGAGGTGGATCGAATCGATGTCACCGGACGCCCCTGTGTGGAAGCTGAAGGGGCTGATACCGAGGACCGACATGCCGGCCCCGACATTCAGCCAGGGCTGCGGGCCGTAGTTCACGCCCGCCTTCGTGAGGCTGTCGGCGGCCATGTAGGTCTCTTGTGAATCCGAGATCAGCCCGTTGGAGTTTGTGAGCTCCCGGAGAAAAAGGTACTTGAGAGAAAACTTCAAAGTCTCATCGTAGAACTTGAGGTCCGCACCGCCGCCGGCCGCGACTTCGCCGGCTTGCCAGTAGGTGGAAATGAGCCCTGGATTCGCCGTGTATGCGAAGTGCCACGGCATTCCGCCGAGGGCCTCCAGTCTCAGCCACGCCAGGGGCGCGGCCCAGACCATGAGGCCGTCGAACTGGGCGAGCTCGTAGTCCGCGGGTGTGCAGCGCCCCAGCATGGCGCCGTACACCCCCGTGTCGTATTTCAGGTACGCGGAGTAGATCGTGTAGTTGATGTACTGTCCCGGGTTGCCGGCGTCCTGCAGGGTCCGCAACGCGTTGTCCGTGGCCTCGGTCCCATCCGCCGACAGCGAGTCCACACGGGGGGTCAGGGAGGCAATCACCCCGCCATACCAGGAGAACGTCAGCCCCTTGGAAAAGGTCATCTCGAGGGAGTGATAGTTGTAGAGGTCATTGTCCACGGCGTTGTCGCCCGCCTGGAACAGGAAGCGGGTGTCGACCCGTCCCGTGTAGTCCAGTGCCGCGGCGGGAGCAAGAGCGCCGAAAAGGCCAATGAGGACGGCGGAAAAAACGACTAGCCAGTAGCGCACGACGCCTCTCCCCCGGTCCGCCCTACCAGTTCCTGGGCCCGCTCTTCACGCTCATCCTGCTCCTCCTGTATCTGGCATTCTGCCGCGGTCAAAACATGCACGGTCACGCTGGGAGATTTCTTCGGAAGAGTATGTGATATCATTTCCTGAGTGGAATTGTCAAGAAAATAGCGATAAAAAAATATATTGACCCTATGTCGCGAATAGGATAGCGTGACGCTGCGAAAAGGCCGTTTTTTAACCAATGTCGTGCCTGAATAACGTATTGCTGTAGACAATAACAGGAAAGGAGTCCGAGATGTTCTGGAAAAAGGTAGAAGGGCTCGCTCCATTGCCCATCAGCTCAAAGCTGGCGATCACGCTGTTCCTCTGCGTCGCGGGAATCGGGTATGTCTTCGGCCTGTTCAACATCTACTTCAACTACGGCGGGTTGGACGGAAAACCGGGCTTTTCCATGGCGGACGTCCGGATCGCTTTTCATGGGTCCGGCGGCGTCAGTACGCTGGAAAAAGCGATTGACGGCCCAATGCGCGGCAACTTCGCCAGCGACGCGGAGTACAACAAGGTGAAGGCCTGGCTGAAGGCAGGCGCCAAGGAGGCCGATTTCAGTTCCGTGAAGGATGTCTTCGCCAACTCCTGCATCGGCTGCCATTCGACGGACGCGAAAACAGGGGGAGTCGCGCTGGAGAGCTACGCGGAGGTCTCCACGGTTCTCCAGACGGACGCCGGAAAGTCGATCCCGAGGCTGGTGATGCTGAGCCACCTGCACGTGATGGGCATCCTCTCTCTCGTGTTTCTCCTGTGCCTGGTGTTCTCCTTCACCGCTTTCGCCGAGCCCGTCAAGATCGTCGTCATGGCGTTCTCGCTGTGCTCGATCGTCGCGGACATCGGTTCCTGGTGGCTGGCGAAGTTCTTCGGCGCCATGGCGCCGCTCGTGATTCTCGGGGGGGCCTGCCTGGGCATCACATACCTGGCCCTGATCCTCCTCCCCCTGTATGACCTCTGGCTGCGGAAGGCCACGTAGAAAGCATCTGCCCCCCGGCGCGCGGGCGGCACGCGCCCGGGCGCTCTCAGCCGTAGCTGTGAAGCCCGGAGAGCAGGAAGTTCACCCCGAAGTACGTGAAGATGGTGAACACGAAGCCGGCAAGGGCGAGCACGGCGGAGGCCTTTCCCCGCAGGCGCCGGACCAGCCGGGTATGCAGGTATGCGGTGTACACCAGCCACGTGATCAGCGCCCAGGTTTCCTTCGGGTCCCAGCTCCACCACACCCCCCAGGCCACCTCGGCCCAGATGGCGCCGAAGATGAGCGCCCCCGCGGTGAAGATCGGGTAACCGATGCCGATGGAGGTGTACATGATCCTGTCCGCCGCGCCCTTTTTCTCTTCTTCCTTCGAGGCGAGGAAGACGATGGCGGCCACGAAGCTCACGACGAAAAACGCCTCGCCAATGAAGGCGAGTGTCACGTGCAGCACCAGCCACAGGGACTGCAGGGCGGGGATGGGCGGCTGAATTTCACGAGGCGCGATCGGCGAGGAAGAGATCATGAGCAGCGCCAGGGCGACGATCGTGCCGCCCAAGAGGACGAAGCGCATCACCGAAGACTTCATCACCAGCCGCAGGACGAAGATCACGGCGCAGACCACCTCGGAGAAGAACACGAGCGACTCGTATGTATTGGTGACGGCGGGAAAGCTGATCTGGATGCTCCGGTCCACGGTGACCGCGAAGAGCAGGAGCGCCGCGGCGAGGAGCCCCCAGTGCGACACCGGGTCGCCCGCCTCGCCCTTGCGGAACAGGAAGATGATCTGCAGCGCCGCGGCGAGGGCGATGAGGATGAGCGCCGTGGTCGCGAGGGTTTGTGACATGTGTCGGAGACTCCTTTCGCGACGGAGGATAGCAGGAATCGGCGCCCATGGATACGAAAGCCGGGCGGCCCGTTGGGCCTGCCGTCATGAGCGCTCTTCTCGCTTCTTCTGGAGAAACGTCAGCGCGAGGCCCAGCGCCAGGAGCACGACGCCGACGAGCACGGGCAGGTAGCCGGGATCGCTCACCGTCCGAAGCCCGGTGGCAATCTTCTGGGACACGCTCAGGAGCGTGTACGGCCCCAGCGATTCCTTCGGGGCGAGCTTTCTCATCGAGACCAGCTCGTTTCCCTTGTACTCCATGAATACCGCTTTCAGAACGCCGCCGTCGTCCACCGCGTCCGACAGATACCAGAAGGAGTCCTCGTACTGGAAACCCTGCCCCACCTGGGCCGTCACCTCGGCCCCGGTCGAGTCGCGCAGCCGGAGCGTCGTCTGGTTGTCCCACGTGGTCTGGTAGACGGCGAGGCCCTTCAACCGCAGCGGGTGGTTCACCCGGATGGGAAAAGCACTCGATTCCAGGGCCCCGTCCCGGTAGACGTCGACGGTGGATATCCAGGCCCGGGGAGACCCATTGGGGTATTTGAGGAACTCGAAGGAGAGGAGCTTGATCGTGTAGTGGGAGTTCAGCGGGGCTTGCTCACCCTGGCTCATCGTGAAGTCCTGCTCCTGCCGGGTGAGCGCGGTGACCAGGCCTCCGGCGATGAGGATCAGGAGGGCGATGTGCACGATGTCCGGTCCGAACTTCTTCTTCGCTTTCGAGCGCGACTGGCGCACCAGGCGGTCCACCGCGCAGACGCCGAGGTTCAAGGAGAACATCACCACCGGGAGGATGAAGAGCACGGAATTGAAGAACCGGTTGAAATCCAGGGTCGTGATCAGGCCGTAGAGCCCCGGCGGGTAGCTCTCTTTGTAGAACGCATCTTCCCTCCCCTGCGGGACGAGCGTGGAGAGCAGCGACAGCACCGTGATGAGGAGAATCAGGACGATCGCCAGCCGCACGGACTTGAAAAAACGATACAACGAGCTCACACGACCCTCCTCCGCTTCCTCACGGCACGAAACGGTAGCCCTCGCCCCTCACGGTCAGCACGTGGATGGGATTTTCCGGATCGGGCTCGAAGAGCTTCCGCAGGCGCAGGATGAAATTGTCCACCGTCCGTTCGCTGGGAAGGACGTCCATCCCCCACACCTCTTCCAGGATGTCGGAGCGGCTCAGCACCCTGCCGCGGGAGCGCAGGAGCAGCTTCACCAGCGCCGCCTCCTTCTCGCTGAGCGTCACCTCCCCATCCTCCGTGTGCGCCCGCCGGGTCTCCAGATTGACCTGGTGGTCGCCGACCTGCACGATGTGGTCCGCCGGCATGGTCCGCTCGGCCTGGGAACGGCGCACGAGCGCGTTCACCCGTGCCAGCATTTCCTCCACGTGAAACGGCTTGGCCAGATAATCGTCGGCGCCGAAGTCCAGGGCGCGCACCTTGGTGGGAACATCGGCGCGGGCGGTCAGCATCATGATCGGCGTGCCGAC
>JBKQPS010000161.1:0-4436 GCA_052144915.1 Spirochaetia bacterium | reverse complement strand
TTCCGCGCCCGGGGCAACCGGCCGAGCTTTCTTTGAACCTGTGCCATGACGTTCCCCTTTGAATATAAAGAGCGCCCGCACGGCGATCAACGATTTGTGGTGCGGGAAGGGGCTGTGCGGAGCACGGGCCCGCCTGCCCGCACCACGGCCGCTCTGCCTACTTCACGCCGAAGACCACTACCCGCGCCTTCCCCCCAAACCAGTTCCCCACGGTCCTGAAGGTGAAAGAAATCGATTGGATTCGTCTCTTTTCGCCCTCGAGGTGGATCAAGCGGGACCTGTTTCTCGCGTCGAAGACGAATCGTGTTTCCAGTCTCTGTTTTTGACCGTCTCCATAGGTCACCTCGAGGTTGAAGATTTCAATGTTGTTCCTCTCCACCCAGAAGCCGATGTCTTTGAACCATCCCTGGTAGTCTCCGACCGGTATGACATCGTGATCCGCGTGGAAGTCCACGGTGCGCTCGCCCAGCACGACCGAATCCCTGGGCATGCCCTGCGAAAACGCCGCAGTTGCAATAAGTGTCAATGCAACAAGGAAAAGAAGCTTCTTCATGGTTCCTCCTTGGGCACAAGGTTAACGCGGATTGGCCCCGCGTGTCTGTTATATAACGCATTCTTTATTCAAATTTCATCCTCCATCCATGGATCGGCGGCGAAACTCTCGTGCATACTCTGGGGAGGTACCCGCGTGATGCGTCTGATTTTCCTGGTTTTCATGCTCATTGTGCCGACGGTCTTGTTTGCTCAAGCGACGGATTTCTTTGAGCTTGTGCAGACCGGAACTCCGCAGCAGGTTCAAACCGCGATCAGCCAGGGGGCAGACGTCAACGCCCAGGAAAACGGCGTGACCGTGCTGATGTACGCCGCGCAGTTCAACACCGATCCCGAGGTGGTCACGATCCTCTTGAATGCCGGTGCCAACGTCAAGGCGAGGCCTAATCGCGATGCAACGGCGCTTCTTCTGGCCGCCCGGTACAACCCAAACCCCGAGGTGATCACGCGGCTGTTGAAGGCAGGCGCAAATCCCCAAGACGTCAACATGCTGGGCCAGACAGCGTTGATGGTGGCCGCCCGGTACAACCCGAATCCCCAGGTGATCATGGTGCTGATGAACGCGGGCGCCAACGTGAAGGCGAGCGATGAGACGTATCACATGACTGCGCTGATGTACGCCGCCGAGTTCAGCACGAACCCCGGCACTGTCGAAGCCCTGTTGAAAGCCGGCGCGGACGCCATGGCCAGGGACGACGAGGAGAAAACAGCACTCGATTACGCCCGGGACAACGCGAAACTGAAAGACACCGACGCCTATCGACAGCTTCAGGAAGCGTCGCAGTGAACTACGGACCAGGTCCTCGGGGATCAGGCCCGGAGCCGAATCTCCACGACCTCCCACAAGGCCACGCGGCTCACGAGGATTTCCCAGCCGCCAGGCACTTTCCTGACGGACACCGGTGACTTCTCGCGCAGAGCGCGCACGCGGCCAATCCGCGGGTGCCGCACAAGGATCCGCAGGTCGTGGACCGGCACCGCTTCTTCCATGTATTCGTAGCTCCGCTCGAAGGCCCCGTCGTATATGTCCATCAGCCCGCAGCACAGGGACGGCTCGATGCTGGGATTCAGCAGGTGCACGTACACCGCCTCCGCGGCCTCGAGGATCGAGAAGTCCATCCGCAGAGGAATGCGAAGCCCGATGCGCGGCGGAGCACACCGCCGGGAAACGATATCTCCGACGAGGCCGCGGAGCTCACGGGACGGCTCTTTCGCGTAGTGGCGGAACAGGGGCTGAGGAAACACGACGAGCGCGCCCGTTCCGATCGGGATTTCCACCGTGGCAGGCACCCCGGATCCCTTGTAGGGGGAGGGGAGGTTGTTGTGGAAAAACCTGCGCGGCGTAGTTTCACAGATCGGGTCGATGACCTCCCCCTGCCCGCCCCGAACGGCGGAAATCGCAAGGTACTTCCCCCGCACGAGAATGTCGCGCGCCCCGGCGCCGGTGCCGCGCAGGTAGGAGACCGAAAACTCCGCCGGCTCCCCCGTCTGCACCCCCAGCGCCGCCAGGGCCGCGGTGACCTCCGGGTCCCCCCCGACCCCGCCCGCCGCGATGATCAGCCCGCCCCTCTGCGCGAACTCGGAGAGCCGGCTCCACTCCCCGGCGGTCAGCTCAGTGGCGCCGGGAAGCGCGAGCACCGGCACCTCGGCGGGGTCGGGGGCCGCGCGCGACTCGTCGAAGGTGAAGTCCACCGGCAGCCGCAGGTCACGGAAAAGCCGAAACGCGCCGCAGATATCCTTCACGAAGTCCCGCTGGTCGGCGCACCGGTCCTTTGCTCTCTGGGAATGGTAGACGGACACGCAGCGCGCGGGCTTTCCCGCCACCGACTTCGACATCGCCGAGATTTGCCCGAAGATCTCTTTCAGATCCCCGCGGTAGAGGCTCTCGTCGAAACGGCCGGAATGCAGGGGCTGGTCATCCACCGTGACCGCGCCGCCGTGCGCGAAGACGGAGTAGGCCTCATACGAGAGGTAGGCGCCGGGCTTGCGGGTGAAGTCCCAGGTGTTGGTGCCCGTCCCGATCAGCGCCTCGAAAGGGCGGCCGGACGCGGCGCTTCGCAGGAAGATCGGCAGGATCGATGTCGAGCGGAAGCCGGTCCAGTCCGAGTACGCCTCTCCCGTCACGAAGTCGGCGTTCGCCAGCGCCCCGATCGCCCTGCTGCCCATGGCCGCGGAAGACCACGGGTAACCCCAGTAGTTGTTCGTGAACGCGATCCCCGGGGCCGCCTCGCGCAGCCTTGCCCGGATCCGGTCGTAGAACGACTCCACGATCCCGTAGCGGAACTCCAGGAAATCGGCGTATCCCGGCTCGGCGGGCGATGACGGCGGCTGCCGGCCGTGCTTCTCGGCGAACCGGCCCCGACAGCGCGGGCAGTAACAGTAGCCGTCACCGACGATCGTCATGTCCAGCCAGATGCCGTCCACGGGCTTGCGCGCGATGTCCAGGAGATGCCGTTCCACGACATCCGCGTACGGGCTGTTGAGGCAGAGCGTTTTCCACCGATACGGACCTGCGCCCCGCACGCCCGACGAGTCTTCCGCGAGCCACTCGGGCTTTTCCTCGGCGAACCGCTCGTCCCACGAGACCGAGTAGTACACGATGGACTTCACACCGCCCGCGCGAAGCCGTGCGCTCACTTCCTCCAGCAGGTCGGTTTTACCGAGCCCGGGATGCAGGCGCTCCCCAGGCAGGCGGGTATAGAAGTTCCCATACTGGCACTTTCCGCAGAGGACCACCGAGTCCGCGCCGGAGGCGATGAATGCCTCGGCAAGGGCCGTTGGATCGAAAGACTCCGCGATGCCCATGCCTGGCCATGCCGGCAGGTGCATGTCGAAAAAGATCCTTTTCCTGCTCGCCGTAAGCCATCCCGGCGCCGTGCTCACGCGCGTACCCTCACGCATCGAAATCCCACGGTGGCCAGGCGGTCGATGCCGTCCCCCAGCAGCGGAACCTTCTCGTGCACGTCGCAGGGCTGCGCCCCGCTGGCCGTGTACCACATGCTGCCGGTGATGCGTAGGTGGCAGCCGCCCCGCACCATGACGTAGCGCATGTGGCCGTCATCGCGCTCGCTTTCGGTCCATTCCCAGACGTTGCCGCACATGTCCCCGCAGCCCTCGGCACTCGCGCCGGACGGAAAAGCGGTGACCGGTGTGGTGTCGGGCGAGTCGCCATTGCACCGGCCCGGATCGTATGCGTCCCCCCACGGCCACGCCCGCGCGCGGGGTCCTTCCGCGGCCCGCTGCCACTGGGCCTCGGTGGGAAGCTGCAGTCCCGCCCACGCCGCGTAGGCGCGCGCGTCATCCAGTGAGACCCACGTCACCGGGTGGTCGCGGCGGTCCGTGGGCGGGCGCCAGCGGGCAGGATCGCTGTCGGCACCGCGCGGGCGGGGCCAGTCGGCAAGGAAGTTGTGCGCGTGCGCCGGCCGATAGCGCGACCCGCGGAGGAAGTCTTGGAACATCGCCTTGGTGACAGGGGTGCGGTCCATGTCGAAATCGTCGAGCCAGAAGAACTGGTCCGACACCGCCTTTGCCGTGGGGTGTGAGATATCCGCGTATGTGCCGCCTTCCATGACAGGATCACAGGCCCTGCGGACTTTCATCACGTACCGCCCGCCCGGTATGGCCGCCATGTCCCGCGGCGCGCCGGGCCTGCGCGCGCGTATGCCGGCCGCCACAGGCCGCGGCGCAGTCGGCAGAGGAGCAGGCCGCGGCTCGTAGGCGCTCAGGGTGACAGGTCGATGCCGCCGCGGCTCACCCGGGTCGGCGTCGAACACGAGAGGTGCCGGCGCCGGCCCCGCGACGATGCACCCCACTTCGCCCGGCTCCAGCGTGCACGTGAAGGACCGCCCGCCGCCGGAACGCTCGAGCTCCCGCCCGTTCCACAC
>JBKQPS010000160.1:0-33007 GCA_052144915.1 Spirochaetia bacterium | reverse complement strand
GATTTCCT
This sequence comes from Spirochaetia bacterium, assembly GCA_052144915.1. GTDB lineage: Bacteria > Spirochaetota > Spirochaetia > SZUA-6 > Fen-1364 > Fen-1364. The sequence goes on along the minus strand of JBKQPS010000160.1, from coordinate 32,999 downwards.
TTGCCATGGCGTACTCCCTTGGGGTCCAGGAAGTCTGTCTCTCTTCTCCACGACGTGAGGAGAGAGAGACAGACTTTCCTGGAAAGATCAGATTTCGTGCCTACTTCGCGACAATATCCTGGAACTGCTGAATCCACGCTTCGTTCTGCGATGCAAGATAGGCCCAATCCAATTCATAGAACGCATTCGTGAGCTGTGAGGGATTGGTCTCGATTGCTTTTCCCTCGTCTGACATATCCTTCCAGTAGTCGGGCACCACGACACTTTCCAACGCCCCGTACAGCGTTCCCTTTTCGACGTCCGGATATTGCTGCAACTGCCACTCCGGCCCAAGAACATAATTCAGCCACAGCTTTGCAAGAGTCTGATGCTCGCTGTCCTTCGCAATAAGGGCCATTCCGTTGCGGTCCTGCAAGCCTGATGTCGGGAACACTTGCGCGATATCCATGCCGTTCACGATATACAATCGTGCGAACGAGGGATTGGATATTGTCACCCATCCATCCTCTTTTTGCATGAGCATGTCTTGAACCCCTTCGTCCGAAATCCACTGGAGAACCAGGGGGTTCAGATTGTCCCTTATCCAATTGAAGGTCTTTGTCATATCCGCGGGCTTGTGGTAGTCCAGCCCCAGGGACCGGGAGATCGCGACCAGGGTACCAACGCCAATCGCATTTGTGGGAGAGTAGAGAACCAGGTGTTTGCCCAGGTTCAAGGAGGGGTCCGCCAGATCCTTGAAATCCTTGATTTTGGATATCGCGGATTCATCAACGTATTTCTTGTTCAGGATGATCGACAAGGTCGACGACGCCTGGAAGTTTACCCAGTATCCGGCGTTATCCTTGAACGCAGCGGGGACCTTCGCCGCGTTCGGCACGAGGGGATCCGGGAAGTATCGCACGGCAATCCCCAGCGTCTTCATCTGCGTGCCCCACATTCGAGAAGTCATGTACACATCGAACGGAGGTTTGCGCTTCCCGGCCAATGCAACTCTCAAGGTCGCAAGGCTTTCTCCCCCCGCTCCTGGGTTCCAGTTCACGAAGATGTTTACCCCGTAGGTATCTTTTATGAGTTTCTGAAAAGCGGGAAGCCACTTGCTTTCGGGTAGACCCCAATATCCCCACCCGATGATATTCAGCGTCGATCCCTCAGCTTTGATGGCGTTTGCAACTTGCGTGACATCCGCCGCGATTGCAGATCCCCCAAGAAGGAGCATGAAGAGAAGAATGGTGAAAACGCGGTAGAGAAGTCTTTTCATCGGGAGCCTCCTTGAGAAGTTTGTTGTCCCATCCACAACCTGCAAGTAATTGATGGTTTAGGTGGCAAACTCCGGTACAATGCTTACATGGTTTTCTCCTTCATGTCAAATTTTTGTTTTGATTTTCGCCTGGCGCAACCACGTACTGCGCTGAGAGTTCACGCGCGCTGCGGAAAAAGGAGACGTCCATGCCTTGCATGCCCGGTCTTTGACGGCTAGAAAAGCTATTTGTGCCATAAGGAATTAGAGTACGACGCGGGCGCACCGATTCGTGCGCGCCTCCGCCGAAAACTTTCTGCTATATCAGGGTACGATGCGCCATATCATCTCTCTGGAGACCGAGTGTCGCGCGGGTTAACATCACGATGACGACCGTTCGGCTGCGGGGCTGGTGGTGCCTCGGGTGGCGTGGTACTTTCCTCTGGCTGCGGGGAGGCGGCCTCATTGTCGGCGACTTTCGTGGGATTCGGATTCGGACCGATCCAGACCGGTCTCCTGCTCTTCGAGGCCTTCGAATCGGGCGGTTTCGACCGTTTCGTCGTGGCGGAAGTGGACCAGGCCCTGGTGGACGCGGTCCGCGCCGCCGGCAACGAGGTCGCGATCAACATTGCCGGAAAGACCGGCATTCGCTCCCGGCGGCTTGGCCCCGTCGAGCTGTACAATCCACGCGTGGAAGCCGACCGGGTGGTCCTTCAATCGGCGATCACCGAGGCGCAGGAATTGGGCACGGCAATCCCGAGTGTCGACCTGTACAAGTCCGGGGGCGAGGCATCGATTGCCGCCCTGCTCGCGCGCGGAGCGCGGACGGGCCGGAAGAGAATCGTCTATACAGCGGAGAACAACAATTTCGCCGCAGAGATCCTCGCCAAGGCCGTCCAGGAACGGGCCCCGGGAGCGTCATTCGAGGACCTGCAGTGCCTCAACACCGTGGTCGGCAAGATGAGCGGCGTCGTGTCCACCCCGGAGGAGATGAAACGACTGGGGCTCGTTCCCCTTGTCCCGGGCTTCTCGAAGTGCGTGCTGGTGGAGGAGTTCAACAGGATCCTCATCTCGCGAATCACCCTCCCCGGCTTCCAGCGGAGGATCCGCGTGTTCCAGGAGAAAGACGACCTCCTCCCCTTCGAGGAAGCGAAGCTGTACGGGCACAACGCGGTGCACGCGCTTCTTGGCTATCTCGCCCGGCTTCGAAGGTATGACGTGATGAGCAGGATCGGCGGAGACGCCGAGCTCCTGGCGCTGGGCCGGCGGGTGTTCCGCGAGGAATCAGGAACGGCGCTCATCCGCCGGCACGCCGGGACCCGTGACAGCCTTTTCACGGAAGCCGGCTATGCCGCCTATGCGGAGGACCTCATGGAAAGAATGGTGAACCCCTGGCTTTTCGACCGGGTGGAACGGATCATCCGCGATCCTTCGCGCAAGCTCGGCTGGGAGGATCGATTCTTCGGCACGATGCGGCTCTGCCTCCAGGCCGGCATCACCCCCACGGGCCTGGCACTGGGAGCGGCGGCCGCCGTGGAACACGCTCTCGGCGGGGAGCAGGAGCGCGGTGAGACCAGGAGGGCGTTCCTCTGCCGGCTCTGGGGCGGAAGAGCCGCGAACCCGGACCGTGAGTCGTGTCTCCAGCTCGTCGAGCAGGCCGTGCCCCTGCTGGAGGAGTGGCGAAAATGACGCGAAAGACAAAGATCGTCTGCACTCTCGGTCCGGCGACCGAGACTCCGCGCATACTCGAGCAGCTCCTCGAGGCAGGGATGAACGTCGCGCGGTTCAACATGGCGCATGGCACGCACGACTACCACGCTGCCATGATCGAGCGGCTCCGCGCGGCCAGCCGCGCCACAGCAATTCCCGTGGCGCTCCTCATCGATATCAAGGGGCCCGAGGTCCGAACGGGCGCAGTCGCGGGGGATGGGTCGGTGGAGCTGCGCACGGGCAGCGATGTCGTGCTCACGGTGGACGACGGCCCGTGCACGGCGGAGCGCCTCAGCATTTCGTACATGGATCTCCCGGACCAGGCCGTTGCCGGCATGCACGTCCTGATCGCCGACGGCCTGATCGACCTCGAGGTGAGCGCGGTGCGCAACCGGGAGACCCTCTGCGTCGTGCGGACAGGGGGGACCCTCGGTTCTCACAAGAACGTGAATATCATCGGCGTCAAGAGCAGGCTTCCCGCGGTGACCGAGAAGGACGTCGAGAATCTCCGCTTCGCGGTGCGGCAGGAAATGGATTTCGTCGCCGCCTCGTTCGTCCGCAAGCCGGAGGACATCCTGGAAATTCGGCAGATCCTCCTGGCCGAGGGCTCCCGCATGCACATCATCGCCAAGATCGAGGACCAGGAGGGCGTGGAAAACATCGACGGGATCATCCGCGTGTCCGACGGCATCATGGTGGCCCGGGGCGACCTCGGGGTGCAGATGGCCACGGAGGAAATGCCGCTCGTGCAGAAAAGAATCATCCTGAAGTGCCACGACCAGAACAAGGCCGTCATCACCGCCACCCAGATGCTGGATTCGATGATCCACAACCCGCGGCCGACCCGGGCCGAGGCCACCGACGTGGCAAACGCGATCTTCGACGGGTCCGACGCGGTGATGCTGTCCGGAGAGACGGCCAGCGGGAAATATCCCGTCGCGGCCGTCCAGGTGATGGGCTCCATCGCCGGCACCGTGGAATCCTCTCCGGAATACGAGTCGCGGGTGCGGCGGTTCTTCCGCCTGGACGACATAGGGGAGGACATCGCGCAGGCGGTGACGCGCAGCGCGTTCCTCGTGGCGCGCGAGATCCGGGCCACGGCAATCATCGCCCCGACGCTTCACGGCAACACTCCCCGCCTGATCAGCAAGTACCGCCCCACGCAATCGATCCTTGCCGTCACCCCGTCGGCGGCGGTGCAGCGAAGGCTCCTCCTTTACTGGGGCGTCCACCCCCTGCTCTGCGACATCGCCGACAATTCAGACATGATGATGAACAACGCGCTGGCCGCGGCCCTGGAGAAAGGGCTGGTGAAACGATCGGACAAGGTCGTGATCCTCGCCGGCGTGCCGGTGCACTCCCCTATCATGCTGAACACGATCAAGGTCCATTTCATCGGGAACGTTCTCGCGAAGGGCGAGAGGGGATTCGGCGGCTACCGCTCGGGAAAGATCGTGCGCGTGGAGGACTCCCTCGACGCGGAGCTGAGGCTGAAGCACGACGACTCCGAAATCCTGCTCGCGCGGTTCCTAACCCCGGATTTCCTGCCCCTCCTGAAGGGCCTGCGCGGCATCATCCTGGAAGAGTCTTCCTACCTCAGCCCCGAGCAGATCCGGGGAGTCGCGCCGGACGTCGCGGCCATTGGTTCCGTGCCGGAGGCGATGTCGCTGTTCGAAGACGGATTTACCGTGACGCTCCACGGGGCGGAGATGGTGATCTACGAAGGGATTCTCAGCGGGACGTAGGGGCTTTCTCCAGCGTCCGCGCGAGCTCCTCCACGAGCTCCTTCTGGCGCGAGCTCAGGTTGCGGGGGATCTCCACGCTCACCTTCACCAGTTCGTCGCCGAACCCCTTCCCGTGCAGGTCGGGCATTCCCTTCCCGCGCAGGCGGAAAGTCGTCCCGGCCTGGGTGCCCGCCGGGATCCTCATCATCACGCTGCCCTCCATCGTGGGAACGCTGAGCTCGGCGCCGAGCATCGCCTGCGGCAGTGTCGCCGCCACTTCCGTCACCAGGTCCCTGCCTTGTCGCTGAAACGTCCCATGGGGAAGCACCTCGACGACGAGGTACAAGTCCCCCTTGCCGCGGCTGCCGGTCTCCCCCTCGCCCTTCATCCGCAGTCGCGAGCCGCTCTTCACGCCCGGCGGAACGGTGACGGAAAGGGAGCGCGTGGACTGAACCCGTCCGGTGCCCCCGCAGGTCGCGCACGCCGCGCCGCCGACGGCGCCCGTTCCGCCGCAGACCGCGCACGGATCGTCCCTCGGGATGGATATGGTTTTTTCCGTCCCGCGGTAGGCCTCTTCCAGGGTCACGTCGAAAGGAGCCTCGAGATCCCGGCCAGGACTCTCCGACTCCGCCCCGGAGGCGCGCCTCTTCTTCCGTCCGCGCGGGCTGAAGATCTCGAAGCCGAGATCGCCGAAGAGGCTCTCGAAAAAGCCCCCTCCGAACCCGTCCGGGACCCCCTCGAAGACGCTGCGGAAGTCGGTCCCGCGGAAGATGTCCTCCTGGCGGAACTTCTGGTCGACCCCCGAGTGCCCGTACTGGTCGTACAGCGCCCTCTTCTGAGGATCCGTGAGCACGGCGTACGCCTCGGAGATTTCCTTGAACTGGTCCTCGGCTTCCTTTTTCTTTTCGGCGGGGACACGGTCAGGGTGCGATCGCAGCGCGAGCTCCCGGTAGGCCTTCTTCAGCTCTTCCGGAGTGGCGCCTTTTCGAACACCGAGTATTTCGTAGTAGTCGCGTTTCGATGACATCGCTCTTCCTGGGGCAGGATGGCCCCCGGATCTCCCGGGGGCCGTCCGCGCGCGGAATGAAGCGCTCTATTTCTTCTCTTCTCGGAACTCCGCGTCGATGACGTCGTCATCCTTTTTGCGCCCGTCGCCCGCGGAACCCGTCGGCCCTCCCGCCGGGCCCGCGCCCTGGTCGGGACCGGGCTGCCCGCCTCCGGGCTTGCCCGCGCCCTGCTTGTACACTTCCTCGGCAAGCTTGTGCGACGCCTTGGTCAGATCGTCCGTCGCCTTCTTGATGCGGTCCAGGTTCTTGTCCTTGATCGCGGATCGCAGATCGTTGAGCTTCGCCTCGATATCGGCGCGCTCGGTCTGGCTCACCTTGTCGCCGTAGTCCTTCAGGGACTTCTCGACGGAATAGGCCAGGGTGTCGGCCTGGTTGACGGCCTCCACCTCTTCCTTCTTCTTCGCATCCTCCGATGCGAACTGCTCCGCCTGCCGCACCATCTTTTCGATCTCTTCCTTGGAAAGCTTCTTCGGCGCGGTGATCTTGATGGACTGCTGCTTGCCGGTTCCCAGGTCCTTGGCCGCGACGCTGACGATGCCGTTCGCGTCGATGTCGAAGGACACCTCGACCTGCGGAACTCCGCGGGGCGCGGGCGGGATGCCCACGAGATTGAACCTTCCCAGCTCGACGTTGTCGTTGGCCATCGGCCGCTCGCCCTGGAGCACCCTTATGGTCACTTCCGTCTGGTTGTCCGCGGCCGTGGAGAAAATCTCGCTCTTCCGCGTGGGGATCGTGGTGTTGCGCTCGATGAGCTTCGTGCTCACCCCGCCGAGGGTCTCGATGCCCAGCGAGAGCGGGGTGACGTCGAGGAGAAGGACGTCCTTCACCTCGCCCTTGATGATCGCCGCCTGGATCGCCGCGCCCATGGCGACGCATTCCATCGGATCGACGCCGCGCTCGATCTTCTTTCCGAAAAAATCCTCGACGAACTTCTGCACGATCGGCATGCGCGTGGGGCCGCCGACCATGATGATCTTGTCGACGTCCGCGCCGTTCTCGTTGAACTGCACCCCGTCCTTGGCGAGCGCCCCCTTCGCGTCCCGCATGGCCGTCTCCAGGGGTCCGCGGCAGCGCTGGACGATCGGCCCGATGAGCTCCTCCAGCTTCGCCCTGTTGACGGTCATCGTGAGATGCTTGGGTCCGGTCGCGTCCGCGGTGATGAACGGCAGGTTGATGTCCGTCGACATGGTGCTCGACAGCTCGACCTTGGCCTTCTCCGCCGCTTCGCGCACCCGCTGGGTGGCCATGGTGTCTTTCTTCAGATCGATGCCGGTCTGGCGCAGGAACTCCTTCTCGATGTAGTCCACGAAAGCGTTGTCCATGTCCGTGCCGCCCAGCTGCGTGTCGCCGCTGGTCGCCACGACCTTGAACCCGCCTTCCTTCCACATCTCCATGATCGTCACGTCGAGAGTGCCTCCGCCGAAGTCGAAGACGAGGATCTTCAGCTCCTTGCCCGCCTTCTCCAGCCCGTAGGCGAGACAGGCCGCGGTGGGCTCGTTGATGATCCGCAGCACCTTCAGGCCCGCGATCTCACCGGCGTCCTTCGTGGCGGTGCGCTGGTTGTCGTCGAAATAGGCGGGGCAGGTGATCACCACCTCCTCCACCGTGTCCCCGAGGTAGGACTCCGCATCCTGCTTGATCTTCTGGAGGATGAACGCCGAGATCTGCTGGGGGCTGTATTCCTTGCCGAAGGGCTTGAACTTGTGGTCCGTGCCCATCTTCCGCTTTGCCGCGTAGATGGTTCCGTCCGGGTTGATTGCCGCCTGCCGCCGTGCCGGCTCTCCCACCAGGCGGTCTCCCTCCTTCGTGAACGCCACGAAGGACGGGAATGCCTTTCCCGACGAGACTCCGGCGCCCTCAGCGGACGGAATGATGACCGGCCTGCCGCCTTCCATCACCGCCGCGGCGGAGTTCGAAGTCCCGAGATCGATTCCGATGACTCGTCCCATAGTACGTCTCCTTTGTCCTGCTCTCCCGCGGCCACGGTCCTCCGTGGCTTTCCGCTCTCCCGGCGCGCGGCTCTCCCGCTTCGGTGCCGCCTGGATATCCCATCGTCTGTCGTGTCGTGGTGGATGCGAGAGACATTCAACTGCAAAAAATGTAAATAGAGAAGCCAGGGAAGTCAAGCAGAGAGCCCTGCGTTGACGCCGGCCGAATCGCCCGGTACAGTAGCTGATATGCATGTGCCCGTCCTGGCCTGGGCCTCACTCGATGAGCGCCAAAAGGAGAAGATCCTTTCGCGCTCGGAACAGGACATCTCCGCGGTGATCCCCCGCGTGCAGGAGATCATCGAGAGAGTCCGCCAGGAGGGGGATGCGGCCCTCATCTTCTACACCCGCCAGTTCAATGACGCCGACCTCTCCCGCGTGCCCCTGGGCGTTCAGGAGCGGGAGTTCGAGGATGCGGAGAGGACCCTGCCGGACGAGGTGAAGGACGCCATCCGGTCCTGCGCGCGGAACGTCCGGGTCTGCCACGAGAGGCAGCTGCCTCCTCCGATGACACTCGGCGAAGTGCGGGCGGGTGTCTACGCGGGAGAGCGTGCCACGCCGATCTCGTCCGTGGGCCTCTACGCTCCGCGAGGCAAGGGCAGCTTTCCGTCCTCCACCTACATGATGGCAGTGCCCGCGCAGGTGGCGGGAGTTCCCCGCCGGGTGGTGGTCACTCCGCCGGATGCATCAGGACGCTGCGATCCGGCCACGCTGTTCGCGGCCCGGTTGTGCGGCGTGCACGAGGTGTACCGCGTCGGTGGTGTCCAGGCCCTGGCAGCCCTTGCATACGGGACGAAAAGCATCCCGTCCGTCGTCAAGCTCCTCGGTCCGGGCAACCAGTACGTCACCGCGGCCAAGCGCATTCTCGCGTCCGTGGTGGACGTGGGGCTCCCGGCCGGGCCGTCGGAGTCAATGATTCTCGCGGACGCGTCGGCGGATCCGCGTCGTCTCGCCCTCGACCTCCTCATCGAAGCAGAGCACGGGCCGGACTCGCAGGCGCTCCTGGTAACCGACAGCGCTCCCACTGCGGAGTCAGTGGCGAAGCTCCTCCCGGGGCTCATCCGGGAGCTTCCCGAGCCGCGGGCGTCGTACGTGACGAAAGTCCTGGAGAACTACGGAGGTATCATCCTTGCCCGCGGTATGGTTGAAGCGGCGGGGATTGCCGATTCCGTTGCCCCCGAGCACCTGCAGATCGCCACAGCCGAGCCGCTCCAGACCCTTTCGCTCATTCGCAACGCGGGGGAGATCCTCCTCGGCCAGGACACCCCGTTCTCGCTCGCCAACTACGCGATCGGCGCCAATGCCGTGCTGCCGACAGGCGGGAGAGCGCGGACGTGCTCGGCGCTCTCGGTCAGAGATTTCATGAAGTTCTCGTCCATTGCCTGCCTCACCACGGCAGGCTTCGACGCGCTGCGGCATGCGGCCATCGCGCTCGCGGACTACGAAGGATTTCCCGCGCACGCCAAGGCGCTGAGGGAGAGGAGAAAGAATGAGCCCGAAATCGTCCACCAGGCCTGAACCCCGGAAGAAGGCGCCGGCCCGGACCCGCGCCCCCGCCCCCCGCCCTGTGAAGCGACTGCCGAAAGGAAAGCCCACGGGCGTCCTCCGCCCGGTGGACGTGCGCGCGTGGGTCGCCACCGCGGACATGGGCCTCGGGCACCAGCGCGCCGCCTACCCGCTGCGCGACATCGCCGAGGGGGGCCTCATCACCCTGGGAAAGGCGGAGAACAACACCAACGGCGAGGCCAAGCTCTGGGAGCGGCTCCGGCGAAGCTACGAATTCCTCTCCCGCACGAAAAGCTGGCCGATCATCGGCAACGCGGTGTTCGGCCTGCTGGACAAGCTGCAGAACATCCCCCCGTTCTATCCGCTGCGGGACCTCTCTCATCCCACGTACCAGGTGAACTGGCTGAAGAAGCTCATCCAGAGCGGAATGTGCAGCGGACTGCTGGAGAAGATGAAGCAGAAGCCTCTTCCCCTGGTGACATCGTTCTACGCGCCGGCGATAGCCGCGGACATGGCAGGATTCGGAAGGATATACTGCATCATCTGCGATGCGGAGGTGAACAGGGCCTGGGTTTCGGAAAATCCGCGGGAGAGCAAGATCACCTACCTCGCCCCCTGCGGCCGGGCCGTGCGTCGACTCAACGAGTATGGCATCCCCAACGAACGGATATGGCTCACCGGGTTCCCCATCCCCCTCGAGCTCCTCGGCGACGAGAACATCTCCGTGCTGAAACGGGACCTCGGCCAGCGGCTGCGCTACCTCGACCCCGCGGATCGGTTCTGGCCGCTGCACGGCCTGAACGTCGAGCATTTCCTCGGGGCAAAGAACTGCGCCTTCGCCAGGGAACGGGCGCTCACCCTGACATTCGGAGTTGGAGGAGCGGGAGCGCAGACGGATATCTCCGCCCGGGTGGCGCGCAGCCTGCGGGAGAAGATCGCACAAGGCGAAATCAATTACAACATTCTCGCCGGAGTGCGGCCCGAGGTGGCGCAATTCCTGGAAAACGTCAAGAAGGAGCTCGCCCTCCCTCAGATAAAGATCATCTTCGGCCGAACTCTGGATGAATACTTCCGAGGCTTTACGGAGTGCATGCGGACCACGGACATCCTGTGGACGAAACCGAGCGAGCTTTCCTTCTACTGCGGCCTTGGAATCCCCGTCATCATGGCACCCCACATCGGGTCCCAGGAAGACTTCAACCAGGCATGGCTGCTGGAGATCCAGGCCGGGTTTCCCCAGCAGGATCCGCAGTACACCGACCAGTGGCTTTTCGACCTGGTGAGGGCGGGTCGACTTGCTGATGCCGCGTGGAACGGATTCCTGAAGGCGCGCATGTACGGCACGTACAAGATCCACGAGATCCTCCGAACCGGCACAATGGAGAGGGAGACATCGGTCCTGCGCCGATGAGGGGTGCGCTGACGGCCCCGGAGGATGTCTTCTCCTGGGTGGAGTCATTCACCAACCTCGAGCGGGGCAATCTTCCATTCGACAAACGCACCTATCGGCTGGACCGCATGCGGAGACTCCTCGGGATGTTCGACGATCCCGACAGGGAGCTCTCCGCCATCCACGTGGCCGGCACCAAGGGCAAGGGTTCGACGGCGGCGCTCATCGCCTCCGTCCTCCGCGCCGCGGGAAATCGCACCGGCCTGTACACCTCCCCGCACGTGTACAGCCCGTTCGAGAGGATCTCCCTGTCCGGCCAGGCCCCGCGGAACGACCTGCTGGTGCGGGTGGGCAGCCAGGTGAAGGCTGCCCTCGACGCACTGCCCGCCGAAGGCATGCCGGGGCATTTCGCGCCGACCACTTTCGAGCTGTACACCCTGCTCGCGCTCCTGTATTTCCGCGACGCAGGGTGCGCCCACGTGGTCATCGAGGTGGGAATCGGGGGACGGCTGGATGCCACCAACGTCATCACGCCGGTGGTGTCGGTCATCACACCGCTCGACCTCGAGCACACGGACGTCCTGGGAGACACGCTGGAAAAGATCGCCGGGGAGAAGGCGGGAATCATCAAGCCGGGCGTGCCGGCCTTCATCGGCCTGCAGCCCCCGGGCACGAAGGAAGTCTTCCGCAAAGCCGGCATGGAGAGAGGCAGCCCGGTCACCTTCCTCGATGAGGTGACACGGGTGCTTTCCACCCAGTTGGACCCCCGAGGCACTTCCGTCACCGTGCAGTTCGCCGGCGAGCAGGCCGAGGACCTCCGCCTGGCAATGCTGGGCGAGTTTCAAGCCGAAAACGCCGCGCTGGCCCTTCTCACCCTGCGGCGGACGATGCCGGAGATACCCATTTCCTGTTTCCGCGAGGGATTTGCCCGCACCACCCTGCCGGGCCGCATGGAAGTGCGGGGAGGCGCCCCCGTGATCGTGCTGGACGGAGCGCATACGCCTCTCGCTGTGACCAGGCTCCTCTCCTCGTTTCGCGCGATATTCCCGGGCGATGCGGTCCTGCTCTTCGGGTCCGTCTCCGGAAAGAGGCCGCGGGAGATGGCGGCAATCCTCGCCGCGGCTTTCTCCCGTGTCATCATCTCCACGCCCGGCACGTTCAAGGAGAGCGACCCGGCGGAGGTGGCGGAGATCTTCCGCACTTACAATCCCGCCACCGTATTGGAAAAAGATCCTGAGCGGGCCCTCCAGCGGGCGCGGGAGGCATCGGAGGGGGTACGTCCGATCCTCGTCACCGGTTCCTTCTATATGATTGCGGAGATCGGGAGGCTGTTGTGAGTGACAGCACGGACACTTTCCTCGACGGGCGGCTGCTCGTACGGACCGGCGACATCACGCGGATCGAGGTGGACGTCATTGTCAACGCCGCCAACTCGGGGCTCCTGGGCGGCGGAGGCGTGGACGGGGCGATTCACCGGGCCGGGGGTCCGGCAATCCTCGAGGCATGCCGGGCGCTCCGCCGGGAGAGGCTCCCCGAGGGATTGCCGGCCGGCGAGGCCGTGGAAACCACCGCGGGTCGGCTTCCGGCGCGGTACGTGATCCACACGGTGGGTCCCGTGTGGCACGGGGGCAGCTCCGGTGAAGCGCGGACGCTGGCCGCATGTTATCGCAACAGCCTGGCCCTGGCCGCGAAACTGGGCGCGTCGAGCATCGCGTTCCCCGCGATCTCCACCGGCGTGTACGGGTACCCGCGGGACGCGGCGGCGCGCGTTGTATGGGCGGCTTTGGGGACCTACTGCAGAGAGAACGCCGCTCCGCGAACGATCACTCTCGTGTTCTTCTCCCCCGACGACGCCCGGCAGTTCCGGCAGGCGGCGGGCTCCCGCGGATGAATGTTCCCACCGGCGCACGCGGTTCGCTCAACTGGAAGGAGATCGACCTCGTGCTGGCCGAGCTCTCCCTGGCGGGCAGCCTGATCCAGGAGGTCCACCAGCCACGGCACGACAGGCTTGTCCTCCACCTCTTCCGTGAGGGCGCGCAGAGCTCGGTTCTCATCTCCCTTTCGCCCCGTTTTCCGAGAATGCACGCGCTGACGGAGAAGCTCTCCAACCCCGCCAGGCCATTGCGGTTCGCCTCCTTCCTCCGCGCGCACATCAGGGGTGGGAGAATCGAGGCCGCCGAGCAGCTTCGCTCCTTGCAGGACCCGGCCCAGGGCGAGCGGATCGTGAGGATCACGGTGCGCCGGGGCGCCGATCTGAAAGCACTCTGGGTCCGACTCTGGGGCGCGGCGGCGAACGTTGTTCTCACTGACGAATCGGGCGTCATCCTGGACGCTTTCTACCGCCGGCCGAAGAAGGACGAGATCTCCGGCCGGGTATTCGACCCACGCGGAACGGGCGGCGGGCGGCCCCGGTCCGCGATCTCCGCACCCGTCGAATATGCCGTTCGGCAGCTTCCCGGGGACGGGTCATTCAACGCAAAGCTCGAGGCGTTCTACAAGGACCTCGAGGGCAAAGGGGACTGGGAGCGGGCCGCCGCGCAGGCCGAGGCGGAGCTGGAAATCAGCGAAAACAAGCTCCTGGCCAACATCGAGAGGCTTCGGGGCCGTCTTTCCGAGTATGAAAGCCTGGAGAGATTCCGAGAGCTCGGCGACCTGCTGACGAGCAACCTGCACCTCGTCGGCAAGGGGGAGCGGTGGATCCGGGTCGAGGATTTTTTCCACGAAAACGCGGCTGTCGAGATCGAGTTGAAGCCGGACCTTACGCCGGCGCGGAACGCGGAGCGTTACTACGATCGGCACCGCAAGGCACGGCTGGGCCGCAGCAAGGTGCAGGAAGAGATCGAGAATCTCGAGGCAACCCTGCGCCGGGTGCGTGCGGAGCGCGCGGCACTCGCCGCCAATCCCGATCAGGAGGCGCTCGTCACGGCGGCCAGGAACGCCGCGCGCGCGCGCAAGCCGCTGCACGAAACCGACATGCCGGGCCTCGTGTTCGTCTCTCCGCCGTTTCGAATCATCGTCGGCCGCACGGCGGCGGAGAACGACGAGCTTCTGCGGAAAAGGGTCCGGGGGAACGACTGGTGGTTCCACGCGCGCGACTGGCCCGGCGCCTACGTGTTCGTGAAGGCCCAGCCGGGGAAGAGCCTGCCGCTGGAGACCATGCTCGACGCGGCGACGCTCGCCGTGCATTTCTCGAAGGGGAAGACGTCGGGGCAGGGCGACGTCTACTACACGATGGTGAAATACCTCAGGCGGGCGAAGGGAGCCCGCCGGGGGACGGTGCTCCCGACACAGGAGAAGAACCTGCACGTCAAGCTCGACCCGGCTCGGCTGGAGCGGCTGAAGGCCGGCGGCCCGCCAGGCGCATCGATATAGGGCACCGCCGTACTCGGCGGATTATCGCGCCGCCGTACTCGGCGCGCTAATGCGCTGACGGCAGAGCCGCGGCGTCGATCAACTCGTTGAGCCTGCGCCGATAGTAGCGGAACTCCTCCCATGGCACCTCAGGGGGAATGAGGTGATCGCCGAAAGGCACGTAGCGCCCCGTCTTCAGGACTTCGCGGGCCGGCAGGAGGATCTCCTCGATCCGGGCCGGTCCGCGGGTGATCTCCGACTTGGGAATTCCGCCCATGAGCTGGAGCGTCGGGAAGAGCTTTCGTACCTTGACGATGTCAACGCCGCAGCTCGCCTCCATGGGGTACATCCCGGTGACGCCGCCCTCGAGGAAGAGGGGAATGAGATCGGTGCACTCCCCGTCGGTGTCCACGAAGATCACCTTCACCCCGTGGGCCTTGAGAAAGCCGGTGAGCCGCTTGTAGTACGGCAGCATGTATTCGCGGATCATGGCGGGCGCCACCATGGAACCGGTGCCCGCGGAGATATCTTCCCAGAATACGAACATGTCCACGTTGGTCTGCGAAAGGACTTCCTCGTACACGGCGAGCCAGACGTCGGTGAATGTCTTCTGGATGTCGTGGATGAGCTTCGGATCGTCGGTGTAGTTGTAGAACAGGTGCTCGTAGCCCATGAGGTGGGCAAGGGTGCCGAAATAGCCCTGGGGGTAGCCGCCCAGCACCAGCGGGTAGTCGCGGCTTCGATACTTCTTCAGGAGCGTGGGCCAGTTCGGCGGAAACCTGCCCGTGATGTCCTTCAGGGTAAGCCGCTCGGCCTTCAGGCGATTCCAGGTGGTCCAGTCCCTGATCGGGTTTTCCAGCGCGGACGGGATGACGCCGGTCTCCTTCGAGAACTGGCGTTTCACGCCGTCCAGGTCCACGTACACGAGCGAGGTCTCGGTCTCCTGCAGTATGCGCGGCTCGAACCGAGGGTGAAAGAGCAGGTCGAGGCTGACCAGGATCTGGCCCTTGTCCATTCCGCAGGCCGCCCGCACGTCGTCATCGAGCGCAAAGCCCTGCGTTGGCCAGTACAGGCCGCCGCCCAGCACCGCGATGCCCGCGGACAGCTTTCCGGGCGGAAGCGAGTTCCAGCAGGGAATGTAGAGAGATGAGTTGGTCGTTCCCACGTGCCGCAGCGGGCGCGGCTCCCGGTGCTTCGGCAGGCCATCCCGGTACCAATTGCCGTAATTCGCGCCCCAGTATCCGAATTCCCATTTCGGGGACGCCGCCGGGCCCCCGTCCATGACCGTGAGAAATCGCTCCCTGACGTTCATACGAGCCTCCGAACGAATCCTCCCCTGCGCGCTCCGCGCGCGGTCGGTGCGTCTATTCCTTCTGTGTGCGGGTGAAATCAGAGGAGAGCCGGGCCAACATTTCCTCCCGGCGGTCCGCAAGGCGGCGGAGCGTGCGCGGCCGGCGCCGGCTGAGCGCATACGCCGTCATGATGGGCAGGGCGATCGTGATGTCCGTATAGCAGACAACGGTGTCGGGGAGCTGCTCGGGATCCACCTTGCCCCACGTGACGGCTTCCTGCGAGGTCGCTCCAGAGAGGCCACCGGTGTCCACGCGCGCGTCGGTGATCTGGATGAAATAGTCGTGGCCCTTCTCGGCCAGCTTGTAGATCTCCTGGATCTGGGGTTCGGTCTGCAGCGCGAAGTTCTTGGGGCTTCCGCCCCCGAGGATGAGGACGCCGCTCCTGCCGCCCGTGCGCTTCGCGTCGTACACGATCGCGGCCGTTTCATTCACGTCGAGCTCGGGATCGAAGCCGACCCCGAATCCCTGGAGGCGCAGCGCCGCCAGTCCCATGCCGAGGCTGGAGTCCCCGGGGCTCGAGGTGTAGACCGGCACCCCGGCCTCCCAGGCGGCGCCGATGAGCGAGCGGTACGTCGTGCCCAGCAGTTTTTCCCGCTCGCGCACGTACCGGCCCAGGCGCCCGTGAAGCTCCGCGGTGGACATGCGATGCTGGAACTCTTCCGATTTCAGGACCTCGGCGATGAAGTCATCCGTCTTGAAGAGCACCTCGGCGTCGAAGATGATGTCGTAGATCCGGATGATCCCTTCCTTGCGCAGGGCGACATCGTCCACGTTCGGCGAGACGCCGTACAGGGCGAACCCCAGCGAACGATGGATGTCGTGATAGAGGTTCGCGCCCGTGGAAACGATCCAGTCGACGAATCCCGCCTCGATGAGGGGGACGAAAGCCGCGTACCCCAGGCCCGTGGGCGTGAGGGCGCCGCTGATGGTAAGCCCCACGGTGACGTCGGGCTCCAGCATCTTGTCCGCGAAGATCCGGCAGGCATCCCGCAGCCGCCCGGCGTTGTAGGAGAGAAAGAAATCGTCGACGAGCGATTCGATCCCGATGCCGCCCGTGATCGGCGTGGGGTCGAGTCGTCGCCCCTTCACGTGCGTGTCCACGCCGCGCGAAGCGCGGCACAGGCAGCCAGCATTACAGGAGGACCGCCGCGGAGACGACAGTCGTCCACACGCCGCCGGAGGCCCCTTCCGCCGTCTGGGTGATGCTCGTGCTGTCGACGATGTGCCCGCCCATGCGGTACTGCTCCCGGCGCTCGTTGTAGTCCTTGTCGAGGTCGAAGGGGACGCCCAGCAGGGTGGCGAGCATCGAGGCGGCGAGATCTTCCGCGTAGTCGCCCGCTTCCTTTTCCGTCTGTCCGTAGGTGTGGTGCTCCGAGAGGTAGCCGTACATCTTCTGGTCCGCGGGACTGGCGATGCCGATGGAGGAAGCGATCCTCCTGCCGGGCTCATCCGTGGCCATTTCGGCGAGGACGACGAAGGTGACCTCGCCGGCCTCGAGGGCGGCGAGTCCCTCTTCGGGGCTCGCAATCTTGCAGCCGGGAGGGAAGATCGACGAGACGCGCACGATGTTCAGATGAGCGATGCCGGCGTTTCTCAGCGCCATCTCGAAGCTGTTCAGTTTTTCCTTGTTGATCCCGACCCCCCGGGTCAGGAAGAGCTTGCGGGGAACGAACCTCACCTCTTTCCTCTCCTCTCGACTGCGCCGCGCAACACGGAGTACTCGTAACCTGCGTGACCGCTTCGACCATACGGTGGAAGTCGGACGAAGTCAAGCGCGGAGCGGTTATCGCGGCCTTCGCGGCCTTGCATTGCCCTCCCTATTCCGCGATACTTTTCCCTGGTATGGGCGTCACCCCGCTCCGGGCTGCCATCCGACCCCCCCTCGTCGACGGACTCTTCTACCCCGCACGGCGGGAGGCGCTTGCGGCGCAAATCGATGAACTTCTCGCCGGCTCCGCGACTCCCCGGGCCGCGGGGATCGCCGTCATCTCCCCGCACGCCGGCTACGAATATGCCGGAGCGGTTATGGCGGCCGCATACCGATCCATCGCCGATCGGCGCGTGCGCACGGCGGTCCTGATCGGACCGGTGCACCGCGACCCCATGAACACCATATTCCTCCCCGAGTCTTCCGCGTTCAGCACCCCCCTGGGGCCGGTCCCCGTCGACACGGAGGCGGTATCCACGCTCGTTTCGAGCGATCCCCTGTACCGGCGCGATGACATCCCGCACCTGGAAGAGCACTGCCTCGAGCTGCAGCTTCCGTTCCTGGCGCGCCTGTTCCCCGGGGTGCGGATCGTGCCGATCCTCCTCGGGGCCGCCGGCCGGTCGGCGGCGGAAACGCTGTCCCGCACGCTGCTGTCCACGTTCGGCCCGCGCGCCGACACGACGGTGTTCGTCGTCACGGCCAACATGGCCTCGTACATGACGGGTCACGACACGGAGAAAGAAAACGCCGCTCTGGAAGAGCTCCTCTCCCGCTGCGACTGGAAAGGAGTGTTGAGCGCTTCGGAGAGCCACCGGATCAGCGCGTGCGGCGCGACGTGCATCGCGGGCGTGCTCTCCATGGCCGGAGAAGGCTGCCAGGTGCGGATCCTCGCCCGCGCCCGCTCGCAGGAGACGGACGAGGACGCGTCGCGCATCGTCCACTACGCCGCGGTCAGCGTTGAAACCGCGCGCGTGCCCGCATGACTTTTGCAGTATCCCCTCAGGACCGGCGCATCCTCCTCCAGACCGCGCGGGAGGCCATCGGGGCGCGCCTGGGAGGCCGGCTCGCGCATTTCCCGCCGGCTCCGCCCGAGCTCTCGACTCCCTGTGGCGCTTTCGTGACCCTGACAGTGCGGGGGGAGCTCCGGGGGTGCATCGGGCACACCGCCGCCTGCCAGCCGCTTCTGGAGACGGTGAAAGACGTCGCCGTTTCCAGCGCGTTCGACGATCCGCGCTTCCCTTCCCTTTCTCCCGACGAATGGCCGCATGTGCGCATCGAGATCTCCGTCCTCTCGCCGTTCGAGCGCATCACCGATGTCGGGCGCATCATCGTCGGCGTCCATGGCATACTCGTGAAAAACGGCCGCAGGTCCGGCCTTCTGCTCCCGCAGGTCGCCTCCGAACGGGGCTGGGACCGCGAGACATTTCTCGGGCACTCCTGCCGCAAGGCAGGCTTGCCGCCCGACGCGTGGCGCTGGCCGGACACCCGCATCGAAATCTTCAGCGCGACGGTCTTTCAGGAAGAGCCGGAAGCAGGGCAGATCCGCGGGGAGAATCGCTGACTCATGGCAATCGAGCTGTCTGACGCAGGGGCACGGCACCTCGCCGTGTCCCTGGGCACCGCGACCCGGGGAGCGGCGCTCACGCGGATCCTCGCGCTCCGGGGGGCTGCGGGATGGATTGCCGGCCCGGCCGGGATTCGAGATTGGCGCTACGAAGGGATCATCGAGCGCGGGGGAGAGATCTTCCTCATCGGCCCCCACCTGCCGGGGCTTTCGCTGGAAAAGGTTCTCCCGATGCCGGCGGGGAAAGCCCTGCCGCTGATGGGACGGCTCGCGCGTGCCCTCCTCCAGGTTTCCCAGGGCGGCGCGGGCTGGTTTCCCCTGCAGTCTGACTCCGTGATTTTCACGGACGAGGGAGGCGTTCTCTTTCTCCCCCCGCGCATCGACCGTGAACTGAGAGACCTCCGCTCGTTCGAGGCGACTCGGGAGACATTCGGGTGCCTGAATCACCCGGACCTCGCGGGTGAGAGAATGGCCTCGTTCAGCATCTGTGCGGCGCTCTACAGGATCGTCACGGGCCGGTTTCCGTTCATGGGCGCGGACCCCGCGGACCTTCACGAACAGGTGCGCCGACTCGAGATCCAGCCCCCCGCGGGCCTGGTGCCCGGGCTCGACGAGGAAGTGTCAGAGACGATCATGGCGGGCCTCGGCCGCGGAGGAAGCGCGCCGGTCTCCTTCGCGGAGATCTCGCAAGGCCTCGAGCGCTGGGGCACGCGTGATCTCGTCCATCCCCTCAGCGAAGAGCTGCGGCAGAGCGCCCTTGCAACGGCGGGGGCCAGGGAGGCTTCCGCGGAGAGGAGCTTCCTCCGGCGGAGATTCTGGCAGCGGAACTGGCGGGTCGCCGCCGTCGCGGCGGTCGTTGTCGTGCTCCTGGGCGCGCTTGGAGGCACGATCCTCAGGAACGTCCTGGCACCCCGCGTGACCCGCGGGTATCCGCCGCGCAGGGTCGTGGAAGCCTTCTACTCCAGCATGAACACGCTCGACCACGCCACCATGCAGGCGTGCGTGGTCGGCCCGGCGGGCCGCGGAGAAATCGACCAGACGACGACGCTGTATGTCACCTCGCGGGTCACGCAGGGATACGAAGGGCGCTCGAACGTGATGTCCGCGGCGGAATGGGACAAGGCGGGACGGCCGCCGCTCACTCCTCCGGCGACCCTGTACGGGGTGACGGGATTGTCCGTCTCCGAGGAGCAGGGAGAGCCTCTCCCGGTGTTCCTCGTGAAATACGACAAGTGGAACCCCGCTGCCCCCGCCGACAGCGCGGTCGATGCCGGCCCCCGGTCCGAAGGGCACGCGGTGACCGACAGGGTATGGATGAAGATGGACCGGGGGGACTGGGTGATTTCGCGGATCGACCGCCTGGAGAGCCGGGAGCTTCCCCCGCCCGCTACGGGCCCAGCCGCGTGAGGAATTCCTCGATTTCTTCGCGCCGGGGCATGGAGGGCTGGGCGCCCCGACGGGTCGTGGATATGGCCGCCGCCGCCGAGGCCCGGCGCATGGCCTCCATCATTTCCCGCCCCTGGGCAACCGACGCGGCGAGAACGCCGCAGTAGCAGTCCCCCGCGCCCACGGTATCGATGGCCTTCACCTCGAAGGCGCGCGCTGCCTGCACTCCGGAAGCCGTCACGTGCATGCTCCCGTTCCGCCCGAGGGTCACGATGAGGCTGCGCACCCCCCACGCCAGGGGCGCGCGCGCATCCTCCTCCACTCCCCGCGGATCGTCGCTGGAAAGGCGGGGACGGCCGGTCAGGCCGGCGAGCTCGTTGCGGTTGCAGATGAGGCAGTCGACGGACCGGAGCGCCTGCTCCGACGGCCGCCGATTCACCGTCGGCGCGAGGTTCCAGAACACGGTGTGCCCGGCCGCGCGCGCCCGCAGGATGAGGGCTTCCGTGGTGTCCTGGGGCACCTCGTTCTGGAACAGCGACACCCACGTTTCACCGCGCGGCGGGGAAGGCAGCTCCACGCCGTCCGGCAGGAATCGATCGTTGGCGCCCGGAGCAACGACGATCGTGTTTTCCCCCGCGCCGTCCACGGTGATCTGCGCAATACCCGACGCGGCGTCGGAGAGCATGCGCACCCCGCGGGTGGACACGCCGGTCTTCTCCAGGCTGGCAATGCGCTCCCGTCCGAACGTATCGTCCCCGAGGCAGCCGTACAGCTCCACGACGGCTCCCGCCCGGGCCGCTGCCACGGCCTGGTTGGCGCCCTTGCCGCCGGGGAAGGAGCCGTAGGTTCCACCGCCGATCGTTTCCCCGGGCTGGGGCAGCCGCGACACGTAGACCACCAGGTCCGTGTTGATGCTTCCGAAGACGAACACGCGCGCCGCCATGAGCACGGATGGTAGGCAACGCGGACGGTGCTGTCAATCGAAACGCCCGCAATTGAACACGTCCCGCGCCATCTGCTATGCTCCGCGTCACATGAAAGCCATCGAGCTGAGCAAAGCCTTCGACCCGAAGACCTACGAGGACCGCATCTACGCGGGCTGGATCGAGAAGAAGCTGTTCGCGCCCAGGCCCGCGGATCAGGGAAAGAAGCGCTTTATCATCGTCATACCGCCGCCCAACGTCACCGGTGTCCTGCACATGGGCCACGGCCTGAACAACTCGCTCCAGGACATCGAAATCCGCTACCACCGCATGATCGGAGACGACACGCTGTGGGTTCCCGGCACCGACCATGCCGGCATCGCCACGCAGCACGTCGTGGAAAAAATGCTGAAGAAGGCGGGCACCAGCCGGACCGGGATCGGCCGGGAGAAGTTCATCGAGGAAACGTGGAAGGTCACTCGCGAGCACCACGACATCATCGTGCAGCAGCTGAAGAGGCTCGGCTCCTCCTGCGACTGGGACCGCGAGCGCTTCACCCTGGATGAAGGGCTCTCGAAGGCCGTTCGAGAGGTGTTCGTCTCCCTGTACGAGAAGGGATTGGTCTACCGGGGCTTCTACCTCGTGAATTGGTGCCCTTCCTGCCGGACCGCAATATCGGACGACGAAGTGGAGTACGTGGAAACGAAAGGAAAGATGTACCACTACCGCTACCCGCTGGCCGACGGGTCGGGTTCCGTCGCCATTGCCACCACACGGCCCGAGACGATGCTCGGCGACACGGCCGTCGCCGTGCACCCCGACGACGAGCGCTACAAGGCGCTGGTGGGCAGGATGCTCACCCTGCCGCTGACGGGGAGGGAGATCCCGATCATCGCGGATGCGCAGATCGACCGTGAGTTCGGCACCGGCGCGGTGAAGGTGACCCCCGCCCATGACCCGGTGGACAATGAGATCGGCCGCCGCCACTCGCTGAAAGAGATCAACATCCTCACACCCGACGGGAAAATGAACGAGAACGTGCCGGAGGCCTACCGCGGGCTCACCGTCGCCAAGGCGCGGGCCCGCGTGGTGGAAGACATCAAGGCCGCGGGACTGTTCATCAAGGAAGAGGACCACGTCCACCAGGTCGGGCACTGCTACCGCTGCAACACCGTCATCGAGCCCTTCCTCTCGGACCAGTGGTTCGTGAAAATGCGCCCCCTGGCGGAAAAGGCCCTGAAGGCGTGGGAGGACGGGAAGATCCGGTTCTTCCCGCAGCGCTGGGAAAACACCTACTCCCGCTGGATGAGGAACATCCGCGACTGGTGCATCTCCCGGCAGCTCTGGTGGGGACACCGCATCCCGGTGTGGTACTGCAGGACATGCAAAGAGATGACCGTGTCCCGCACGGATCCGACCGTGTGCGCGAAATGCGGGAGCGCCGACATCGAACAGGACCCGGACGTGCTGGACACATGGTTCTCCTCGGCCCTGTGGCCGTTTTCCACGCTGGGGTGGCCGGAGAAGACGGCCGACCTCGCGCGGTTCTATCCGACCACCACACTGATCACGGCCTACGAGATCATCTTCTTCTGGGTCGCGCGGATGATCATGATGGGCCTGGAGTTCATGGGGGAGGTGCCCTTTCGGGACATCTACATCACGGGCCTCGTGCGCGACAGGCACGGCAGGAAAATGTCCAAGAGCCTGGGCAACGGCGTCGACCCGCTGGAGATCATCGACGAGTACGGAGCGGACGCGCTGAAGTTCACCATGGCGTTCCTCGCGGCGCAGGGTCAGGACGTGCTCTTCGACAAGGAGACGATGAAGCTCGGTTCGCGGTTCGCGAACAAGATCTGGAACGCGTCGCGGTATCTCCTGATGAACCTCGAGGGCAGGACCCTTCTGGATCCCTCCGCGGTGAAGCGCACCGAGGTGGACGGATGGATCGGGCATCGCCTGAACGCGGCAGCGGCCACTGCGCGCGCCGCCCTGGAAGGCTACCGGTTCAACGAGGCCGCACAGGCCATCTACGAGTTCATCTGGAACGATTTCTGCGACTGGTACATCGAGGCGGCCAAGCTGTCGCTGAACGCCGACGACGCGGAGAAGGACAGGATCGTCACGCTCCTGCTCTCCCTGCTGGAAGAGTCGCTGCGCCTCGCGCATCCGTTCCTCCCGATGATCACGGAGGAAATCTACCAGACGCTGCCCCGGCACGCGGATTCCATCATGACCCAGCCCTACCCGGCGGCGGACCCCGCGCGGGAGGCTCCGGAGGCGCAGGCCCGATTCGGATCGCTGCAGGAGCTGGTGCGGGCGGTGCGGACCATCCGGGCGGAGTTCACCGTGCCGCCGGACGCACGGATCGACGTGACGGTGCTCACCGAGCCCGCCACCCGGGAGAACCTCACCGCCAATGCGCCGCTGGTCTCGCACCTTGCGGGCGTGCGCCGGCTGGATTTCTCGGACACGCGGCCCTCCGCGACGGGCGTGATTGCCGCTGCGGGCAAGGGGTTCGAGGTTTTCGTCATGCTCCGCGAAGCCATCGACGCGCCGAAGGAGGTGGCACGCCTCGCAAAAGACAGGGAAAAGGCAGAGTCGGAGATCAGGCGGACCCGGGAGAAGCTGTCCAACGCGTCGTTCGTCCAGCGCGCCCCGAAGGACGTCGTGGACCGGGAGAAAGAGAAGCTGGACGACCTGGCCCGTCTCCTCGACAAGATCGACGGCTACGTGAAGGCTCTCCAGGCCTCGTGACGGACATCACCGCGGGCCTCGCCTCCCTTTATAGAAGATACAACCGCCGGGAGTTCGTGCACCCCGACCCCCTGGAGCTGGTCTACGACTACGCCGCACCGGAAGACCAGGAGATCGCCGGCCTGATCAGCGCATGCCTTGCGTACGGCAGGGTTGCGCAGATCCTCGCGAGCGTCGGCCGGGTGCTCGGCCTGATGGGCGATGAGGGCAGCGGCGGGCGCGGATCTCCCCACGCCTTTCTCGGGCGCACCACGGACCAGGACCTGCGCGACACCTTCCGCACCTTCAAGCACCGTTTCACCACGGGAAACGAGATCGCCGCACTCCTGATCGGGGTAAAGCGCACGATCGTGGAATACGGCTCCCTGGAAACGCTCTTTGCCGCCGGCGTCGGGCGAAATGACGACACGGTGCTGCCGGGGCTCGTGCTGTTCGTCGAGAGGCTGCGCCTCTGTGCCGGCGGACCGGGCGCCTGCCCGACCCTGCTTTCCTCCCCGGCAGACGGCAGCGCGTGCAAGCGATTGAACCTGTACCTGCGCTGGATGGTGCGTCGTGACCGGGTGGATCCGGGGACGTGGCACAAGGTGGCCCGGTCCCGGCTCGTCGTTCCGCTGGACACGCACATGTTCCGGATCGCGCGCGCGCTGGGTCTCACGGCGCGCCGCCAGGCCAACATGCGCACGGCGGTGGAGATCACACGGGCCTTCGCCCGGCACAGCCCACGGGACCCGGTCCGCTACGATTTCTGCCTGACGCGGCTGGGAATCAACCCGGCCTGCAGGGACGAGGAGTTCGAGCGCATCCTGGACGGCTCGGCACGTTGAATACCGCCGCGCGCCGGGGGCAGAGACTCGCGCAAGGAGCGAACAGCGATGATCACGGTTCACATGATCGGCAACGCGCACATCGACCCGGTCTGGCTCTGGCGGTGGCCGGCGGGGGTGGGAGAAGTCCTGTCCACATGCCGCACGGCGTGTGACATCCTAGACGAGGATCCCCGGCTGGTGTTCACGCGATCCGACGTGTGGGTCTACCAGCAGGTGGAGGAGATCGACACGGGGCTGTTCGAGAGGATCCGGGCGCACGTGGCTGCCGGACGATGGGCCGTGGTGGGGGGCTGGTATGTGCAGCCGGACTGCAACTTTCCCCGCGAAGAGTCGTTCCTCCGGCACATCGAGTCCGGCCGGAGGTACTTCTCCGAAAAACTCGGGACCACGGTGACGGTCGGGTACAACGTGGACAGTTTCGGCCACGCGGCCTCCCTTCCGCGCATCCTCGCGGACAACGGCTACGACAGCTACGTCATGATGCGTCCCATGGCGCACGAGAAAGCTCTGCCCGCTGACCTCTTCCGCTGGCGGTCCACGGAGGAGGCGGGCGGGGTCCGGGAAGTCCTGACGTGGCGGATTGCGCGCGCGTACTGCATCTCTGAGGAGGACCTCTCCGCCCAGGTGGAGGCCTGTCTCCGCTCGGCACTTCCCGGGGTGGACCACGTCATGTGCTTCTACGGCGTGGGCGACCACGGCGGGGGCCCCACGCGCGCGCAGGCGGCATGGATCCGCTCCCACCAGGATTCGTTCCCCGGCGCACGGCTTGTCTTCTCCCACCCCCGCGCGTTCTTTGATGCGGTGAAGCCCCATGGGGAACGGATTCCCGTTGTCACGGGCGAGCTGCAGATGCACGCGGTGGGCTGCTACAGCGTCGGCCGTGCGCTGAAGAAGGCGGTGCGACAGGCCGAGCACCGGCTCCTCATGGCGGAGACCAGCCTCGCGGCGCTGGGCACCGCGGACGATCGGCATGCAGGGGACGCTCTCCGTGGCGCATGGGAAAAAGTGCTCTTCAACCAGTTCCACGACACCTGCGGCGGCACGGCGCTCCCCGAAGCTTTCGACGACGCGATGGCGCAGCTGGGCGGGGCCCGGGACACCGCGGAAAAAGCGCTCATCCGCGCGTTGTACTGTCACGCCTCCGGCCTGCCGGGCCGTCCGGACCAAAGGATAGTCGCGTTCAATGCCTCCGATACGCCCTTCGACGGCTTCATCGAGTGGGAGCCCTGGCTCGGAGACTGGAAAAGCTTCGCCGGTGGCCTTGCCGACGAGGAGGGACGGCCCGTTCCTTTCCAGCTCCTGCCCTCCCCCTCGGCGGCGAACATGCCGGGCACCCTGCTCTGGCAATCGCGCATCGAGCCGGGGCGCATCCGCACCTTCTCCATCGTGCGCGGCGACGGCTCCGCGGAGGAGACGCCGACCGCGGATCTCGGCGAAAGCGGCGAAGGGATCCAGAGCGGCCGCTGGCGCCTCGCGCGCGCCGATGCGCCCGGCCTCCTGGCGATCCGGCACCGCTCTTCCGGCACGCCGCTCACCGGGGCCGACGGGCTGCGGCTGTGCGTCTTCGACGACCCCAGCGACACGTGGTCGCACGGCATCGACCGGTACGCCGGCCGGCTCCTGGGCACCTTCTCTCCTGTCGCATGGCACGTGGAGGAGACCGGGCCAGTCCGCGCGTCACTGCGCGTGGAGGCCCGGTTCAACGAGAGCACCCTGGTGCTCTGGGCGCGCCTCTACCGGGGGGACCCGCGCATCGAGCTGGTGCTGCGCGTGGAGTGGCGGGAAAAGCTGCGCGTCGCAAAGCTGGTGCTGCCTGTAAGCGGCGCGGTCACGGGGAGGCTGGACGGGATTCCAGGGGGCGGCTCGCGGCGCGGCCCGGACGGCCGCGAATACCCCCTGATGGATTGGACGATCGCGTACGGGTCGGACGGCCATTCACTCGGGGTGGCGTCGCCGGATTGTTCGGCGCTGGACGGCAGCCCCGAATCCCTGCGCTTCACGCTCCTGCGATCTCCGGTGTATGCGTGGCACGACCCCGCGAAGCTTTCTCCCGCGCGCGTGTACCGATTCACCGACCAGGGAGAGCACGAGTTCCGGTTTGCGCTGCTGTACGAGGCGCAGCCTGCGGCGGTGAACGCACTTGCGCTTGCCTACCATCGGCCGCCCGTCTGCGTGGACTGGACCCGGGGAGTCACGCCCGCACAGGGTTCCTCGTGAGGCTCAGGAGGATCTTTTCGCCCACTCCTCAAGTACGCGGGCGTGATCGAAAGCGAATGACAAGCCGCTGATCTCGTCGGGTGGGACCACCCGGGCGGCGGCCGCATCGTCTCCCGCGCGGGGATTCCCCTCGGCGCGCGCACTGAACACCGTGGTGATCGTGTGGAACCGGGGGTCCCGTGACGGATCCGAATAGGTGTGGAACTGCTCCAGGTCGAGGAGATCGAGGCCCGTCTCTTCACGGGCCTCGCGGCGCACGGCCTCTTCGAGGCTCTCCCCGTAGTCGACGAACCCCCCCGGCAGCGCGAATCCCAGGGGCGGGTTGCTCCTTTCAATGAGCACGACTCCAGCGGGGACCCGGATGATGACGTCCACCGTGACGAAAGGTCCCCAGATCAGCACGTCGAGGAAGTGCCGCAGGTAACCGTGCGCTGTCTTCTCGAATCTCTTGAAGACCTTCTCATCCGGGCAGCACAGGAAGATCCGGCGCAGGCTGGACTCGCCCGTGCGGGCGGCGCGGATCGCCTCCTGCACGAGGATCTTGGCAGAGATCACCGGCGATGCCCCCTCGGAAAGCCCGGGTGCCGGAAGGGCGACGGTCTCCAGGCGGCGGACGACGGCTTCCATGAGCCCGGCGGCGCACACAGCCCGGACTCCGCGCTCGTCCAGGGGCGCTCCGGAGGACTTCGGCGCCTGCTCCGCAACCGCGAGCTCCGCCCCTGCCGCATGGGCCGGGCTTCTCACGACGACAATCTGTACTCCGCGAACATACATGCGAGGATGATACATTTCCCGGCGGGGGCGTGCTACCATGCTCCCCGTGAATCCCGAGATCGTCTTTGACGGCGTGAGCTTCCGCTATCCCGACGGCACCGCGGACATCTTCACCGATCTCGACCTGGCGCTTCCCGCCGGGGTCGTGTCCCTGGTCGGACAGAACGGCACGGGGAAATCGACGCTGCTCCTCCTTGCATCCGGCCGGCTGCTCCCCACGAAGGGACGCGTCCTGATTCGCGGCGTCGATACACGTGCGCTCGAGGATGAAGCTGAACGGCAGAAGCTCGCCTCTTTCATCTATCAAAACATGGAATTCGAGACCGAAGAGACCATCGGGCAGCTCCTCGAGTTCGTGAAGGAAACCGGTCTCCGGGAGCAAAGGAGCGCTTTCTCCATCCCCGAGCTGGTCGAGGTGTTCGAGCTGACACATCTCCTGCGGAGGCGCACGCCGGAGGTGAGCAAGGGCGAGCTGCAGCGCACGATTCTCGCCCTCAGTCTCCTCTACGGCGCACCGCTCCTGGCGATGGACGAGCCTGTCTTTGCGCTCGAGGACCATCAGAAGCAAAGGGCCATGGCGTACCTCGCGGGGCTCGCACGGAAGGGCCGGGTGAGCATGTACTACTCGGTGCACGAGCTGGATATCTCCCGGGATTACTCGGACCATATTCTGCTCTTCTCGAAAGGCTCGCCTCCGCGGATCGGCCCGACGTCGCAGATCTTCACCCGGGACGTCATCGAGAAGGCGTACGAAGTGCCCTTCGACATGCTGAAGAGACGGGAAACGCTGTATCGGAAATACCTGGTCGAGCTTCTACGCGCGCGCGGCGACGGCTGAATCAGGGCGGCCCCGCCTGCTCACCTCCGGTAGGCGTGCAGCACTTTCCTGACCGCGGCCACGCAGGTCTCGATGTGGGCGCGCTCCCATGTCGGGGGAAGGGCGAGCACGAGCGTGCGTCTGCGCACCGCCTCGGCGTTCGGGCAGCGCTGCGTCCGGCGTCCGGCAAGGACCGGCTCCTCGTAGGATTCGGGCCACGTGCTGCCCGCATCGGGTATTCCCTCCGCCGCGAGCGCGGCACGGATCTCCGCCGCGCCGCACGCGAGCCTTTCCAGGTCCAATTGCAGGGGATACTTCCAGTACGCGTTGAGACGCTCCGGGGAGCTCAGCGGCAGGGCGCGCACGCCGAGGAGGTGGGAGAGCTCGTGGTCGTAGATTTTCGCGAACCCGCGGCGCCGCAGGAGGTTCCACGAGTCCAGTCGTGCCAGCTCGTTCATGCCGATGATGGACTGCATCTCGGTGAGCCGGTAGTTGAACCCCGCGCGGACGTGGGATGCCGGCCCGGACCCCTCGTGCTCGCGGCCGTAGTCGCGGAGGGACCGGCAGGCGCGCGCCACCTCGGGAAGCGCCGTGACGACCATTCCGCCCTCTCCCCCGGTGGAGATGTGCTTGCCCTGCGAGAAGCTGAAGCAACCCGCATCCCCCAGGGTCCCGGCCTTCCGGCCCCGGTACTCTCCCCCGGTGGACTGCGCGCAGTCCTCTACCACGGCGAGGCCGCGCCGGCGCGCCGCCTTCAGGATCCTGTCCATGTCGCACACCACGCCGTAGAGGTGAACCGCGATCAGCGCCCGGGTTCGCTCCGTGACGAGCGGCTCGATGCCGCGCGGGTCCAGGGTCTGGTCGTCGGCAACGTCGCAGAAAACCGGGAGCGCCCCCGCGTTCAGCACGGCGAGCGAGGTGGAGAAAAATGTGTGGGACGGCACCAGGACCTCGTCACCCGGCTCGACGCCGAGGGCGAGCAGGGCCACGTGCAGGGCGGCCGTGCCGCTGGAACAGGAGACCGCGCACGGCGCGTCCGCCCACGACGCCCAGAGGTCCTCGAACTCCGCGCCCTTCGTTCCCGACCACGAGGCGACCTTCCCCGTGCGCAGAGGCTCGAGGACGTCGGAGAGAGTCCGTTCTGCGAACAGCGGCCACGGTGGGAAGGGCTCCCGCGCCGTCTTCTTCCCTCCGTGGAGGGCCAACTCTTCACGCATCGGCCTCCCCTGCTCACCGTGGGATCAGCCTGCCGCCGATCTCCACCAGACATAGTGCGTCGTCTGAAGCTCGCGTTCCGAGGGCATCGGATAGTAGAGCATCGATTTCGAATCCCCGAGGAAGAAGCCGTACTGCACCATGCGGTAGGGGAAATCTATCGGCGCGACGCGGTCCACCGTCTTCGTGCCCTTGTGCGGATCCTTCTTCAGCTCCGTGATGCACGAGCGCAGGTGCTCGATGTTCGGATAGGGAAGGTCGTGCACGCTGCCCGTTTCAGGGTTCTCCGCCAGCTCGCCGATGCTCAGCTCGGCGAAGAAGATCTTGGGGACGTGGATGCTGCGCTTCGAGTCCGTCATGAAGGTACAGAACTCCCGCGGGTCGAGGCCGCTCACGACACGGGGAGCCACGGGACAGATCTCCTGGTACAGCCGGAATGCATGGGGGAAGCTCGGCAGCTCCTTTGACGGTGGGATCTCCAGAACGCGCCCGTCACGGGTGGCGAGGTAGAGGCTCCCGATGGCGGACAGCGGTACGTGCTCCAGCACGCGGTAGACGGAGAGGTACACCGAGTGCTTGGGCTCGCCATTGGCGTGCGGAACGCAGCGGCTGTCTATTTCCCCCATGGGGAAGTAGTCGCTCGAAAACCCCCTGTCCACGCCGAAATACTGCGCCTGGCCGCGCGATTTCTTTTCCGTGCCCACCGCGTAGTAGGCGCCGAAGTCCATCGGGGTCAGCATGGAAGCGATCAGAGCCTCGGGAATTGTTGAAAGATACAGATGTACAGCCATACGCACCTCCCGGACCCATAATACAGCGGCTTCCGGTTGAAAGCAATTGCATGCACGATATCCATAAGGAGATTCAGGAGAATTTGTCGAAGAAGATCAGCTCGCTTCGAAGGCCTTTCGCCTTCATCGCGTTGATCGACGCATCGATCAGCCCCGGGCCTCCGCACAGGTACGCCTCGTGATCATCGAGACCGGGGAGGAGCCGCGTGAGCGCGGAGGGGAGGCCTCCCTTCTCCCCCGTCCAGCCGTCCTCGGCAGCCGGACGGGAGAGGACGGGAACGAACGTGAAATGCGGCAGCTGCCGCTCGAAAGAGCGGAAGTCCTCCGCATAGACCAGGTCCGCCGCGGAATGCGCGGAGAAAAAGAAGGCCGCCGGCCGGCTATTCCGGTTTTCCGCCATGTCCGCCACGATGGCCCGGATAGGCGCAATCCCCGAACCGCCCGCGACGAAGATGATCGGCCGGGCGCTCTGGCGAAGATGGAAGACACCGAACGGCCCGTTGACGGTGACGCGCTCGCCTGGACGAAGACGGTCGAACACGTACGACGTGCATTCTCCCCCCGGGACCCGTGCAATAAGCAGCGTAAGCCGCGCGGCGCCGGAAGGCGGCGAAGCCATCGAGTATGCCCTGTAGAGAGGACGCGGTTCACCCTCGGAGCCGGGCCGAAGGAACTGCACGTACTGCCCGGCACGGAAGGTCATGCGCGGAGGCTCGAGAAGCTCGACCTCCACCTCGCGCATGTCACGGGCGAGGTCCCGGATCCCCGCGACTCTTCCGCCGTATTGCCGCGCCTGCAGGTAGCCGTCCGGCAGCTCGATCCTCGTCTCTTCCCGCACCTTCACCTGGCAGGCCAGGTGGACACCCCGGGAAATCTCCTCGGCGCCGAGGATTGCGCGCTCTTCCGTCACGTACTCGGGGGCCCCGGACAGCACGCGGACCCGGCACTGCCCGCAGCTCGCCCGACCGCCGCATGCCGACGGGATGAAGATCTTCTCCGCCATGGCGGCGAACAGCAGGGGCCGTCCCTCTTCCGCGGGGAAGACGCGCTCGCCGTCGTTGACGATTACTGTCGGGCCGCGGTGCATGGGACGAGGATAGCCGCGCCGCGGCGCGCTGACAATGCGCTGTCGCGTGCGCGCGCCTGTTGACCCTGCGCTCACCTCCGTCTACACTCGCCCCCGTCACCGCGGGCACGGTACCGCGTGCCGAAGTGACATCCTTATCCGTCGGAGAACGAGTGGAAAACACGGCGATCTCAGCCCTTCTCCAGAAAATCCTGCTCGTTCCCATGGTGGCCCTGTGGGCGTTCCATCTCCACCAGAGAAAGTTTCGGGACGCCGGGACACGCAAGCGGATGGCGACCCTCTCCTTGACCATGCTGATCATCGGGGCGTGGGTCGCCGCGTGGCTGTTCGCGCGGTTCGGCATCGGCGATGAGTGGCTCATCGCGGTTGCCGCACTGGCGATTGCCGTCGTGATCTGGCAGCGGCGCCTGATGCTCCCGTTCCGCCGCTCGTGCGCGCGGTGCGGAAAGCCCCTTTCGCTCGCCCGTATGTTTTCGTGGGATTCAAACGCCTGCGAGGCCTGCGAGCCTCCCGCGGCGGAAGGAGAAACGACTCGATGAAGAACAGGAAGCTCTCCATGCCGTTCTGGTGCGTTGCCAACCCCGTCGGTGATCCGTTCGGCCGGGCCGTCATGGACCGCGTGTCTTCGGTGGAGGTGGCCGACCTTCTGTGCAAGGCGCGGGAAGAGAAGCTCATCGACTTCACCTCCGCGCACGACGATGACCTCGTGGCCTGGGATCCGCACCACCTGGAGGACGACCTCGACGCCTCCAGTCCCGCGTCGAAGACCTTGAAGACCATCAAGGCAAAGCTGGACGCCGTGGAGCTGAAAGTGGCGATGATCACGTGCAGCCTTCACGAGAATCCCCTCTTCAGGAACGGCGGGCTCACCAACCCCAACCCCGAAGTGCGGATGCTCGCCGCGCGGAAGGTGATGCGGACGATCCGCATCGGCAATTTCCTCGGGGCGGACTACCTGACGTACTGGGTTGCCCGGGACGGGTTCGAATGCCAGTTTTCCGTGCCGTGGGAGAGGAATTACCGCTACCTCATCGAGGGGCTCAATCTCGCCGAGCGCTACGCGAAAGAGCAGAACGGCACTGTCCGGCACGGGAGCATCGAGCCGAAGCCGAACGAGCCGCGCGGCGAGATGTACATCCCCACGACCGGCCATGCCCTCGGACTCATCGCCATGCTGAACGACCCGTCCTTCTGGGGCGTGAACCCCGAGGTCCTCCAGCACGAAGGGATGACCGGCCTGACCGCGGAGGTCGCCGTGGCGATGGCCGTCCAGGCGAAAAAGCTCTTCTTCCTCCACGTCGGAAATCAGAAACCGGGGCAGTTCGACAATGACCTGCCGATGCTCGTCGGCATGGACGGGATCAAGGAGATGGTGGCCGTTCTCTGGCTGCTGGACCGCATGGACTGGCAGGGGCACATCGAGTACGACAATCACATCCTTCGCACCGACACCGCCCCCGGCAGGGAGAACAGCACGCGCATCCGCATGGATTTCATCCGGCAGAACGTGGAGAACTACCGGATGGCGGAGAAGAAGGCGCACGACCTCGCCGCCGACCCCGACCTGGCAAAGATGATGGCAGCTCTCTGGGAAAAGGAACCGGGAAT
>JBKQPS010000159.1:0-7791 GCA_052144915.1 Spirochaetia bacterium | reverse complement strand
CTGGCGTACGTTGTAAAACTGGCGCGGGGTGTCGCGGAAGCTCAGGCAGACAGCCCCCAGCGCCTCCGCACCGGAAAAATCTATGGCCCGCACCCGCGCGTGAGGATGGGGGCTCCGCAAGACCGTGCCGTACAGCATTCCTGGCAGGACCACGTCGGAAGGGAAGACCTCGCGACCCGTTACCCGGGCGACACCATCCTTGCGTGGGAAATCCTTGCCGAGAACGTCGAATTTCGTGTCACTCATCGGCCTCCACTCCTTTTCGACCATCTTAGCGGATGCGCGGCGGCCTCGTCAACGAAATTATGATATCGGGATTCCATTTATTGAGAATTGTGAATTTGACATGCGCTGAAACCTGCTGATAGAGTACGCTGGTAAAATACCACGATACGGCGTGCAGGAGGCGGGCATGGGCGAGTATACGTACTATCGACCTCCGGATCTCCAGGATTTGCTGCGGATCAAGGGCCGGCTGGGTCGGGCGGGGATACTCCTGGCCGGCGGAACCAACGTAATGGTGTACGTCAAGGACGGCACTATCTCGTCGGGCACCCTGATCGACATCGGCTCGCTGCCGGAGCTGAAAGGTGTCCGGGAGCAGAAGGGGTACATCGAGATCGGCGCGGGGGAGGTCATGGCAGACCTGCTGGAGAACCCCCTGTTGCAGAGCCGGCTGCCCGTCTTCATTTCCATGCTGCGGAGTTTCGCCAACCCGCTGGTGCGCAATCGGGCCACACTCGGAGGCAACCTCGCCGACGCCTCCCCCATTGGCGACTCGATCCCCGTGCTCCTTACCCTGGGCGCGCGGATGCGGGTGGCAGGCGGAGGAGGAGAGCGGACCGCCGCCCTGGAACAGCTTTTCAGCGGTCCGGGGGAGAACACCTTGAAACCCGATGAGATCCTTCGGTCGGTGGAGATCCCCCTGCCTCAGAGCGGCCGGGGTTCCTTTCAGAAGCTTGGCCTCAGAAAGGGCAGCTCCTGCTCGGTCGTTTCGGTGGCTGTCTGGCTGGTCCCGGACGGAGGGAAGGTCCGGGAGATCGCCATTACCTGCGGCGGGGTGTCGCCGACGCCCGTGCGCGCACGCCAGGCGGAAACAGCGTTCCGCGGCCAGTCCCTGGATGCCAAGCGGGTCCGGTCGTTGGCCGAAGAAGTCCAGGCGGACATCCGGCCGATCAGCGACGTGCGGGGCAGCGCCGAATACCGCCGCCGTGTCACCGCCGCCCTGCTTGCCCGGGCTGTGCGCGCCGCGGCGGGCCTGGAGGAAGGAGAGAAGGCATGACGCAGCAGTACGATGTGTCCCTCACGGTGAACGGCCGACCGGTGAGCGGGCGGGTGGAAGCGGAGAGCAGCCTGCTGGACTTTCTGCGCGCTCAGAACTTCGTGGAGGTGAAGAGGGGCTGCGACAAGGGAGACTGCGGGGCGTGTACCGTGATCCTCGACGACAGGGCCGTGCTCGCCTGTCTCATCCCCGTGCTGCAGGTCCAGGGCCGCAGTGTCCTCACCGTAAAGTCCCTCGGCAGCCGGGAGAAGCTGGGCCCGCTCCAGGAAGCGTTCGTGGCACGCGAGGCGCTGCAGTGCGGCTTCTGCACGCCGGGGATCCTGATGAGCGCCAAGGCCCTGCTCGACAAGAACCCACGACCCACCCGCGAGGAAATCCGGGAGGCCATCTCCGGGAACCTGTGCCGCTGCACCGGCTACCAGAAGATCGTCGACGCAATCGAGGGGGCCGGCGGGACCAGGACGGGAGGAGAGGCATGAGCACGCGACGTGATCAGGAAGAGCTGTCGATCATCGGCACGCGGGTCGGCGGCATGGACGAGCGCGACAAGGTTCTCGGGACCGTCCTGTTCGCGGACGACTTCACCATGCCCGGGATGCTGCAGGCCCGGGTTTTCCGCTCGACCCGGCCCTCCGCGCGCATCCGCCGGCTGGACGTGTCGCGAGCCCGTGCGCTGCCGGGAGTGGCCTGCGTGATGACCGCCGCCGAGGTGCCGCACAACGAATCGATCACCAACGTCGTCGGACAGACCACCGAGGTGGGCCTGCTGGAGGCCCGCCACCAAGTGCTGGCCCGCGAGCGGGTGCGCTTCTACGGGGAGCCAATCGCGCTGGTGGCCGCCGAAAGCCTGCGGATCGCCGACGAGGCGCTGAAGCTCATCGAGGTCGAGTACGAGGACATGCCGGCCGTCTTCGATCCCGAGGAGGCGATGAAGCCCGAAGCGCCCAGGCTCCATGGCGACAACAACGTCATCGCCAACTGGCAGCTGCGCAAGGGGGACGTGGAGGAAGGCTTCCGCAAGGCCGACGTGATCGTCGAGAACACCTACCGCACCCCCCGCCAGGAGCACGCCCACATCGAGCCGGAAAGCGGGGTGAGCTGGATGGACGACATGGGGGTGATCACCATCCGCTCCGCCTGCCAGGTGATCGAGCATTACCGGGCAGTGGCCGCGGTGCTGGATCTGCCGGAAAGCCGCGTGCGGCTGATGGGAACACTCATCGGCGGAGGCTTCGGAGGCAAGGAGGACATCACCGTCGAGGTATTCCTGGGATTGCTCACCTGGAAGACCGGTCAGCCGGTGAAGCTCACTTTTACCCGGGAGGAGATGGGCTACGGGCGGCAAAAGCGCCACCCGTACGTCATGCGCTACCGCACCGGCGCCACCCGCGACGGCCGGCTGGTCGCGCAGGAAGCGGAGCTCATCTCCGATTCAGGAGCCTACGTGTACCTCAGCCCCTGGGTGCTGCTGTACTCCACCGTCCACGCCCCGGGCCCCTACGAGATCCCCAACGTGAAGGTTGACGCCTACTCGGTGCTCACCAACAACATCATGACCAGCGCCTTCCGCGGCTTCGGGGCCATGCAGGTGGCTTTCGCCTACGAGAGCCAGATGGACGAGCTGGCGCACAAGCTGAACATGGATCCGCGTGAGCTGCGGCGGCGCAACTTCCTCAAGAAAGGCAGTGAGACGGCCAATTTCCAGAAGATCACCTCGGAGGTCTGGCTCGATGAGGCAGCCCGCCAGGCGCTGTCAGCCCTGGGGCCAAAAAGCCCGGGCACGTCCACCCGCAAAGTGGGGCAGGGTTTCGCCTGCTCCTGGCAGTCCTACGGCCGCATGACGTACCTGCATGATACTTCCAGTTCATGGGTCGGCCTGGAGCTCGACGGGAGCGCGGTTGTTCGCTGCGGTATCCCTGATCTTGGCGGGGGGCAGCGGGAGTCCATCCGGGCCATCGCGGCCGAGATACTCGGTCTGAAGCTGGAGGAGGTCCGCGTGATCTCCACCGACAGCCAGGTCACCCCGCTGGCCGGCACGGTCACCGCCACCCGGGCCTTGTTCATGAGCGGCAATGCCACCAAGTTGGCGGCGGAAAATGTCCGCCAGATCATCACCGGGACGGCCGCCGAAATGCTGAAGGCGGCGCCCGAATCTTTCGTGCTGCGCGACAAGACGGTGTTCGTGCGCGGCAAACAGCAGAAGAGCCTCCCGTTGACGAAGGTGATCCGCCAAGGCGCCTCGCTGGGGCGGGTACCCCAGAGCCTGGCCACCTTCAAGGCCCCATTCACCGAGCCCATCGCCACCCACGTGATCCGCGACCCGGTCTTCGCCGACTTCACCTTCAGCGCCCAGGCGGCCGAGGTGGAAGTAGACACGGAGACAGGACAGGTGCGCGTGCTCAAATACGCCACCGCCCACGACGTGGGCAAAGCCATCAACCTCAACCGGGTGGAGGGCCAGATGGAGGGCGGGGCGGCCCAGGGCATCGGCTTCGGCCTGATGGAAGATTACCTGGAGGTGCAGGGGGTGCCCTGGACGTGGAACCTCCATGACTACATCGTCCCCTCCTCCAAAGACCTGCCCGACATCCGCTCCATCGTGCTGGAGTCCGGCTCAGGCAAAGGCCCCTTTGGCGCAAAGGGGATCGGCGAGCCAGCCATCACCGCGGCCGCACCGGCGGTGCTCAACGCCATCCGGGATGCCATCGGGATCCGTATCACCCACATCCCGGCCACCCCGGAGCGGGTGCTGTGGGCGCTGGAGGGGTCGGACGGGCCGCCGGATACGACTCGAGGATCCTGAAAGTCCACCACGCGCATGGTTCTGCCATTCGACTGCCTGCTGCTCGCTGCCGGCGCCTCCACCCGCATGGGCGAATGGAAGATGCTGCTGCCCTGGGAGGGCCGCACAATCGTGGAGACCAGCCTGCGGAAATGCCTCGACGCGTGCCGACGCGTCATCCTGGTTGCCGGCCACCGAGCGGAGGAGTTGCGGGCCCTGTTCGCCGGCCGCATTCGATCGGGCGAAGTGACATTCGTGGTCAATCCTGTCCATGAGCAGGGGATGTTTTCTTCAGTACAGGCAGGGGCTGGCCTGGTCACCTCCGGGCGCTTCTTCCTGGCCCTCGCCGACATGCCCCTTGTGGAACCGTCCGTATATCGCCTGCTGACGCACTACGAGGGTGAGGCGGTGATCCCCACGTACCGGGGCAAGAAAGGGCACCCCCTCCTGCTCTCTTCGGCGGCCGCCCAGCGGATTCTGGAGCTGCCGGCAGACAGATCGATGCGTGACGTTCTCGCCGAATTCCCCGGCATGACCGTGCCGGTGGAGGAACCGGGAGTCGTGCAGGACATTGATGACGAACACGACTACCTGCGGCATACCAGGAGCGAACAATGATGAACGACCATCTGCTGGTTATTGCGCTCGGCGGCACCACACGGTAGAAGTTACTGATTCAAATCCAGTATCGCCCAATTGTCTCCGAATTGGGGTCCGAAGGGTTGAGCAGCCAGCGCATTGCTGGCATCACTCGGGCCTGGGTCGACGGTAACTCGATACAGCAAATCGCTACGGAGTTCTTCGGCCACAAGGTAGGTACAGAGGGAATCACCAGTGCGTGCAAAGCCATTTATAGAGTTCTGACAAACAATGGTCCTTGGGACCTGTCGGCCCTCGCCAAAATGAGTGGGATTGATTTCGATAGGCTGCCAAACGATGAGAAACGAAGGATCAACAGCCTGCCAGCAATGATCTACCATGGCGTCAAGACAGAAGCGGCAATATTGATGCGAATGAACAGTGTTCCCCGGAGCATCGCCCGGAACCGCTTGGGGGCGAGCTTGAGCGCACGACCGGAGTTTCGCCAAGCGATCTGTCTGTGGGCGTCGCCCGCGACTTCTTGAGAAAACTGAGCGATGGGGACTGGGCACGACTCGCGCCCAGCGATGCGGCTATGTCAGGAAGGGACTACAGAGAACTTTGGGGGCGGCTATCGGGTGAGGTGTCCGCCGCTAAGAGCCGGGGCCCGTCGTAGCGTGGTCCTTACCGATGTGACGAGGACGGCCTACAGGAGTTTCATGGGCTACGGCGCTTCAGACGGCACCGGCTGAATCGAAACAGGCAGCCTCTGTGCGCCAACCGTGTTGATTTCAGCTCGAGGCGCTTTGATAGCGCTTGAGGCCGTACCTCCAGAAGCGCGTGCTGACAAAGACAAGTGCCCCGCTCACGAGGACAAACGAGATCAACTCAGCGGGCCTACTTTGCCCAGCGCAAAATGAGCGGATATGTCGCAACGAGACCGATCGGCAGTGTCACGGGGAAAATCGTGCGCCAGGGCTGCGGCAAGAGAAGTTGTCGCGGCTTAGAAGCAGAGAAGACCTCGTGTACTCTGACACTGAGTCTGACATCGAAAGCCCTCACTTGCCTCTATTGTTGAATACAGGGAGATACACAACAACGATACATGCGGCTTGACGCAATTCTTTCTCAGCTATATCAATATTCACAGAGAGCTACGCCAACGAACAGGGCCGACGGTGACTCTGCCTAGTTTCACACGGTAGAAGTTACTGATTCAAATTCAGGATTGCCCATATTTCCTTCGCACGCAGCAAGTCATGGTATCCGGGACTTCAATCCCCCTTTCCGGCACCTTCCGGGAGTATCTTATTATAGGGGAGGAGCGGCTGTAGAAAACGCCGTCCGGGAGGAGGTGCATGAAAAGGCGGTTGATGCTTCTGGCGGCGGGTCTGTTCGTTGCTCCTGTCGCCTTCACGCAAGGCTTTTTCGACCTTGTCAAAACCGGAACGCCCGGGCAAGTACGGGAAGCGATAGCAAATGGTGCGGACATTCAGGCCAGGGATGCAGAAGGCATGACGCCCTTGATGTGGGCAGCATTAATGAATCCAAATCCGGAAATCATCAGGACTCTGCTGGAGAACGGGGCCAAGGTTGATGATCATAACGAAGGCGGCATGACTCCCCTGATGCTGGCGGCGATGGTCAATCCGAATCCCGAAATCATTACCACTCTGCTGGAGAACGGGGCCAAGGTTGACGACCGCGACGAGCAAGGGACGACCGCTTCGATGTGGGCGGCAATGAGTAACCATAATCCTGAGATTATCACGACTCTGCTGAAGAACGGGGCCAAAGGTGACGACCGCGATGAGCAGGGCACGACGGCCTTGATGTGGGCGGCAGAGTTCAATCCGAATCTGAGGATCATCACGACTCTGCTGGAGAACGGGGCCAAGGTTGATGACCGCAGTAAAAGCGGCGTAACCGCCCTGATGCGGGCGGCAGGATCCAATCCGAATCCTGACATCGTTGCGACTCTGCTGGAAAGCGGGGCGAAGGTTGACGACCGCGATGAGCAGGGCACGACCGCCTTGATGTGGGCGGCAATGAGGAGCCAAAATCCTGAGATCGTGACGACTCTGCTGGAGAATGGGGCGAAGGTTGACGACCGCGATGAGCGGGGCACGACGGCCTTGATGTTGGCGGCAAAAACCAACCCGAATCCTGAAATCACGACGACCCTCCTAGAGAGCGGGGCAACGGACAAAGGCCAAACACTTTTGGCGGCAATGAGGAACACGAATCCTGAGATCACGACGACCCTTCTGAAGAACGGAGCGAAGATCGACGACCGCACTTTCATTGAACTGGTGAAGATGGGAACACCTGAACAAGTACGGATCGCGATTTCTCACGGGGCGAAGATTGATGACCGGTCAAAAACAGGCTGCACACCACTGATGTACGCGGCGGAGTTCAATCCGAATCCTGAGGTCATCACGACACTCCTGGAGAGCGGGGCAACTATCGGCGACCGAGATAAGAGCGGCCGGACATCCTTGATGTTGGCCGCGTTGGGCAACCGGAACCCCAAAGTCATCACGACCCTCGTCACGAGCGGCGCGAAGATGAACGACCGGGACAGGAATGGCGTTGTGCCCTTGATGTGGGCAGCAATGGGGAACCCGAATCCCGATGTCATCACGACCTTTGCGAAGGGTGGGGCCGCGCTCGATGTCAGGGACGCGAGCGGCCGGACAGCCCTGATGTGGGCGGCGGTGGCCAACCCGAATCCAGATGTCATCCTGGCCTTGTTGAAGACCGGGGCAAATCCAAAGATACGATCAAATGAAGGCAA
Organism: Spirochaetia bacterium; assembly: GCA_052144915.1. GTDB lineage: Bacteria > Spirochaetota > Spirochaetia > SZUA-6 > Fen-1364 > Fen-1364. The sequence continues at coordinate 348 of JBKQPS010000159.1, read as the reverse complement.
GACTGCCTTCGATTACGCCAAGTACAACATAAGACTGAAGGGTTCTAACGCCTACCGGGAATTGCATGAGTTGACCAAGTTCAGGTTCTGACTTCCACACGACACGCCCAGACTCGGTGCCCACCCTTTTCCTGAACTGCAGGTCGGAGTTCGAGTCATCTCTGGAGCAAACGTCCGCGCGCGGCAGCGGCCTGTGTTCTGGCCGTGCGACATGCTATGTCGAGGCCGAGCGCGTGAGGCGCAACCCCTTTTCAGCCGCCGCGATGGCCTTTCCATACTGGGGCAGCCAGACGCGCTCCGCCACCAGCATCTCATCGACCATTCGCCATATCTCGTCCGGGCTGCAGA
>JBKQPS010000158.1:0-8573 GCA_052144915.1 Spirochaetia bacterium | reverse complement strand
TTCATGGGCTGCATCCGGTCCCTGCCATCATCGTGACGCACTACCCGGAGGAGATCGCCGCCCTGGCCGCGGGCCGGATGTACAGGCTGGAAGGAAAGCCGGGCCGGCTGGCCGCGGTGCGAAAATCGTGATGGGCGCCGCGGAGCTCAGGCTGTATTCCCAGAGGATCCAGCAGGGGGTGCGTGCGGCCGCGGAGCCGGCGCGATCGGTGAAGCGTGCCCTCGTGCGCACCGGCACGGGGTTCGCGGTCCAGGGACGCGAGTTCCCCACCGAGGGCGCCCTCAACGGCACCCTCGCCGTCATCGCCGTGGGAAAGGCTTCCCTGGCCATGGCCGCCGCGGCGCGCGAGGTTCTCGGTCGCCGGGCCTCGGAATGTCTCGTCATCGTCCCCCGCGGCTATCCCGGCGAGGCCCTGGACGGATCGGGGGTCCGGATTCTCCGCGCCGGCCACCCCCTGCCGGATGACGATGGACTGGAGGCGGCGCGGCAGGTCACCGCCATGGTGCAGGGTCTTGGCGCGAACGACGTGTGCCTCTACCTGATCTCCGGGGGAAGCTCGAGTCTCCTCCCGCTGCCCTTGCCCGGGGTGAGCCTCCGGGACCTCGTCGACACGACGGCTCTCCTCCTGCGAAGCGGGGCGGAAATCCGGGAGCTCAACACGGTGCGCAAGCACGTCAGCGAGATCGGCGGTGGACGCCTGGCCCGCTCGTGCCGGGGGACGATAGTGACGATGGCGATCTCCGACGTGGTGGGCGATGACCTCTCCGTGGTGGGCTCGGGGCCGACCGTGCCTGACCCGACTACATTCTCCGATGCGCACGCCGTGCTCGCGCGATACAACCTGCTGGCGCGCGTGCCGGCGTCTGTCAGGGCCCTTCTGGAGAACGGACAGAACGGGCTCATCGAGGAGACACCAAAGAGGCTGCCAGACCGGCATGCCGCGTTCATCGTCGCCTCCAGCGCGCTGGCCGTGGAGGCCGCGGCGGAGGAAGCCCGCGCGTGCGGCTTTGCCCCGCTGGTGCTCACCTCTTCCCTGGAGGGTGAAGCCCGTGAGGCCGGCCGCCTGCTGGCGTCCGTGGCACGGGAATCGCGCGCCCGCGGCAGGCCGGTGGCCGCCCCCGCGTGCATCATCGCCGCAGGAGAGACCACGGTCACCGTGCGAGGAGACGGCACCGGGGGACGCAACCAGGAGATCGCGCTTGCCGCGGCGATTCAGCTCCGCGGCGAGCCGGGCATCCTCCTCACCTCCTTTGCGACGGACGGCATAGAAGGCAACTCCGGGGCGGCCGGTGGGTACGCCTCCTCCGACACGCTCGCAGAGGGAGAGCGCGCGGGGCTCGATGCGCGCGCCTGCCTGGAACGGAACGACGCGAACGCATTCCTGTCCGCGGCAGGAGCGCTCATCGTCACCGGTCCCACGGGAACGAACGTCAACGACATCACTTTTGCGCTCGTGGAGAAAACGTTGTAGGATACGCGCATCTTCTTTCGAAAGGAAAATGTATGGGCCGTGCGATCGAACAGGAAAACTCCTTTCTACAGGTATTGCTCAAGCTCATTCCCAGCGAGGTGATCGCGGTCTTCGTGTTCATCCAGGGCGTGATGCCCGGCCGGTTCTGGCCCCACTTCGTGGTGGCGCTCCTGCTCGTCGGCCTCACGCCGCTGTACCTGTCGTACGCCGGGGGTGTGAAGTCCCGGACACAGCTTGTCCTTTCCACGCTGTCCCTGGTCGTCTGGATTTATGCGATGGGCACGGGGCCGTTGCGGTTCGTGCGGCCACCCTACTACGAGCCCTGGCACGGCGCCGTCCTGCTGGCAATGTGGACCCTGGTGCCGCCAATGCTCCTCACCCGGGCCCCGGCGCTGGAGCCCGCCCATCCGCGGCCGAAAGGAAACCGGGTACCTCAGCGGAGGCGGCTGTCACCAAAAAGGGCTCCAAGGCGGCAGGTCAGGCTGTAGCCCGGCCGAAAACCCTCTCCATCCGCTCCAGAGCTTCGGAGAGAACGGAACGCGGGCAGGCAAGGTTGAGACGCTGCATTCCCTCGCCGCCCCGGCCGAACATAGGGCCGTCGTCCATCCATACACGCGCATCCCGCAGGAGCCGATCCTTCAGCGTGTCGTCCGCGAGACCCAGCCCGCGCATGTCCAGCAGCGCGAGGTACGTGCCCTCCAGCGGAAAGGCGCGGACCAAGGGCAGGTGTTCTCCGAGAAAGCGCGTCACCAGGTCGTAGCTGCCCTTGATGTAGACCAGCAGCTCGTCCAGCCACTCTTCCCCGTGGCGCCATGCCGCCTCGGAGGCCGCAATGGCCACGGCGTTCGGTGCCATGGAGAATATTCCGTGCTGGAGCGATTCGAAACGCCCACGCAGAGCCTTGTCCGGGATGATGGCGAGGGATCCGCCGAGGCCCGCGATGTTGAATGTCTTGGTCGCGGCAACGAGGGTGATCGTGCTCATGGCCGCCTCTTCGGACAACGCGGCGATCGGCGTGTGGCGGAAGCCGGGCATCACCAGGTCGTTGTGGATCTCGTCGCTCACGATCAGAACCCCGCGGGCGCGGCAGATCTCCGCGACCTTCGACAGCGTGCCTCGTTCCCAGACGCGCGCCACGGGGTTGTGCGGGCTGCACAGGACGAGCATCCGGGCGCCCTGGTCGATGACCTTCTCGAGGCCGTCGAGGTCCATCTGCCAGGTGCGGTCCCGGACGACCAGCGGGTTCTCGACCACGCGCCGCCCGTTGGCGCTGATGCGCATTCCGAACGGGTGGTACACGGGGGGCTGCACGACGATCCCGTCACCGGGCCGCGTGAAAGCGAGAATCGCCGCCGAGAGGCTGGGAAGCACACCCGTCGAGGTGACCATCCAATCCCGGGGAACGCGCCAGGCATGGCGGCGTTCGATCCATGCCGCGGCGGCCTGGAAATAGGAGTCAGGCTCCCGGGTGTACCCGAAGATCCCGTGGTCCACGCGGCGCCGGATTGCATCCATGATTTCCGGTGGAGCGGGAAAATCCATGTCCGCCACCCACAGGGGCAGAAGACCGCTCAATCCCGTGTACTTCTCCTGGTAATCCCACTTGACGGAACCGCTGCCGTGCCGATCCACGACGGTGTCGAATTCGTATGCCATTCGGCTACTAGGCCCGCCGGGCGGCTGGCTGTCAATGGCGGACTGTCAATGGCAGCGCGTCGGCGGTATATTCGCCGCGGGAGGTGGCACATGTTCCCGAAAGACAGCTTTCCGCCGGCGCCCCTGGATCTGGCGATCACGTTTGTCGCGCATTCCACCCTCTGGCTGACATACGGAAACACCGTGATCCACGTCGATCCGGTGAGCCAGTACGCCGACTATTCCACCCTTCCCCGGGCGGACATCGTCCTTGTCACGCACGAGCATTCCGATCACCTCGATCCGCAGGCCATCCAGGCGGTTCGAAAGAATACGACGACCGTGATCGTCGCAACGAAATGCGCGGGCAAGGTGCCGGGAGCCGTGGTCCTGCACAACGGCGATTCGAAATCGGTGAACGGGATTCGCGTGGAGGCAGTGCCGGCCTACAACGTGCTGCACATGCGCGCGCCCGGTTCCCCGTATCATCCCCGGGGCAGCGGCAACGGGTACGTGCTCACGCTGGGTGAGCGGCGGGTGTACGTGGCGGGCGACACGGAGAACACGCGAGAGATGAAGGCCCTGAAAGGGATCGACATCGCGTTCCTTCCGATGAATCTCCCCTACACGATGACCCCGGAAATGGTCTGCGATGCGGCGACGGCGTTCCGGCCGAAGATTCTCTACCCGTACCACTACGGGGACACGGACACCTCGAGGATCCAGGCGCTCCTTGCCTCCTCGAGAGACATCGAGGTGCGCATCAGGCCGATGAGCTGAGGGCGTCTCGCCTTCGGCGTGCTAGATCTGCTTCACCTGGAGACAGCGGACCATGTACAGCTCGATGTAGCGCATCAGGACATCCCGCTTCTTGATCTGGGCGAGGCTCTTGCTGGTGGACAGCTGCTCGGCCAGGGCGTGGATTCTCTTCAGATCCGGAGGCCTCACGAGGAAGCTGCGGCGGACCGGCCTCAGGAAGTCCCGCACCAGCGCGTTCACGTCCTCCACGAGGTTCCTCTTCTGGGCGCTGGCATACAGCGGGTTCCACTTCTCCGCGAGATCCGCGAGAGTGGCATCTATGGTGCTCCCCTTGGGGACGTACTGCGAAACGAGGGATTGGACGTTGCGCCTGTACCGGAGAAGGTTGTCCCGGTTCGAGGCTTTCGGCGCCGCCTCTTCCGCCACCTGGCGCGCGACGATCTTCGCCTCCGGAGGCGCGAGAGTCTCCTCTTCGGCTTCCGCTTCTTCTCGCGGGGCGCGTTTTCGGGCGCCGAACATCCGGCGGAGGAGCCGGAAGAGCGCGCCGAGAATCGGGATCGTCATCCAGAACGGCAGGTACATCCGCGCGTTCTTCAGCAGCGGGACCCGGGAGAGCCCGAGCAGCTCGTCGAATGGCCGCAGGATGTTCTCCACGGCGAAGCATTTCTTGAGCTCCGTGCGGGCGTCGTCGGTGATGCGCGCTTCCACGCCGAGGATGTACAGAAGACCACCGTTTGCCAGCGCGGTGAGCAGGGGGTAGCCGCGTGTCACTCTCACCTCGACGTCCCTTCGGAACGCGGCGTCGCTCTTCGCCTGGTCGGGAGTGTGGTCTTCCTTCAAGGCGGCGGTCCACTCATCCAGGTAGTGCCGCCGCAGGTCCTCGGCGCACTCGGCGAGCTTCTTGAGGAACACCGGCACGACGAAGTCCCGGTGGATGAAGTAGTCCTTCTTCTGCGCCGCGGCATGGACACGCACGAGGTACGGGACCGTCTCCTCTCCCGCCCGCTTCGTCTTCTCCTTCAGGAAGGAATGGATGAAGTCCCTGCTGTGCTTTGCGACGAAGGTCGCTCCCTTGTCGTCTTTCAAGCTGTACAGGTCCTGGAAGCCGAAGATGAAAGGAGGCCTGCGCACCTGGTTCTCCAGGCTCTTGCGGTCGTCCGCCCACTCCTTTTCCCTCTGCACCGCTCCCTTCTTGTGGAACACCGCGTAGCCGATGATGTACGCGGACTGGACCACCGCCATGTCCTGGTCGGTCTTCTCCGCCTTTGCCCGGAAATCCTGAAGCACGAGATTGGAGAGATGGGTCCAGAACCGGAAGCTGAAGTCCGAGGGTGCGACGACGGTCGAGGCGGCCTTCTTCGGGCGGAGGGCCACGTCTTCCATGTACTGGCGCACGGTGACCTCGGCTCCGCGCAGGGCGCCGAGGAGCTTGGTTTCCGCGTAGGCGGCGTTCTTCCCGTCCTGGAGGTAGCGGCTGATCTTCGCCACCGCGGCATCCACGAGGCTGGAGCCGACGCTTTCCTGCGGCACGAGGATCGAGTCCACCCCTTCCGGGAACTGCAGCCGCACGATTCCTTTCATGCCCGGTCCGCTGGTCTCCATCAGCGCGCCCAGCTGGGCCTTGACGTCGGCGGCAATGATCGCGCTCGCCGGAATGCTCGCCGGCGCCGTCTCTTCCCTCGGGAAAGGCCGGGACGGCTCATCTCCCAGCTTCCGGTACTCGTCGGTCAGGGCGATGACGGGAAAATCCGGCAGAGCCAGGATGCGCGGCTTCTCTCCCTCCTTGGACAACACGATCACCGACTCCGGCGGCAGCGCCTTGACCGCCGCCTCCACCTCGCCGGGCTGCGCCTCGCCCTTCGAAAGGGAAGCGAGGAACTGGCGAAGATCGACATTGGGACTGCGGGTCTTCAGGGCAAAGGCGCGCAACAGTGGAAGAAGATCCTGCGGGTGCATGGCAGGAACCGAGTGTAGTGCATCGGCGCGCCCGGTTCAAGGACAGCGGCCCCGGCTGCCCTGCTGCCGCGCCCCGCAGTACCCCCGTTTTTCTTGAAAAGGGACAGCGCGATGACTACACTTGTTGAAAGAGCTACGCCGGTGCACCCATCCCGAACGCGAACAGCCGTGTGTGCTGCCATCCTTGTTCTCTTCGCGCTTCCGGCGGGCGGGCAGCAGCAGGAGACTGAGGCGAAAGCCCCGTGCGTGGTCTTTCCGATGCAGGATTTCTCCGCCGGGAAGGAATACAAGGACTACGAGCTGCCCATCACGGCCAGCGTCAGCGCGGCTTTCGAGGTGGCAGGGTACAGCATCATCCCACCGGAAAAATGGAGCGTCGAAGCCCGAAAGCAGAGCCTGGACGACAGGGCTCTTCTTGCCGAATCCGCCGCACTCTCCGTCGCCCAGGCAGTCGGCGCCGCCCTCGCGGTAACGGGGTATTTTACCATCGTGGACGATCAGATCTACATCTCGCTGCAATGCTGGGACGTCGCGGCGGGAGCGCTTGCCGCGGGATTGCAGCAGACGGCCCGATTCAATATTGCGTTCTACAGCGCGCTTCATGACAGGGTTACGGAGATGCTGCCGCGGATCGTGCTCGCGGCGCGTCCTGCCGAGAGCGGCGCAGGAGCTGTCCCTCTCAAGAGGGTGCCGACGCCGGCGAGTCTCACATTCGTGTCCCCGGACGAAGGGATGGAAGTGTTTCTCGTCGACGGGACGCGGGTCGGTGCGATTTCCAACGGCAAGCTGGTCTGGAAAGCCCCGGGAATGGTCCTTGGCACACCGTTCAGCGTGGAGAAGCGCAAGCGGGGTTTCGACGTGTCGCAGGAGACCGTGCGCGCCGCCACGGAAATACCTCTCTCACGGCTGGTCATCGAGCAGAAACGGGCAGTGGAAGTGGATTGGACCCTCGGACAGCTTTTGGGGGTTGGCGGCGCAGTGCGCGTGTACGTCCACCCTGACAGCACCTTCCTTTTCCTGGGCAACTACCTTTTCGTACAACCCCCGCTCAATTCGGCGGGCAATCCGGTCATTCATTACGATCTGAACGCGGGTGTCGGCACCTACCTCTTTCTCCCTCCTGATGCCATGGTTCGCCTTGGTGTCTCGACGGGGGCAGGCGCCATTCTTTCGACTTTGACCGGCCCCGCTGCCGCGAGTTACTCAGACCTCTACCTGAACGTGCTCAACTGGTGGGTGGAAACACGGGCGTTGGGACCGGTCATCTTCCTCCGGCAGGAGTGGAAGTTTGCGACGGGCGGCAATTCGAGTGCGCTGGGAACAGGGTGGATCATGGTCGGCAACTTCCCGCCAATGACGCTGGGAGTAGTGTTCAGATGGTAAGAATTCTTGGGCGGTTCATGGGTGCGGCCGCGGTCACACTGTCCCTCGCCTCGTGCATTTTCGGCCTCACGGCTTTCCCCCCTACCCTTACGCAGGTCCTGGCCCGCGCAGACCTGTCCTCCGTGATACCTGCAGGTGACGGTTCTCAGTACCAGGTGTACATCGTTACGCCGACGGGCGGGGAGTTTGTGATCCTCCTGAACACGAGCGGCTCCATGGATCCCGCGGCCGTAATCATGGACTCCAGTCTGCACCTCATTCAGACCTATACGCTTGCGCAATTCGGCACTTGGTTCATCACGAGCGGCTCGACCCTGATGACGGACGCCGCCGGGAACGTGGCGCTGAAAGATCATTATTTCGCCGCGTCGGACTTGACCACTATCAATCAGGCGCCCTCGGGTACTCTGAACGCAGCGTCGCTCAACGGTCCCGGCTTTTGCTCGCCGGCGTCATCGAACAATGACGTGGATTTTCAGGTGGCCGGGGGCAATCTTACCTATACTCAGTACAATTCTGTATGGCTCCTTCCTTTCCCACGCGGGCCATTTCAGGTGAGCAGCACTGGGGCCAACTATCAGGTCGTGGCTGTCTACGATGTCGACGATACGCCCGCGGCAGGGGAGGTCGTGCTCGTGCTGAACGACATGAGCAACAACATGTATTTTGTCGCAATTCCGCTTGTCACTATCTTGAGTGGCGCCGTGACTCCGTTCATATTGAGCAACTATCCCTACGTCACGCTCACGAACTACAGCAACTCGAGCATCGGCTTTACGGGTGATTCTCTCGTCGCCTACAACTACAATTCCAACTCGCTGGTCCGCTTCTCGGCGAAGCCCCCTTTCAACCAGCTGAGCAGCCTCTCCCAGGGGAACAACAACGGAAAGAACAACGGCAACATCCAGTATGCCTACAAGATGACCGGCGGCTATTCCGTCGTCTTCGACCAGGTCGCGCGCAAGCTGACAAAGGTAGCAAACTGGTGGTAGGCAGATCGGCCCGTTCTGCTCTGATCCTGCTGCTGCTCGTTCTGCCGTTCGGCCTGATCGCGCAAACAGCAGCGCTCTCGTCCGGGCCACAGCGGAGTCTCCTCCTTTACGTTGACCAGGAGCAGAAAGGCGGGCTCACCGATGACCAACTGCTCCTGCTGTCACGCTCCCTGCTCATCAGCGTGCAAACCGGCGTACCCGGGCTGCCTGTTTCCGATGCGCCCGGCGCAGCCGTGTCCGCGTCTCCCGCGTCCCTGTCCGACCTCGCGCTGAAAGCAGGGGCTGACTTCTGGCTCTGGGTGCAGGTATCAGTCGACGCCGGCAAGACCCGGCTCCACGTGCGGGAATTCGATCTTCGCGCCCAGGAGATGAAGTTC
>JBKQPS010000157.1:0-4796 GCA_052144915.1 Spirochaetia bacterium | reverse complement strand
GCGAAGGTGGGGGCATCGCCGATGAAAAGGGACACCAGCCAGCCGATGGCCCCGCCCAGGGCGAAGCCCGCGAGGAGGGCCCACGCGAAGGGAACGTGCATCGTCATGACCAGCCACGCCGCCGTGTACCCCGAGATCGCCATGTTGGCCACCGTGATGAAATGCAGGTGCGCCACCCGGTACGGGAGGTACATCGCCCAGCTCAGGAGGATATTCACCGCCGTGATGGACAGGAAATAGTACAGCGGAAGCGGCACCTCTCCTCCTCCCTACAGCTTCGAGCCGAAGAGACCCTTCGGCTTCACCAGGATGACGATCAGCATTATGACGAATGCGATGGCGTTCGACCACGAGCCCGAAACATAGCCCTGGACGATCGCCTCCAGGACTCCCAGGAGCAGGCCGACGACCAGGCCGCCGGCGAGATTTCCCAGGCCGGCGATGATCGAAACGGCGAGCACCTTGTGTGCGACCTGTTCACCCAGGCCGGGGGACGCGGAGCCCAGCAGCATCGCCAGCAGCACGGCAATGATTCCGCCCAGCACCCCGGAGAGCGCGTAGCTGTACAAGCCGGTGCGAAGAATTGGAATGCCGACCAAGCGTGCTCCGTTTGGGTCTTCGGCGATCGCGCGAAACGCCCGGCCCGGGCGCGTGCGATAGAGGAGAAGGAAAAAGCAGGCCACTGCCACGACACCCACCGCGAGGGACCATACCTGTCCCGCGACCACACTGATCAGGCCCACCTGGATGAGCGGGACCTCGCTGGACAGGCTCTCGGGAAATGCGATGGGCAGTCCCTCGTTGAATGAATGAGACAACACGTCCGTGATGATCATCCCGATGCCCATGGAGAGGACCATGGTGCTGTTGATGTCCACCGCTCCCCTCCTGGCCATTACCTTCTGGAAAAGGGGTGCGGACAGGAGGTTGAGCGCGATGGAGGAGCCCACGCCGGCGAGCACCCCGAGGATGAGGCTGTTCCCCGTCAGGCGCAGCACGACCCAGGCGATGTACATGGAAAACACGACTACTTGTGGATAGGAAAAGTGGATGATCATCGCCACCAGGAGGAGGAGGTTGAAGCCGGTCACCAGCAGCACGTAGATGCTGCCGAGCGAGAGACCGTTGATGACCTGCGCGACGAGCTCCTGCATCTGCTACGCCCCCAGGTAGGCAGCCCTGACGCCGGGATCGTTCAGGAGCTGCGCGGAAGATCCCGCCAGGATGACGCTTCCGGTTTCCAGCACGTAGCCCCGGTGGGCGCATTTCAGCGCCTTGTATGCGTTCTGTTCCGAGAGGAGAATCGTGAAGCCCTCCCTGTTGAGCCGCGTGAGGATGGCGAAAATGTCGTTCACCACGATCGGGGCCAGCCCGATCGAGGGTTCGTCGATCATGATCAGTTTCGGCGCCGACATCAGCGCCCGGCCGATCGCGAGCATCTGGCGCTCGCCCCCGCTCAGCGTGCGCGCGACCTGGTCTCTTCGTTTCTGCAATATCGGAAACCACTCGTAGACACGATCGAGATGGCGGGTGACATTTCGCATGTTGTGGTGCGCGCCGAGGAGGAGGTTGTCCAGGACGGTCATGGACGAGAACACTCCCCGGCCCTCCGGCACGAGGCAGAGGCCCGCGCGGACGTTGCGGTCGGCCTGGACTCCGCCGACTGCCGTCCCCTCGAATATGATCTCTCCTGCGATTGGCGTGTTGATGCCGAGCACAGTCTCGAGGAGCGTCGTCTTGCCCGCTCCGTTCGCCCCGATAAGCACGACGATCTCACCGGGGAAGACCTCGAGACTGGCATTCTTCAATGCGTTGATATGCCCGTAGGACACCGAGAGGCCTTCGACCCTGAGGATGGCATCCGCGCTACTCCGCGCCAAGGTACGCCTCCAGAACGCGGGGGTTCGTGCGGATTTCGGCGGGGAGGCCTTCCGCGATCTTTTCTCCGAAGTTGAGGACGGTGACCCGGTCGGAGAGGTTCATGAGCATTTTCACATCATGGCTCACGACCACGACGGTGACGCCGGACTCGCGGATCGCACGGATGATCTCTTCCACTTTTTCGATCTCCCGGACGCCCATGCCGGAGGCCGGCTCGTCCAGGAGGAGGAGCTTCGGCTCTCCGACCAGGGCCCGCGCGATCTGCACGAGCTGCCGATCGGCCCAGACGAGATCACTCGCCCAGCTGCCCGCGCGCCCTCCGAGGCCGACCCGGACGAGCGCCGCCGCCGCATGCTCGCGGATCTCGGTTTCCCGGCGCGACCGCGCGAACGGCAGTCTCAGGGCCGCGTCCACCGCCGCGGCGCCGATTCGGTCATTGACACCCGCCATGACGTTTTCCAGCACGGTCATGCCCGGCACGATCTTGCCCGCCTGGAAAGTGCGCCGCATGCCCATGCGCGCGATGATGTCGGCACGCGCGCGGGTGATGTCCATGCCCTCGAAATCGACGCTCCCCGCGTCCGGTCTCAGCAGGCCGGTGACGCAGTTGAACAGGGTCGTCTTCCCCGAGCCGTTCGGACCGATGATACCGTGAATCCGGCCTTTCTCGATCTCCACGTCGATATCATTCAGGGCCTGGATGGCGCCGAACGATTTGCTCAGGCCTGACACAACCAGCATCGCGTCATCCTAAGAAAACGCCTCGGGGCTGTCAAACGAGGAAGCGGCTTGCCGTGAGCACGTAGATGCGGGCGGATTCCAGCAGCTCCTGGATTTCGACGTACTCGTCGACCTGGTGGGGAACGAGACGCGGGCCCGGACCGTTGACCAGGCAGGGAATCTTCTTCCACGCGCTGAGAAAGGTGCCGTCCGTGGCGCCGGGCACCCCGTTCCAGACCGGCTCGCGCCCCGTGACGTCACGGAACGCGCCGGCGGAAACGCGGGCAATCGGCTCGTCGCGCGAAATCCCCACCACGGGCCGGTCCTCGATGAACTCGATGTCCGCCCTGAAATCCGGGTCCGCCGCGGCGAGGTCCGCCAGGATGCGGCGCAGGCGCGCGCGCACCGCATCGTGCTGCTGCGCCAGGGTCGTGCGGATGTCGACGTAGCCGACCGCCTCTCCCGGCATCACGTTGTGCTGGGCGGGGCTTCCCGGCGGCGGGGACTGGATGACGGTGAACGTGATCGAGGGCAGCCCGAGCAGGGGGTCATTCCCGCAGCGCGCGATTTCTTCCGCCTCGAACCGCTCGAAGGCGAGTACGATCCGGGCCAGGCGGGTGTTTGGATTGATGCCGGACAGGGGCATTGCGCCGTGCGCCATCTTTCCGCGGACGCGGACGATCGCGCGGATGGCCCCCTTCATGCTGATGCAGAGGTTGTTCTCCTCCGGCTCCGGCACGAGACAGGCGGTCACGTCATCGGCGTGGCCCGCCACGATGAAGGCCTTGATGCCGAGCATCATCCCTTCCTCGTCGCAGACCAGCCCCAGGCGGATCTTCCCCCGCCAGGAAATTCCCGCGGAGCGGATGGCTTTCGCGGTGATGAGCCCCACGGCGAGGCCCGCCTTCATGTCGCATGCGCCCCTCCCGTACAGCCTTCCTCCCACGACGTCTCCGCCGAACGGATCGTGCGTCCAGGCCTCGCGGCTGCCTTCGCTCACCACGTCGGTGTGGCCTTCCAGCATGAGGCAGGGACCCGCCCTGCCCGAATCCATCGTGACGACGATGTTCTGCCGTCCCGGTGCCGCCTCCTCGACCAGCGGATCCAGCGCGAGCTCCCGGCGGATCCATGCGGAGATGTACCGCACGACGCCGCTCTCCGTGCCTCCTGTCTCGGGCCGTATCACCGAGTCTATCCGCACCAGCTCCTGCGTGAGGCGAACCAGCTCCTCGCGGTCGATCCTGTCGAGAAGCCGCTGCTCGTTGGCGCTGATCATCCGCCCCGCGCCCTTTCGATCGCCCGCACGAGCCGGGTGATGGTTGCGTTCACCGGCGCCGGTATTCCCGCCCGTGCTGCTTCGCGCAGGATGGCCCCATTCATCACCTCGATCTCGGAAGCCCGTCCCCGGTCGAAATCCTGCAGCATCGAAGAACGGTTGGCGCCTGTCCGGCGGGCGACGTCGTACACCACGGCGAGCGGGTCGCCATGGGAGAGCGTGATGCCCCGGGCGCGCGCCACTGCCACGGCCTCGGCGACGAGGTCCGCCATGATGGCGCGGGCGTCATCGGATTCGAGAAGCGCGCCGTTCAGCTGGCGGGTGATCGCCGTCAGCGCATTGATGCCCACGTTGATCACGAGCTTGCTCCACACGAGGCTCGCGACATCGGCGCTCACGTGCGTCTCGAACCCCGCCGCCTCGAATACCCCGCGCAGCGGGGAGAGTTTTTCGTTCTTTCCATCCGACATGCAGATGTGCGTCGGACCGCTGCCGGCGTGACGGATGCGGCCGGGCCCCAGGAAGGTGGCACCCTGGGAGGTGACACCGGCGGCGGTTCGCTGCGGGCCGAAATGGCTGTTGAGGATCGCCTCGTTGCCCAGCCCGTTCTGGAGGGTAAGCGCGATCGTGTCCGCGCGGGCAAGGGGCGCGAAACGGGCGGCCGCCTCTTCGGTCGCGGTGGACTTCACGAAGATGATGAGCACGTCGGCGCCTTCGGCCGCGTACGGATCGGTGCTCGCCCGCGGCCGCGCCACCGTCACCGCCCCGCTAGACGCCTCTTCGATCGCCAGTCCGTCCGCGACGACCTTCTTCACGTGTTCCTCGAAGATGTCGTAGAGCACCACGTCGCAGCCCGAGAGGGAGAGCCTCCCTCCGAAGAGGGATCCCATGGCTCCGGACCCCACGATGCCGATCTTCA
>JBKQPS010000156.1:0-19465 GCA_052144915.1 Spirochaetia bacterium | reverse complement strand
CAACACGGGGCTGTACGCCGCCTACGGCCTGAAAGGGCCTGCCCAGGGGCACTACTTCGTCAACCCGGATACGGGGGAAGTGGAGAAGGCGACGAGCGCGTACGAGCGCCCGCAGCCGCACGCGTGCTTCATCCTCTCCATTGAGGACGACCTGGTGAACGAGGGCGGCATCATGGACCTCATCACCCGCGAGGCGCGCCTGTTCAAGTACGGGTCCGGGACGGGCACGAACTATTCAAAGCTTCGCGCCTCCAGCGAATCTCTTTCGGGGGGCGGCGTGTCTTCCGGGCTTCTTTCGTTCCTCAAGGTGAGCGACCGCTCCGCCTCCTCCATCAAGAGCGGCGGCACGACCCGCCGGGCGGCCCGCATGGTCACGCTGGACGCCGACCACCCGGACGTCTTCCGCTACATCGACTGGAAGGCGGAGGAGGAGCGCAAGGTCGCCGCGATGGTCACCGGCAGCAGGATCCTGCGCCGGCACACGCGTCGGATCCTGGAAGCCTGCCGCCTGAGGCCGGACGAAAACGGCAACGGCAACGGCACGATCGCATTCGACCCGCGCAAGAACAAGGAGCTGGAACGCGCGGTGAAAGAGGCGCTCCAGGAGGAAGTCCCTGCCAACTGGATCCACCAGGTGATCCAGCTCGCCGAGCAGGGCATCTGGGATTTCGAGCCGGAGGAGTACACCACCGACTGGGACAGCGAAGCGTACAACACGGTGAGCGGCCAGTCGTCCAACAATTCCCTGCGGCTGACCGATACGTTCATGGCAGCGGTGCTCGATGACGGCTGGTGGGAGCTCGTGAACCGCACAGACGGCAAGATCCGTGAGCGGGTGAAGGCGCGCGAGATCTGGGAACGCATCGCCGCCGCGGCGTGGCTTTGCGCCGACCCGGGCCTCCAGTTCCATACCACGGTGAACGACTGGCACACCTGCCCGCAGGACGGGGAGATCCGGGCGTCCAACCCCTGCTCCGAGTACATGTTCCTCGACGATACGGCATGCAACCTCGCCTCGCTCAACCTCATGACATTCTACGACGAGCAGAGCGGGGAGATCCGCATCGACGACCTTCGCCACGCCATCCGGCTGTGGACCGTCGTGCTGGAGATCAGCGTGCTGATGGCCCAGTTCCCCGCGCGCGAGATCGCCCGCAAGAGCTATGATTTCCGAACCCTCGGGCTGGGGTACGCGAACCTCGGCACCCTCCTCATGGTCATGGGAATCCCGTACGACAGCGCGGAGGGCCGCGCCATCGCCGCGGCGCTTTCCGCCATCATCTCCGCGGAGGCCTATGCCACGTCAGCCGAGATGGCGGGTGAGCTCGGGCCGTTCCCGCGCTTCACCGCGAACCGCGAGGACATGCTCCGCGTGATCCGCAACCACGGACGCGCCGCCTACGGGGCGGCCCCCGAGGAATACGAGAACCTCTCCGTCATTCCCCAGCCGATCGACGCGCTCTTCTGCCCGCCGGACCTGATGGCCGCGGCGCGCCGCGCATGGGACAGGGCCCTTTCACTGGGCGAGAAATACGGCTACCGCAATGCCCAGGTCACCGCGATCGCGCCGACGGGAACGATCGGCCTGGTCATGGACTGCGACACCACGGGGGTCGAGCCCGACTTCAGCCTCGTGAAGTTCAAGAAGCTCGCCGGCGGCGGGTACTTCAAGATCATCAACACCTCCCTTCCTCCGGCCCTGCGCCGACTGGGGTACACGGAGGAGCAGATCGAGGACATCGTGCGCTACTGCCTCGGCCACGGGTCCCTCGACGGGGCCCCCGGAGTCTCCTCGGATGCCCTGCGGGAGAAGGGATTCTCCGACGCTGCCATCGACAAGGTGAACGCCTCCCTCGCCAACGCCTTTTCCACGGCATTTTCCTTCACTTCGAACGTCCTGGGGAAGGACTTCCTGGAAGACATCCTGGGAATCCCGGAGACGACGTTCTCCCAGACCGGTTTCTCCCTGCTCGCGCACCTTGGCTTCAGCCCGGCCGACATCGAGGCCGCCGATCTCTATGCATGCGGCACGATGACCATCGAGGGGGCCCCGCACCTCAAACCTGAGCACTACGCGGTGTTCGACACCGCCACTCCGAACGGGAAGATCGGAAAACGCTCCATCCAGTGGAAGGCCCATATCGAGATGATGGCGGCCGTCCAGCCCTTCATCTCGGGAGCGATCTCCAAGACGATCAACATGCCCTCTTCCGCCAGCATCGACGACATCAAGGGCGCCTACCTGCTGTCCTGGCGCAAGATGCTCAAAGCGATCGCGCTCTACCGGGACGGCTCGAAGCTGAGCCAGCCCCTGTCCTCTCTCATGCCCGGTTCCGACGCGGCGGCCGCGGCGGTGCTTGCCCTTGCCAAGGATTCGGGGGATTCCGGCATCGGCCTGGCCTTGGCGCCCGCGCGCGGGAAGAAGAGAAACCCTCTGCCGGCAAAGCGATTCGGCTACACGCAGAAGGCGAAGATCGGCGGCCACAGCATCTTCCTCCGCACAGGCCAGTACGAGGACGGGACCGTGGGCGAAATCTTCCTGGACATGCACAAGGAAGGCGCCGCGTTCCGCTCCCTGCTGAACAGCTTCGCAATCGCCGTTTCCCTCGGCCTGCAGTACGGCGTGCCCCTGGAAGAATACGTGGACGCGTTCACCTTCACCCGGTTCGAGCCCAACGGGATGGTGAGCGGCCACGACCACATCAAGATGACCACCTCGGTCCTCGACCTGATCTTCCGCGATCTCGCCCTGTCCTACCTGGGGAGAACAGATCTCGTGCAGGTGAAGCCGGACGACCTGATCGCCACCACGACGAACCGGACCAACGGGCACCATGATGACGCGAACGGCAACGGCCACGGCGAGGTCGCCGCGCTGGACAACGAGGTGCACGTGGCAAAGATGAAAGGATACGAGGGGGATCCCTGCCCGGTGTGCGGGCATTTCACCCTCGTGCGCAGCGGCACCTGCATGCGCTGCGACACGTGCGGCTCGACCACTGGCTGCAGCTGAACCCGGCTTTCCGGCGGCGCATGTCGCGCGAACCCGTGGTAACGCACGTTTTCAGAGGTTTCGCGCGTCTCGTCTTCGTGAGCCGGCGCCCTGCCGCGAATGCCGCCAGGAGCGGCCGCGCGGGCCTCGCTTACCCTCGCCTTCCATGACGAGGCTTGCGTCCGCCCGCCTGTTTGGCTATCGTGTGCGCGACATGGCCGAGCCAAGTGCCTCGCCGATGAGCTTCCGCCAGCCGCGGCTGGTGAACCGGCTCCTGTACCGTTTCGTGCTGGCTCTCGTACGCGGCCCCATCCTCCGCTATTTCCAGATCACCCCGGTCGATGTCTCCGTGGTGCCCCAATCGGGACCGGGGATCATCCTTTCCAACCACGCAACTCTTTTCGACCCCATCTGGGTCTACGCCATGCTGAAACGCCCCGTGTACTTCGCGGCCACCGAAGACCTTTTCCGCAGGCGCGCCCTCGGCCAGCTCATCCGGTGGTTCGGGGCCTTCCCGAAACGCAAAGCCGCTTCCGATCTCGCGGCGGTGCGCTCGATCTTCACGATCATCGACAAGGGCGGGCTGGTCGGATTGTTTCCCGAGGGCGTGCGCACCTGGGACGGAACGAACCAGCCCCTCTTCAGCGGGATCGCCAAGCTGATCCGCAAGCTCGACGTTCCCGTGTACGTGTGCCGGCTCGAGGGCGCCTACCTCGTCTACCCGCGATGGGCCCGCCACTGGCGGCGCATCCCGATCCGGGGGGTGTTTTCCCGCCTCTATGCCGCGGACGGAATTCCCGACGACGACGAGCGAATTCTCGTCGATGTCGCCGCGGCCATCCACAACCCCGATTCCCAGGCGCGGGTGACCGTCACATCGGGTCACCGGGCGGGGCTCGCGGTGAACGTGACCCGTGTGCTGTACCGCTGCCCGAACTGCGGCACCATGGAAGGGTTGAAGCTCGTGCGGCCCTTCAGCACGAACATGATCGAATGCTCGAGCTGCTTCTCCACGTGGGTGATCGACGCCGCCTGCCGATTGGCGGCTGCGGATGAGAACGGCCGGGCCGAGGGAGGCTGGATCCCCCTGCCCGCCCACTACGAGCACATCAGCACGATGCCCTTGACGCCGATCCGCAGCGAGGTGCGTCTGGGCCTGGGACCCGACGAGCACATCCTGCTCGTCTCGCGGCCTCGATTCCTTTTCAAGCAGGAACGGTTTCCCAACGTGCGGGTGTTTGCCTTTGGCCGTGCGTTCCTCACGGGCAGGCGCTTCATGTTCCGCACGCGGATCGGGATCCCGCTTTCCGCGCCCCTCCCGGAGCTCGGCGCCCTCTCCGTCGACCCGGGGGACAAGCTGCATTTCACCTTCCGGGGAAAGCTCTACCGCATCCCTTTCCGCAACGAGAGTGCACTGAAATGGTTCGACAGCATTCAGCGGCTGAAGAACGGCGCCCGGGATCGCCCGCCGGAGGCGAGCGAGACTCAGGAAGGGGAGACGAAGTAGCTCACCGCGTCTCCGTCCGGGTCCCGGCCCGTCTGGGCGTTGAAGCGGTCCAGCATCCTGCTGCCATTGCTGAGGAAATAATACCAGTGCTCGCCCGGGAGCACGCGGACGGACACCGTGTACATTCCGGGCGCGGTTTCCTCCAGGGGGTCCATGAACGGGTCCCAGTTGTTGAAATCCCCGACAAGGGAAACGCGCTGACCGGGACTCCCTCGAAACACGAAGGTGTACGAGCCTGCGTCCGGCTTCGGATTGACGATCGTGCGCACGGGTTCCTGTTCCAGGGTGTACACCGAGAAGGAGACGCCGGCGGCGTCGACCTCGGTGCGGGGGTTCGCGGGGTCCGCCATCCACAGCCCGTCGACGACCACCCGGTAGCGGATCTCCCGCACGCCCTCGGGCACGGGGTAGTCCAGCACGTAGGCGCCCCTGCCGTTCATGGCGTAGGGATGAAGAATCTTCCAGTCCTCGTTCGCGAAGCGTGCGCCGACAAACCGCGCCGGCGTATCGGGCTTGAAGCTCAGGATCAGGATGTCATCCAGCATCCGGGGCGGCTGCGATGAGCGCACGCTCTTCACGGCGATGTCCAGCGTGATCGGGTCCGCGGCGAACAGCGCCCCGGAGGCGAAAATCATGCACGTGAGGAGCAGGAAGCGCACGAGCCCGAACTTCTTCGGGAGGGCCTGCGCGGCGGGGCGATGCGGGAGGGGCCGGGACTCTGTGGGCGAGGCGTGTCTCTTCATGATGGACGTCCGGATGCTTTTGCTTATAATAGGTTTCGGCCGGAAAGCCCCGGCGCTTGAGTAATGGCGCGCAGGCGACGTACCGACATTTGATGCAGGAGCTTCATGCCGCGCAGAGAGGATATCGAACGGTTCACGCAGGTCCTCAACTCACTCGGCGACGAGCCTGCCATCCGCGCCGCGCGGTCAGAAACAATCGAGGAGGTGCCGGCCCCCGGTGAGGAGCCCGCCCCTGGTGAGGAGCCCGGTGCGGCCGCAGAGCTCGATTCACTCGGGGGCGGCGGCGCGGCGGGCGAGTCGGAGAGCCTGCAGGACCTTTTCGAAAGCCTTTCGGGTCTCCCCGAGGAGGCCGCGCCGGGCCAGGAAGAAACGCGCGGCGCGGAGCGTCCCGAGGCGGATGCCGGACAGGGACTAGATTTTGCCTCGCTGTTCGGAGAGGAAGCCGCCCCCGAGGGCATCGAGGAGCTTGACAGGCCGGCGCCGGCCCAAGAGACCGCGGATGAAGAAGAGTTCTCTTTCCCCGGCGGAGAGCCGCCAAGCCTTCAAGCAGACCTGTCGGCGATGGAGACCCTGCCCGACGAGACGGCGCCGGGAACTGCCGACCTCGAGGCGCCGCAGGCCGGCGAAGCGGCAGGGGCGGAGAGCTTCGAGCTTCCCAATCTCGAGGATCTGAGCTTCCCCGAACCCGAGCCTTCACTCGACGAGCCCGCCCTTGGCGAGCCGTCACCCACATTCGACGCGCCGCTGCCTTCCCTCGAACCCGACCTCACGGAATCGGCCGCGCCCGTAGAGGAAGGCCCGATCGCGGGCCTCGACCTGGACGCGGCAGCGTTCGAGGCCGCCGGCGGGCCGGGGGTGGAACAGGTCCCCGCCGAGACGCCTGCCCCCGTTCCCACTCCCGGGGAACAGGAGTCGATGGCGCCGGACGCGGGCATGGAGTCCCTGGGCGAGGAGAGCCTCGGAGATCTCAATCTCGATGAGTTCAGCCTGCCGGAATCCGCCCAGCAGTTCGGCATGCCGGGCGCCGCCGTCGCCGAACCCGAGGCGCGTCCCGCGGAAGCCGTCCGCGAGAGGCCGGCACAACGAGCACGGCGCGCCGATCGCAAGCCCCGGCCCGCGGAACGACCCCGGCCCGCGGAGCGCGCCGCCCCGCCGCAGCCTCCGGCACCGGCCCTCGCCGCGGGAGTAAGCCCGGAGGCGATCGAGCTCACGCCCGAGCAGTTCGCGCAGGTGAAGAGCACCCTCGATTCCCTGCCGCGGAATCTGAAAATCGCCGTCCAGGACCTCATCGGGCAGGGAACGGCCACGGGCGCCGATCTCGCGGCCCTGCTCACCCTGCTCCTGCGCGGCGCAACGGCGCAGGAAATCGCCACGCTGGCGGGACGTATCTCGGGAAAGCGGATCCGGATTCCCGCGGGCTACGAAAAGAGGAGCGGCATCGCCTTCGAGGCCGAGCAGCGGACCTTCGCGTATGCGTTCCGCGAGAACTTCCTCCCTTTGCTGCGCGTGGTGGCGATCACCGTCCTGGCGGGCGGATTGTTCGGTTTCCTGGGCTACAACTACGTCTATCGACCTCTTTCCGCGTACGCGAATTACCGCGCCGGCTACGCGCAAATCGCCAATGATCGCTTCACGCTCGCCGATGAGAGGTTCACGCGGGCGACCTCGGTGTGGCCGCTGAAGGTCTGGTACTACCGCTACGCGGAGGCGTTCGAGGCAAAGCGCCAGTACCTTTTGGCGGAGAGGAAATACGACGAGCTTCTCGCCTCGTACCCGGGGGACCGGAAGGGCACCCTGGACTACGCCCGCATGGAGTCCACGCGGCTGGCGGATTACGAGAAGGCCGATTCGCTGCTCAGCCGGTTCCTCGACAGGCATTTCAACGACTACGATGCGCTGCTGGCCACGGGCGACAACGACCTGCTGTGGGCGGAAAGGGACAAGTCGAAGTTCGAGCCGGCCCGGCTCGCGTATGCCACGCTCCTGGACAAATACGGGGCGCGCGACGAGCTTCTCTTCCGGATGCTGCGCTTTTTCATCCGCACGGACAACGGGACAGAGGTGGAGAGGCTGCGCTCGTTCTACGCGGCCCGTCCGGACGTAAAGATCGATGCGTCCGTCTTCGCCGAGCTCGGCGGCTACCTCGTGGATCACCGCCGGCTGGACTACGTGCAGGATGTGCTCTTTCGGGCGGACAAGACCGAGAACGGGCTGTACGAGGTGCACTACAACCTCGCGCGCTACTACCGGATCGTGAAGAATATCCCGGACGAAAAACAGGCGCTGGATGCAACGGTGAAGTCGCTGGACCGGACGAAAGCCACCGCGCCCGTGACGCTGCGAAGGCTCACCGTCGAGATCGACACGCACACGCGGCTGGGCGAATACTATTACGGGTCGGGCGAATACATTCCCGCGGAGAAAGAGCTGCAGACGGCGATCCGGATGGTGGAGACCAACCAGGGAATGAAGCTCATCGGCAGGGACCGCGTGTTCGGAAGGCCGTACGCGGTCCTGGGCGACCTGTACTACACGATCGAGGGCGACCTGCAGAGCGCCGCGGCCCAGTACCAGAAGGCCATCGACAACGGCTACACGGATCCTGAGCTGACCTACAAGATCGGGTACATCCAGTACGCGCAGAAAGACTACAAGGACGCGATGGACAGCTTCGCGGGCGCGGAGGACGCCTCGGCCTACCCCTCGGGCAACGAAGCGCTTGCCACCGCGGCCCCGGCCGGCGAGGTGGGCCAGCCGCCGGGCCAGCCGCCCCAAAACCTCCTGTACGCGCTGGGCAACACCTTCTACCAGCGCGGCGATTATTTTGCCGCACAGGGCTATTTCCTGCGCCTCCTGGACCGGCTGGAGACGCGCCGGGCAGCGCTGGGGTTCCTGCACCCGGAGGATCGGCCGGACGACCGCGCGCTCCTCGACTCCCTGGTGCGGGTGAACAACAACCTCGGCGTCACGATGTTCCATCTCGCGGAGAGGACCGGGGACAGGACAAAGAAATCCGAATCCCTCGTCTATCTCTCCGCCGCCGCGGAGATCGCCGGGACCCTGGCGCGCAGCCCGGACACGGTCAGGCGGAGCGAGGACAGGGACCTGCCTTCCCTGAACATGCGCGGCATCCTCTACCCGGTCACCAGGTTCGAGCTCCAGATTTTTTCGCAGCTGCCGAAGGACTTCCAGGCCGTCGACTGGTGAGCGGCGGCCTCCGCGGGCCCCCGGGACGCGCCCGTGACCTCCGCCGGCTCGACGGGTCAGAGCGCGGGAAACATCCAGCCATGCGTGTCGGGAATGGCGCCGTACTGGATTCCTTTCAAGGCCTTCAGGAGCACCCGCGTCACCTCGCCGACCGACCGGGAGCAGAAGACCGCTTCGCGGCCGTCATGGGTGATGGATTCGATGGACGTGATGCCGGCAGCCGTGCCGGAAACGAAGCATTCCCGCGCCGCGGAAAACACCTCCTGCACCGACACCCTGCGCTCCTCGACCGCGATTCCCTTTTCCCCGGCCAGCGCGAGGACGCTGCGGCGCGTGATGCCGGGGAGGATCGTGTCCTCGAGGCTCGGAGTCACCAGCGTGCCGTCCTTCATCACGAAGAATATGTTGCAGGAGGATCCTTCTTCGAAGTAGGTGTGTTCGCGGGCGTCCAGGAAGATCGCCTCCATGTACCCCGCGAGCTCGGCTTCCTTCTTTGCGAGCGCGCTGGTGACATAGTTGGAGTCGGCCTTGATCCAGCCCGTTCCTCCGGGGTTCGCCCGGACGCGCCTGGTGGTGATCGCCTTGGAATTGCCGGGCTTGAAGTACGAGCCGACGGGCGTGGTGACCATGATGACCCAGGGCGAGCGCGAAACGCCCACGCCGATGCCGGGTTCCGCGAAGGAGAAGGGGCGGATGTACACGGCGCTTCCGAAGACGAAATCCTCGGAGGCCCACTTCGGATCATAGGCGGGAGAGAATCCGATCGCCTTGTTTCTGCCCACCAGTGTGCGCACCGCGGTCAGGAACATCGACGCGGGGAACGCGGGCATCAGCAGCCCTTTCATGGAGGCTTCCATCCGCTTGCCATTCTCGTCCGGGCGGAACAGTGCCAGAGCGCCGTCCGGCTGCGGAAACGCCTTCAATCCCTCGAAACACCCCATTCCGTACTGCGTCGTGTAGTTCACGAGCGGGAGGTCGGCGTAGTTGTTTCTCTTCAAGAGAAGCTCGGCTCTCCGTTCGGCCGGAAGAGCCTCCTCTTCCCGGGGGCTCAGGTGCGGCTTTTCGACGTACTCCTCGACCCAGGTGCCATCCTGCTGGTGCTTCGCCCGGTAGGCCCATGGGTCGATCTCAAGACTGAACCCCTTCGCCATGACATTCCTCCGGGACCAGTATAGCAAACAAGGGCGCGGCGGCGGAACACCCCCGCAGTCGCTCCGGGCGGAGCGCAATTTTCGCTGGAGATTATTGGAGGCAGATGTCGATCATGTGAGTGACCATGGAGCACACACGGGACCACATCATCTTCTTCATGGCTCAGAAGATGTACTTCCTCGAGAAACGGGGAAGCAGGGAGGTGTTCAACCGCCTGGTGGAGCACTTCGAGCAGATCAATCTCGACGGTCTGCTCGAGTACCTCACGAGGTACTACTCCGCGGACGTCGAGCGGGAGCTCGACGATTTCTACCTCGCCGAGGGAGAGCTCGTCTTCATCTCCCGCCGAAAGAATGTCCGGTTCAAGCACGTGTATCGCGACGGCCGGCTGCGGCTCGTCGGCATCGAGAGCGAGTAGCCCGCCCTTTTCAGTCCGGTTGCTCGCGCCTTCCCTGCTTCTCCAGCAGAGCCGCGATTTCGTCGCGGAAGCCCGTCGCCAGGGCGCTCGCGCAGGAGTCCAGGTCCTCCTGCTGGATCCTCTGGCAGAGCCGCCTGTACGCCCGCGACTCGTCCTCCACGAGCTTCAGCACCACCTGGCGCCCGTCGTAGAGGCGCACGAGCGCCTCGCGCGTCTTGTACTTCTCTTCCCGCGCGTGCGCGAGCGTCGACCGAAACCTCGCCACTTCCTTTGCCTGGCCGAACAGCAGGGGCGCAAGCTCTTTCAGCGGCACCAGCGCGAGTGAGAACCCCTCCTTGCGGGCCTTGTCCGCCGAGGCGTCCTCCTGCAGCAACGATGCGTACTGGCGCCGGATGCTTCCGATGATCTCGTCGAACGTCCGGGTGAAGTTGCCTAGAAACGAGGTTCGCATCTCGGGCTTGATCGTGGGGAGCAGCTCCCGCATCTTCTGGTTCTCCCCGTTGTACCGTTGGACGTGCATGAGGATGTTCTTCACCGCAGGGTGGGCCCGCAGGCCGGGGTTCGACTTCAACCGGTTGTTCACGTCGGTGAGGATCGCGCTGACCTGCAGGGCATCGACGCCGAAATCCCGCTTCTCCTCGCGGGGACGCGCGAGGGGAAGGCCCTCGGTGGAGAACAGCCGCTGGACGAGGATGACGAGCAGGAGGACCGTCAGCGACTTTTCCTGGGCGCCCATATCGTCGCCTGCCAATGACTTGTAGCGGGCTGCCTCCAGCGCGACGAGAACCGGTGCGAGCTGGGTACGCTTGAACTCGATGACGCCCTGTTCGACGGAATGCCGCAGCGCGTCCGCCGCGGACAGGAGCTGGTGCTGCGGCACGGCGAGTGAATCCAGCAACGCGTAGAGATCGTTTGCCTTTTCCCGCAGCTCGATCCAGTCGCCGCTGATTTTCTTTTCCAGGTCCGGCATTCGGCGCTACTCTAAGCTTTTTTCATGCCGCCCGCAACCAATCCCCGTCCGCCAATCCGCGTCCGCACGAGCAGCGACCGGCTGCAATCGCCGCGCGCGTGCGGCCCGTACCATTCCTGTGAGGAGGATGGAATGAACAATCTCAACTCCATTCTGGTCGAGGGCAACCTGGTGAAGGACCCCGAGCTTTCCTACACGTCCAAGGGCACGGCGGTATGCAAGTTCACCGTGGCATGCAACCGCGCGTTCAAGCAGGACGACCAGCTGCAGAAGGAGGTCTCCTTCTTCGACGTGTCCGCCTGGACGCGGCTGGCGGAAGTGTGCGGGGAATACCTGAAGAAAGGCCGGGGCGTCCGGGTCGTGGGGAGGCTGAAGCAGGATCGCTGGACGGACGCGGACGGCAAGCCGCACTCGCGTGTGGAAATCGTCGCGGAGCACGTGGAGTTCAAGCCGCAGAAAAAGGTGGACGGGGACCCCACGGCTGCGGGCGGGGAGGAGAAGACGGAGGAAGGCGCGGAGGAAGAACAGGAAGGAGCGAAGGCGGCGGTGAGCTTCTGAGCCCGTGCGAAATCTCCAGATCGAACGGAAGGGCGTCCCCGTGGACGCCCTTCAGGGCTCCTGAAGAACCGCATGAACCACCCGGAAGAGATGCCTTCACCAATCACGCGCATGCACATCCCGAAAACCGCCATATAACACACATTTATCCAGAGTTTATCCTGTATTCATGGAACGGACACAAAGCCCGGGGCATCCTCAAGGCGTGAGCAGGGAAACGACTACGCGAATGCCGTCTCGAGAGATAGCGGCCCGCCGCGCGGGAGACGGAGGCAGCACCCCCATGAAGAAGATCGCCGTGGTCCTGTCTCTCCTTGTCTTTTCGGCGCATCTCTGGGCATTTGATTTCCCCAAGCCTGCCGCCCTGCCAAAACCCACCGCCGAGATGAGGAGCTTCCAGGTTCAAGCCATCAGCCTTCGCGATGTGACATTCCTCTTCGACCTTGCGGTGAAGAATCCCTATCCCGTGCCGCTTTCATTCAAAGGCATGACGCTCGCCTTCACCGTGGAGGGTGTCCGAGTCTTCACTGCTTCCAGCCAGGGAGGTTTTACCGTTCCTGCAAACGGCGAGAAGGTGAATGAGTTCACTGTCACCCTGGCCTACGAGGGCATCATGAAGCTTGTCACGGACTACACCTCGCGGGATTGGCTCACGACGGTGATCAACGGCACCCTGGAAATTCCACTTCCGAAAATTCCTGGCCTGCAGGATTCCGTGACCTTTACGTTCAGCCTGACAACCAAGATCCCGGCAATAAAGCCGCGCGTGGCTCTCCTCGACTTCAGGGTCCTGCCGCCCTCCCGGGAACAGGTTGCGGAAGCGATCGGCCGTTCGCGAAAGGGGGGGGATGTCGACAGTGCACACAATGCGCTGAGCGACATCCTCGCGGGAAAGGACCCCTCGACGCCGGGATTCGACCCGGCTGACCTGGACGTCCCGCTTGCCGTCAGCTTCACCCTTGAGATAGGAAACGAGGCCAAGGCCCCCCTTTCCTTCGACAAGCTGGGCTATGAGCTCACCGTGAACGGGGAGAGTCTCGTTGCGGGGGAAAGCACGGAGATTGTGAGGGAGCC
Organism: Spirochaetia bacterium; assembly: GCA_052144915.1. Lineage (GTDB taxonomy): Bacteria > Spirochaetota > Spirochaetia > SZUA-6 > Fen-1364 > Fen-1364. The sequence goes on along the minus strand of JBKQPS010000156.1, from coordinate 6,844 downwards.
CGGCCGGGATCTCGTCACTGTCAGGAACGTCTTCAGCTCCGCGAAACTTTCTCGCAACGTGCGGAGCCTGTTCGCTGCGCGCGAAGGGAGCTTCGGGATCAAGGGAAACGCCTTGATCAAGCTGCCGGATGAGATCAGGAAGGAGCCGCTGCCACTCGCCTTTGACGAGGCTGGCTCGTTCTCGTTGAAATGAAGGGCATCGTCGTATTCACCGCACCGCTTCCTGGAGCTGCCGGTAAGCACGAGAACCCTTGAGCCTCAGGTTGGCCTGCGCGTAATCGAACGCGGTCTTTCCCAACTTGTCTTTCGCCTTCGCGTCCGCGCCTGCTTTCAGGAGCATCGTGACGCTGGTGGAATTCTTGCCGTATCTTGCAGCAAGCATCAGCGCAGTCTCGCCCCAGTTGTCTTGAGACTTGGGGTCGGCGCCGCCGTTCAGGAGAGTGGAGACAATTTCAGGATTTGGGTTGTACCACGCGGCATCCATCAGCGGAGTATCGCCGCCGACGTCGCGGGCCTCCGGGTCCGCGCCGGCTTTCAGGAGCGCACCGATCACCTCGGGATTCTGGTTGTGCATGGCAGCCCAATTCAGGGCCGTCATCGCCAGCGTGTCCCAGGCGTTTACGTCCGCGCCGGCTTTCAGAAGCGTCCTGATCACCTCGGGGTTCGCGTTGTAGTCCGCCGCATCCATCAGCGGGGTCCAGTCGTCGCTGTCCTGAGCATTCACGTCGGCGCCCCTGCTGATGGCAGCCTCCACGGCCTGCGGCGTGCCGGTCTTCACCAGGTCAAAAAAGTCCACGGCCTGCGCGCCTGCCGACGCCGCAGCGCAGAAGAGAGCGACTGCTCCCGCGCAGATTGCTCGCTTTCTCAAGGCGGGACTACGCCGAGAGCTTCGCTTTCAAGGTGAGCTTCGGTCCGGCGAGGGCCTTGGATATCGGGCAGTCCTTCTTCGCCTTTTCCGCGTGCGTGAGAAAGGCCGGCTCGTCGATGCCGGGAACCACGGCGTCGGTGCTCAGCTCGATGAGGGTGACCGTCGGGCCTTCATCGAGGTGCACCACGGCGGTCGTGCGGATGCTTTTCGGGGTGAAACCCGCCTCGGTGAGGAGCGCGGAGAGAAACATGGAAAAACATCCGGCCTGCGCGGCCCCGATGAGCTCTTCGGGATTCGTGCCCTTGCCGGATTCGAACCGGGAAGAGAAGGTGAAGGGGCCTTCCCAGGCGCCGCTGCCCAGCTTCATCGTGCCCGCGCCTTCCTTGAGGGTGCCCTTCCATTCCGCGGTAGAAGTTCTGACTGCCATTCGTCCCTCCGTTCCGGCCGGCCACAGTGCCCGGCCGTTCGCATTGCACTATGAAGCTACGAAGCCGGGGCGGTATCCGTCAAACGCCGGCCGGGGCCTTCTCCAGACGTATCCCGCGCAGGAAGAGGACAACCGAATCCAGCGCCCTGCGCAAGAGGCCTCCTCGAGCCACCTCGCCCTGCGCGCGGAGGGGAAAACGCGCAAGCTCTCTCCCGCCGACGGAGACGACCACGGCGCCCAGCACCTCGCCCGCTCTTATCGGCGCCTCCACGTCGCCGGCCTGGAGAACCTCCGCGCGCACCGATGAGGCCTGGTCCTTGCGCACGACGACGATGGCTGCGGGGCTCGCCCGGAGAAGGACCGTGCGCTCCCTCCCCTTCCAGACGTGAACCGGGGCAGGCTCGTCGTACGCGGCGTGCACGGTGGTGAACGTGGCGAAACCCCAGTCGAGAAGCGCCGCACTCTCCGCGGCGCGCAACGCTGCCCCACTGACGGCGCCGACGTCCGGCACGCCGAGGATCACGGATATCAACCGCATCCCGGCCCTTTCGGCGGTCACGGCAATGTTGTACCCGGACTCGTCGATGTAGCCGGTTTTCAGGCCGTCGGCGCCCTCGTACTTTCCCAGGAGCACGTTGCGGTTGGACTGGGTCACCGGTTTCTCGCGATTGCCTCCCGTCAGGTTCTCGGCAAGTGGATAGGTGAACTCCCTCACGGAAAAAAGCTCTCGGAGCGCATCCGGGTGAGAGAAGACGAACCATCGGGAAAACCGCGCGTATTCCCGGGCGGTGATGATGTTGGCCGCACTGACCCCCGCCGGTTCCTCGAAGTGCATGGCGCGGTATCCCAGGCGCGCGGCTTCCCGGTTCATCATCTCGACGAAGGCGGGGACCGAACCGGCGATCACGTCCGCGACTTCGACCGCGGCGTCATTTCCCGAATCAACCACGAGGCCCTTCAGGAGCTGGCTCACGGTGAGCTTCTGATTTGGTCCCAGGAACATCACGGAGGAGCGCGGCGGCATGTTCCGCGCCCACGCATCCGGCGCGGGCACCAGGACCTCGGACGGGTTCAGCCGCCCCTCGTCGATCGCCTGGAGGGCGAGGTGCAGCGTCATGAGCTTGGTGAGGCTGGCGGGCGGGATGCGCTCGTCGGCATGGGACTCGTACAGGACCGCACCCGTGAGAGCTTCGACGAGAATGGCGGAGCGGGCCGTCAGCGGGGGCGGCCCGTCCTGACCGGCGGGAGCATTCGCATGAAGAGCAGGGGATGCCTGCGCGGGTGCGGCGACGGCGAAAGCCGACAACATCCCGAGCAGGGCGATCCATCGGGTCCGAGGCATGTGTATAGGTACCTCTCGGCAGGGCCTCGGTGCAAGGGGAGACGGGCGCGCCTGCGTGCCCGCCGACGGCGCGGGCGCTGTCAGCGCGGGCCAGTTCGGGTATAGTGACCACGCACGCAATGAGGAACGTACCCTGACTCCCTCCCTCTCGTCCACTCGACCATGGAGAAGGACCCTCTACGCCATTGGCGTCGGTGAGCTCCTGGCTGTCGCCGGATTCAACACCTCCACGCCGATCATTCCGTTCTTTCTCCAGGATCTCGGTGTCACGAATCCCGCGAAGCTGAAACTGCTCGCGGGCCTCGTGCAGGCGCTGCCGTCCATCAGCCTCGTCTTCTTCTCTCCGATCTGGGGGAGCATCGCCGACAATTACGGCCGCAAGCCGATGCTCCTTCGGGCGATGTTCGGCGGGACTGTCGTGATGCTGCTCATGGGCGTGGTGGGCGCACCCTGGCAGCTGATCGTGCTGAAGACGATCCAGGGATGCATTACCGGCACGATCGCCGCGGCGACGATCATGGTCGCCTCCATTTCGCCCCCCGAGGAGGTGGGATACGGCCTGGGCCTCCTGCAGATGGCGATCTTCCTGGGCGCGTCGCTGGGTCCGCTCTTCGGCGGGCTTATTGCAGACCTGCTGGGACGGAGGGCCAACTTCTTCGCCACATCGATCCTGCTTCTCGGCGCGGGGATCGTCATCGCGCGGTTCGCGAAAGACAACTTCAGCCCGCCCGCGCGGCGGAAATCGATCCGGGCGAGCATGCTGCCGGATTTCCGGCCCCTGGCCCGATCACGGGCGCTCTGGTCCCTGATGGCGGTGATCGCGGCCGATCAGATCGCCGGATCCGTGGTGAGCCCTTTCCTTCCGCTGTACATCCAGCAGCTGCGCGTCGATGCGGCACACGTCGCCTCCACGACGGGAGTCGTCATCGGCCTGGGCGCCGTGGCAAGCGCGCTCGCGGCAATCATCGTCGGGCGGTTCAGCCACCGCCTCGGATACCGCCGGGTGCTGATCGTCTGCATGACGGGCGCCGCGCTGTTCATCGTTCCCCAGGCCTTTGTGCAGACCCCCTTCCAGCTCCTGCTGCTGCGAGTGGCGAGCTGTTTCTTCGTCGGCGGCAACCTGCCTTCAGCGAACGCGCTCATCGCGCAGAGAATCACGGCGGGGAAACAGGGCAGCATCTACGGGATCTCCAGCGCGATCGCCTCCGGCAGCAACGCACTCGGGCCGGTGATCGGCGCGTCGATCGCGCTGGCCGGCGGGTACGGCCCAGTGTTCCTCACGACCGCCGGCATCATGGCCGCGGCGGGGATCAGCATCGGCGCGTTCGTGCGAGGGGTGAGAGGCAGGCCGTCCGGCACGGGGTACCCGCCCGCGGCGTGAGCGGCGCGGACCCGGCGGAATCATGGAGAGGGAGGGAAACGCCGATTTGTTGAGCAAGGGAGCATGTTTCGGCATGAAGAGGGCGTCGTGACACCCAGGAAGCTCACCCCGGGCGAAATCACCTCCACCGTGCAGAAGATCCGCAGGAAGTACGACGAGTACATCAACAAGTACTTCAAACCCAAGACCCTGCGCGCGGCGTTCGAGGCCCGCTATATCGGGGCGCTGCGGGACAAGGTCGACGTCTCCTCGTTTCTCCTCGCGGAAATCAGCGCGATCCAGGAGCTGACCTCGCGGGAAGAGCAGCGCATCCAGCTGGGCCCGGTGCGCGCGGCAGAGAAGGCGCCGAGCTTCGCGGACAAGGTGCTGGAGGAGAACAGCGCGCGGATCGCGAAGTACCGCGACGTCGCCTTTCACGCAGACGCCGGCGAAGAGGTGCGGCGCCTCGCCGGCGCGCTCACCGAGCTGGCCGGAAAGCGCTGGCAGGAGCTCGGGCGGGCGCTCCAGGACACCATGTACGCGATGAGCTCATCGGAAATGCTCTCCCTGGATTCCCAGCTGCGCTACCTCGCCTCCCCCGAGGGCCAGGAAACCCCGCAACACCTGGGCAGGCTCGTGGTGGAGCTGCGCAAGTTTCCCCGCAACTACCCGGCGATCGACCGCGAGGAGAAGGAGTACGTCCTGGAGGCAGCCTTCTTCCTGCACGACCTTTTCGCGGTACTGGAGAGGGTAAAAAGGGTCTACACGGAAATGCCTGCCGACAGGAAGCTGGTCGTGGAGGACTCCCTCGCCCACGTCTGGAGCATCATCGGCGACTTCCGGATGAAGGATCTCCAGCGAAAGCGCCGCGGGAACCGGCCCGAGGGGTGATGCGATCCCGCTCGTCCCGCGCGGGCATTGCTCAGGCGATGCCGCGGGTATATATTAAGTACTCCAGACGGATACGGGGGGAGTGGAAATGGCAGACGAGGTGACGGTCACGCGAAGCAACTTTGACGCCGAGGTGATGAAATCGGCGGTTCCGGTGGTAGCCGATTTCTGGGCGGAATGGTGCGGCCCGTGCAAGATGATCGCGCCCGTCCTGAGGGAACTCGCCCAGGTGTACAAGGACAAGATCAAGATCGCAAAAATCGACGTGGATGCGGAGGGAGAGCTCGCCCAGCAGTTCAACATCGTGAGCATCCCGACGATCCTGGTGTTCAGCAAGGGCCAGGTGGTGAAGCAGCAGATCGGCGCCGTACCGCGGCCGGCCCTGGAAAAGATGATCAAGGAAGTGATCTAGGGACGCCGGCGGGCTACGGCACGTAGACCTCGTCCGAGTTCTCGGATCCGAATGTCGCTTTGCGCGTGGGCACGACGTGCCAGTCTTCCGCGCTGTCGGTGTCAACGGATGCGGATGTTCGGCAGATGGAGCGCGTTCCGGTCGAGCCTTCCGGGCTGAACGAGTCCTCGGGCGTCACGCGCGCTCCCGCGGCTTTCCACGCCCCGCATTGCACCAGCTCTTCCGCGCGGGCGCGCATCTGCTCCGATCCGAAGCCGCCATACTGCTCGTCGGACTGGCTGGTGCGGTTGCTGTACAGCACACCGTCCATGCAGGCGCCGCCCGGCCGATCGCAGAGCGTCAGCACTCCGTTGTTTCCGCCAAGCCCCGGGCCGTCGCGGAGCCAGAAATCGTACGCAGTGTTCGATGCGTCAAAGCCCCCGGACGAAGCCGGGTCATTCGTTTCATCTACTTCCGCGGGGTCTCCCGTCGGCTTGAGGTGAACGAGCACGAAGCACCCGGCCATCACCTCGAACGGCGGGAAAACCATGCGGGCATCATGGCTGCCCGGCGTGCCCAGGTACAGGACGACCCCGCCCATGTTTCCCCCCGTCATGACTTTGAGCTCCACGAGATCCGGGTGGTTCCCCGAGCCCCGCGGCGTGAGCTCGTTGATCAGCAGCCGGGGCACCCGCGCGTTGTAGCCGTAGAACTGCGCGACGAACGAGGCGGTGTTCCCCCGGGCATCCTCCGCCTCGGCTTCCAGTGAATACACGCGGCCGGGCGACTGCCGCTCTCCGCGAAGAACGACGTTCTTCGAATGGCCGGTCACGTCGATGACCGCCAGCGGAGGAGTGATGCGGGTCTTCTCCGCGCGGAGCCCCGCCTCCTCATCGAAGGAAATGGAGATCTCCCCCGGGCCAGTGGCCTGGACGGACTGCACCTGCGGGGGCAGAAGATCGGCGGCCGGCGGCCGGGAATCCGCCAGGGGACCGCAGGATGCTGCCAGGAGAACGGCCAGCATCGACAATCCCGGAAGCAGGAGATGCGTGGTTCGGCGCATGAGAGCCTCCGAACCGGAATACGGGGGGTGGGCTCCGGCCGCTTGCGTGCAGCATGCCCTGGCCGAAGGCCCTGCGCTTTACCCCGGGAGCGGATTTGGGTAGAGTCTGGCTGCAATGCCCGACGAGCTTCTCCAGCGATTCAGCCGCAAGTACGCCCCCGGTGCCGCGATCTGCCGCGAAGGAGAGGAAGGCGAGGAGATGTACATCATCCAGGCCGGCAAGGTCAGGGTGAGTAAACAGTTCGCGGGAAAGACGCACGTGATCTCCGTGCTGGAGAAAGGCGACTTCTTCGGAGAGATGGCCATCGTCAACCGCATCCAGCGGACAGCGACGGTGACCGCGATCGACGACGTGGAGCTGCTCGTGTTCGACCGGGAGGGCCTGCAGAACATGATCGCCCGAAACACGCGGATCGCCCTGACGATCATCGACAAGCTCTGCCGGAGACTCCAGAACGCGCACCTGAAGATCCAGCACCTCGTCAAGAAAGACGCCGAAGGC
>JBKQPS010000155.1:0-6143 GCA_052144915.1 Spirochaetia bacterium | reverse complement strand
TGCTCCGCGCCGAGAGAAACTCCCTGCTCTTCGGCCGCCTGCACGGCGACCCGTGCGCGCACGTCGGGGTAGCCGGCGTTGGGCATGTAGCCGTGCTTTTTCGGCACGCGGGCGGCCACGACCTCTTCCAGCGCCTTCTGAAATGCCGCCGGTGGCTCGACGTCCGGGTTGCCGAGGCTCAGGTCGCACACCGCGTCCGCGCCGTGCTGTGCGCGCAGCACGTTCCCCGTCTCGAACATCCTCCGTATCCAGGACGCGTTCTCCATGCTGGACGCGATCTTCCTACTGATTGCCACGGATCACCTCCTCCACGGCGCGGGTGAGCGCGTCCATTTCCTCGTCGGTGCCGATGCTGATTCTCAGGCCGTTGGAAACGACGCCCGTTCTCCAATGCCGTACCAGGAATCCGCGGGAGAGCAGTCCCTCGTACACGCTTCCCGCGGCCAGGCCGCGCGGCGGCACGGCGAATATGAAGTTTGCCTGGGACGGTAGCACGGTGAGGCCTCGCGCAGAAAGCGTCTTTGAGAATCTCTCCCGGGTGGCGATGATCCTGTCCCGCGTGTCACGGAAATGCCCCTGATCCTCCAGCGCGGCGCACGCGGCGACCTGCGCGAGCCGGCTCACGTTGTAGCTGTCCTTCACCTTCATCATTTCCCGTATCAGCTCTTCGTGCGCAAAGGCGAGCCCCGCCCGCATGCCGGCCAGGGCGTATGCCTTGGAAAGCGTGCGGGCGATGATCAGCCGCGGGTGCGAAGCGAGGAGCGGCAGGCTGGATTCCGCGGCGAAATCCACGTAGGCCTCGTCCGCGACCACGATGCCCGGGAATTTGCCCAGGAGCCGCTCCACCCAGGAGGTCGGGAATGAGACTCCGTAGGGGGAATTGGGTGTCGTGAGAAAGAACATCTTTGCCCTTGGCGATGGGATCGGGATTTCAGCCATTTCCGGCGCGTGCGCCACCCGGGGCAGCGGCACACTCGTGGTGCGGGCCCGGCCGATCTCGGCGAGAACTGGATACAGCGAATACGAGGGCTGGAAGTACGCGACCGTCTCGCCCTCTCCGACGAAGGTCCTCATGAGCATGGCCAGGATTTCATCGGAGCCGTTTCCGCAGATCACCTGGGACGGCTTCAGGCCGTACATGGCCGCCGCGCATTCGCGGAGCGGCGTTGCCTCAGGGCTCGGATAGAGGCGGACGTGGCTTTCCGCTGTCGCACGGAGCGCATCGAGAACTCGCGGGGACGGAGGATACGGGTTTTCGTTCGTGTTCAGCTTCACGAGCTTCTCACCGGGCTTCGGCTGCAGCCCTGGCACGTAGCCGTCCATGCCGCGGACGACCCGGCGGACGAAGCTGAGCGCCCCATCGACTGAGTTCATGGGGCGCAGTGTAGCAGAACGACGCAGAGGCGGAAAGCGCTGCCGCTGCGCGTGGGCCGCACGCCTCGCCCGGACGCGCCATCGACCGCCCGCGCCGTCGCTGTGCGCATCGCCCGCCCTTGACTTCACGCCGAATTCTTCCTATATCTCCAGTATGGCAATTTCGATCTCAAGCACGGCTGCCGGGCAGCTCAGTGGCCTTATTGCGGAGCAGGGCAAGGCCGGCGCCACCCTCCGCGTATGGGTGGCAGGACTGGGATGCTCGGGATACCGCTACGGAATGGGCATCGACGAGAAGGAGCCCGAAGAGGGCGACCAGATATTCGAATCCAATGGAATCCGCGTCGTCGTGGATCCGCAGAGCCTGTCCTACATGGATGGCTCGACGGTGAACTGGATCGACGAGCCGGAGAACAGCGGCTTCGCGATAGAGAACCCGAACCCCGCCCCGCACAAGGAATGCAACTGCGGCGGCGGATGCGGTGTGAGCGCGGAGGGTTCCGAGGTCCCGGAGGGCGCCGCCGAGCGGGTCTAGCGCACGCCGCGCGGTGCGCGGCGTCCGTGCTCGTCAGTGCCAGCCGCTCCACCACGGCGGGCCGAACTTCTGCATTCTTTCTCCCGCGATACATCCAACGTGCCTCTGCCGGTGTACCAGTTCCTGGTGAGAGGATTTCGCGTGACAAGGACAGAAAAGCCCACAGGCGCCCCAGACGCTCCCGGCGACGCACGGCTCCTACCGGGGAAGGCCGGGCACCCCGCTGGCGGTCCTGGCACTCCACAACTTCGCCCCGGCACCCGGGGCAGGAGCTACCAGGCCTGGGCAAAGCGCGAGGGCTCGTGGACGTCCATGGGCATCGCCGTGATCGATTCGTCGGGGAACGGGCTCGTGGTCGCGGAAGGCGCCGCATTCACAGCGCTTCCCGCGGAAGTGGAAGTCACCCTCGAGCCGCGGGGCGGAAGCGCCACGCCGGGCAGCGCCGTGGTAATCCACTACACGGCGCCGTGACGCCGCGGCGCGCGGTTTTCTCCTCTCAGTCCAGCGAGAAGGGCGGATATTCGTCCGTGACGAGCAGGAACGCGTATGCGCCCGCTCGCAGGCCCCAGCGGCCGACGCCGACGACGAAATCGAACAGCGTTCGGGGGAACCTTCCCGTGAAGAGGATTGCAAACCACGAGATGAAGATGCAGAACCCCGCGGCGATCCCCAGGAAGAAGAGCAGGAACCAGTGGGGAATGGCGAGGAACCATTTCACCAGGGGCATGCCCGGAAGAAGATCCTTCTTCGCATCAGGGAAGGGGATTCCGATGTGCACGCACTGTTCCCTTTCCGTCGACGGGTATTCGTCGGTCAGGAGCGCCCCGTACGCGCAGACCCGGGCGGAGAACCGGGTGACATTCAGGTTCCAGTCGAACCACCACCGGGGGTACTTCCGCCGGAAAAGGATCATGAGGAGCGTCGGAAGGAAGAGAAAAGTCCCGGATGCGAAGAACACCCGCCAGAGGTGCGGCGCTCCGTTCTCGCTCCCCCCCGCGCCCCAGCTCCAGACCGGCGCGGTCACCAGCGCCAGGATGACACCCGCCGGGATGAACAGGATGGCGCGGAAAAAAGTCGTCAGCCGATTGAGATCCCTGTCCGGGTAGTCCACGGTGAGCGTAACCGGGTACCCCGATGCCGTTTCCGCCATACACGTTTCTCCTTTCGAAGATGTCCTGATGCTATCAGCGCCGCTCGCGGCAGGCAACGGCAGTGCGGCCCCCCAGCAAAGCGGCCCGCCTCCCGTGCGGGCTATGGCGTCCGCTTTTCGACCGCTTCCGGGTTCCCCGCCGAGACCCTGGTCGTGGACTGCAGGGTGTCCAGCGCGGTGTGCGCGACCGCGGAGGTGTCTTCCAGCAGCGCCGAGAGGCCCAGGACAAGTCCGTCCCAGACCCGGCGGAGAACTCCCGACCTGTCCACGTCCGCCGCGGCGAGCAGGGCAATCCTTCCGACCTCTTCCGTGCCGGCGGAATACACGAGCTCTCCCACCTGCTGCCCCTTGTAGACCGGGGCGACGAGGGGCGTGCGGGCGAGCACCATGTAGGTCAGCTTCTGGAGCTCCTCGGGGCGCGCCATGAGCCGCACCGGTCCGGCGGGTTCTATCGGCACGTCACGCGCCTCTCCCTTCCAGACCCGCGCCGCGGGGAGCGCCGGCGCGTCGAGGTCCACGGCGGTGAAGTTGCGAAAACCCCACGTGAGGAGCGTCATGCTGTCATTGGCCCTGTTGCGCGCCCCATCGGTGAGCGACCTGCCCGGCACGCCCAGGAGCACGGCGATGAGCCGCATATTGCCGCGGCGCGCGGTGATGGCGGCCGTGAAGTTATCATCGTCCAGGTGTCCGGTTTTCAACCCGTCGACGCCGATCCCGTCCCACACCAGCCAGTTTCCATTGTACTGCTTCTTCGTCTCCAGCCGCGCACCCTGCACGCCGGGCATGTTCTGCGGAAGGGGATAGTCGAACTCGCGCAGGGAGTGCAGCTCCCCCAGGGCCCCGGGATGCAGGTCGATATAGCGGCGGCAGAAATCGGCGAGCTCGCGGGCGGTCACCCGGTTGTCCGAGTCAACGCCCGCCGGATCGGTGAAATGCATGGTCTCGTACCCCATGAACCGCGCTTCGTCGTTCATCATGCGGACGAACGCGTCCGTGCTTCCCGCCACGTACTCCGCGAGCGCGGTGGCGGCGTCATTGCCGGAGGCAATCGCCGCGCCTTTCATCAGCTCCTCCACGGTCACGATCTGTCCGGGGCCCAGGTTCATGAGAGTCGAGCCCGGCGCCTGGTGGTCCGCCCACGCGTTGGAGGAGAGAGTGACGACGTCGGTCCGGCTGATGGTGCGGTCCGCGAGCTTCTGGTAGACGATGTGCAGCGTCATGAGCTTGGCAAGAGAGGCCGGCACCATGGGCAGGTCCGCACTGCTCTGGTAGAGGACGCGCCCCGAGCCCTGGTCGATGAGGATCGCCGAGCGCGCCGAGAGGGAAAGGGGTTCGCGCTCGGAGCGCGTCACCGTCTCCGGGGGGCCGGCAACGAGCGGAGCTGCAGAAATAGCGGTGATGAGAATGAGCGTGGCGATGCGGCCAGGCCCGCGCGGGAACCTCAGACTCCCCTCCCAATGCCGGGGCGAATTTAACCCGGCAAGGGGCATCGTGTAAAGCGGCATCGATCTCCCGCGGACATGCGCGCGGGCAGGAAGCTACGCTTTGTCCGCTCCCGGGCCGGTGCGGATGCTGATCCTGATCTCTTCACCCGTCTCGGGCTGTGCGCGCGGAGGCACCACGAGGCGCAGGAGCCCGTTGTGGAACCGCGCCTCCGTGCCTGCCTGGTCGAACTTCTCCGCGGGAACGTAGTAGCGCTGCTCCTCGATGTCCTTCAGCTTCAGGCGGTGCTTGAAATATTGCACCCCCTCGTCGATCTCCACCGGCGCCGGCGCCTTGGCGGAGAACAGGAGGTGATCGCCGCGGAACTGGACGGTGATGTCCTTCTCTTCGAAACCCGCGAGGGCCAGCTCCACGACGAGCTTCTTGTCGCGGGTCAGGTAGATCGTGGACGGGGGGTACATGTAGGCGGGGTAGTAGTCGGGATTTCCGAACGGCCCCTTTCCGAGGTGCTCGGCGGCCGTACGCATCTTTTCCACCGCATCACGCGCGTCGTTGTCGAAAGCCTCGCCGAAGCTCTCAGCGAACTTGAACGCCTCGTCCATGATGCGGCCCAGGTCGAACGTGAACACCCTGTTCGTCATGATCGTGCCTCCTTGGCGGCTCTGCGGCTCCCCGTGCGGGCGAGCCTTCGGACCCCCCAACCGGGGCGGTCCGTGAAGACGCATCCGCGCCTTCTCTTCCAATGTAATGACGACGGGGGAGTGCGGCTACTGGACCCGGACGGGCATGACGAGAAAGGGAATGCCCTGCTGGTGAAGGCGCCGCTGCACCGCGAAGGTAGTGTGGTTGAACAGCAGCCGGGTGAGAAAGCTGTCCTCCACGAACACGATCTGGCCCCCGAAGAAGACCGCCGAGGGATGTTTCTCGTAGAGCGACTGGGCAAGGCCGCATATTTCGTCCGACACGTCGGTTCCGATCGCCGAGTAGCCCTGGGCGTACATGTTCTCCGCTTTCAGGAACCGCACGTAGCGTTCCAGGCCCTCGTCCACGTGCTTGCGGAGCTGGTCGATGCCTTCCGCTCCCTTGAACCGGTCCGCATCCACGATGCCCGCCTGGATGAAGAGCCAGTTCCGAAACACATCGCCGAAGACCTTCCGCACGCTGAACAGGGTGTGCAGGCCCGTGCCGTTGAAGCCCGAGACCAGGATCACGGCGGTCTTCGCCCGGGGATCGAAGCGCAGCCTCCGGCGCCGGGGGTCGGCCGCCGTGGGGGCCGGCGGGGAGTCGGTTTCCGCGCTTGCCACCGCGGTCATCAGGTGATCCAGCCGGGCGAGCCGCCGGCCGGTCCGGAAGTAGAACCTCTTGATGATGATCGCGACGAGAACCAGAGACCCGGTGACCAGCAGCGTGATCCAGCCGCCTTCACGGAACTTCAACACGACCTGGGAAACGAGGATGAATCCCGTGAGGACCAGGCCGAAACCGTTGATGAGGATCTTCCGCTTCCAGGCACGGACCGTCTTTCTCTCCTTCCACCAGTGGCGGACCATGCCCGCCTGGGAAAGACAGAAGGTGATGAACACGTTGATTGCGTACAGGACGATGAGGAACACGACCGAGCCCTGGCTCGCGATCATCAGC
>JBKQPS010000154.1:0-2977 GCA_052144915.1 Spirochaetia bacterium | reverse complement strand
CGGATCGTGATCTCGCCGACCGCTTCGACATACTCCTGCGAACCGGTGGTCTGTCATCAGCGGACGATGACGGCGAGGTGGACGATGGCGAAGAAGAGACCGATGCCGACCCCGAACCCGAGGAGGGGACGGGGAGCATCGTCAAGCTGCGTCCGTGGCATCAGCGGAAGCGGAAGACGATGGGCTATGACGCCGAGGGACGTCCCGCCCCGCTCATCGACCAGGTCCACCGTTTGATGCACCTCTGGAAAACGGGCGATGTCGCCAAGGTGGACGACTACCTGGATTCCCGTGGGCTGCGGAAGCACGCCCTCTTTCTCTACCTCCTGCAAGCCCTGATCGAACTCTCCCGGCGGGACGAGCAGCGGGACGAGACGGTCATCCTCGAAAACCTGAGCAACCACCTCCAGGCACGCGGCGTGGCGCCGGCTCGGTCGGTCACCCTTCCCGGCTTTGGCGAGGATGATCAGAATGAAACCGGGAACGAGTGAAGCGGCCATTGACCCCTCGGGAGCTGCGCATCGTGATCGAGTCCATTCACCTCAAACGATTCAAGAACTTCCAGGATGCGACTCTCAAACTGGGCCCGCTGTCGATCCTCATCGGCGCGAACGCCGCCGGAAAGAGCAATCTGCGCGATGCGTTCCTCTTCCTGCATGGAATTGGAAGGGGCTACTCGCTGGCGGAGATCTTCGGGGAGAATTATGTCGGCGGCGAGCGGGTCTGGAACGGGACTCGAGGCGGCGTGCGTGAAGTCGCCTACTTCGGGTCAGATTCCTTCGAAATCAGCGTGAACTTTCGGCTCTCTCCGGAAAACCAAGAGCTTCCACCAGTCGAGTACCGGATCGGGGTGTCCGCGGCCATATCGGCTGCCAAAGTCCCCCGCGTCGTTGATGAATCACTCAACTACCCTCTTCTTTTTGGCAAGAGCATCAAAGCCAAGGGTCCGACCGGATTTCGGACGAACGCCCATTTACCCCGCAGCAAGGAAAAAGTGAATGTCTCGATCTCCCCGGAAAGAGGGAGCCGGGGAAAGGCTCCTAGAACCTACTCCGCCATGATCCCAATCCTGTTCCAGGTCGCTGGCGATATTGAAAGTAACGGCCTGGAGTCGAGAACGCTCTCTCGCTTTATTCTTCATGAGCTGAGGGGCTTCCGATTTCTCGATCTGTCGCCCACCCAGATGCGGATTCCATCTCAGCCTGGACAGACGGTACTCGGCGATCACGGCGAAAACCTCTCTTCTGTGCTCTTTGCTACGTGCGCGGATGCCTCCAAGAAGCAGGTCCTCTTGGAGTGGGTCCGCAAGCTCACCCCCATGGATGTGGATGACCTGCGTTTTGATGACGACGCTGCGGGTCGCATCTTGCTGAGGCTGGTGGAGAAGGACGGGCGGAGCGTCTCGGCCTTGAGTGCATCGGACGGAACACTCCGGTTCCTGGCAATCCTTGCGGCGCTGTTCGGTCCCGGCCCTGCCTCGTTGTACTTCATCGAGGAGATCGAGAACGGCATTCACCCGACGCGGCTCGGTCTCCTGGTCGATCTCATCGAGCATCAAACCAAACGGCTCGGAATTCAGATCGTGGCCACCAGCCATTCGCCACAGCTCCTGCAAATGCTGTCCGAGGACTCCCTGAAGAACTGCTCGCTGGTCTATCGGCTTCCCGATCATCCCGACGCCAAGATCAAGCCGATCCTGGAGATCCCCGATGCCCGCCGGGTCATCGAGGAGCAGCCCGTATGGGTGCTGCACGCGTCGAGCTGGTTCGAAAACGTGATGAATCTGACCGAGAACGTCAGCCCGCAATCAATGAATGGGAATCAGCCGGCGCTTTGAGCCGGATGGAACGTCAGGAACAACGCCGTGAGCTTGAACGTTTTGATTCTCCCCGAGGATCCTGTGAAGGACGGATATGTTCTCAGGCCCATCATCAAGGCGATGATGAGGGTGGCCGGCAAGCCGCAAGCCCGTGTCGATGTCTGCGATGATTCTCGGTTCCACGGGACGAGCCAGGCCCTAAAGTGGCAGTTCATCCAGCAGGCGCTCAGTCGCAACGCGCGGATCTATCACTTGTACCTGCTTTGTGTCGATCGCGACGGCGACGCCAACCGCCAGGGCGTTCTCGACTCTCTCGAAAAGCAGGCCAAGGCCGCCGTGGGAAGAGACCGAACATTCCTGGCGGAGAACGCTTGGCAGGAAGTCGAGGTCTGGCTGCTCGCAGGCCATGTTCTGCCCCGCAAGTGGGCGTGGAGAGCGATCCGCGATGAGGTTCACCCCAAGGAGACCTACTACCTTCCGTTCGCGGAGAGTCGCGGAGTGCTCGACCTCCCCAGCGAGGGCCGGGATAAACTCGCACGCGAGGCAGCTTCGCGCTATGACCGGATTCGAAGACGATGCAAAGAGGACATCAAACGATTGGAAGACCGGATCCGAGATTGGATTGGGGATTCAGAATGAGCAAACTCCCATGGAAACCATGGCACCAGGTCGTCCGGCTCCGCCCGGACCTGCTTACGGGCGAACTCTCGATGACGCAGTTCGCCGCCGATTTGTACGACGTGGTGATGGACCGTGGTTCGTCGGTTTATCGCACACCCTACGAATTCTTCTCGCTCACCTATCCGACGTACAACCTCCGCGAGCTGGCGAAGGATGTGGTTCACCGCTTGGCGGGCAAGAGCGACAAGGCGGTCCGCCAGCTTGAGCTGACATACGGCGGCGGCAAGACCCACACGGAGATCACTCTATATCATCTGGTCCGCGACCCCGCCTCGCTGCCCGATCTCCCCGCCGTTCACGAGTTCCGCCAGCACATCGGCATAACGCCACCGAAG
The DNA here is from genome assembly GCA_052144915.1 of Spirochaetia bacterium. Lineage (GTDB taxonomy): Bacteria > Spirochaetota > Spirochaetia > SZUA-6 > Fen-1364 > Fen-1364. Next base: position 142 of record JBKQPS010000154.1, on the reverse strand, counting down.
ACGAAGGTAGCGGTCCTTCCTTTCGACAAGATCGATGTCGAGAAGGGGATGGAGGTCCCGGGGCCGAACGGTGTTTTGAGATGGCTACGCCATCCGTGGAGCATCATGGCGTATCAGATTGCCGGCAGCGAGGGCCTTCGCC
>JBKQPS010000153.1:0-17506 GCA_052144915.1 Spirochaetia bacterium | reverse complement strand
TTCCTCGAGGCGATGCGCGAGACGGCCGACCGGGATCTCGACGACCGCACGGTCGCCACGATCATCGGCAACTGCGTGAACGACGGCGGCCAGTGGAACATGTTCGTACATCGCGCTGAAATACGGGCTGGTGCCGAAGGCGGCCATGCCGGAGAGCCTCAGCTCCTCCGCGAGCGGGAGCATGAACTCGGCGCTCGTGGGCCGGCTGCGTGTCGGGGCAAAGGCCCTGCGTGAGCTGAGCCGCGCGTCGCACCCGGCCGCGGAGATCCGCAAGGCCAAGGAGAAGATCCTCGCCGATGTCTACGCGATCCTCCGCATGCACCTGGGAAACCCGCCCGAGCGCTTCGACTGGCAGTGGACGGACGACAAGAAGAAGTTCCACCGCCGCAAGGGCATGACGCCAAAATCCTTCTATAAAGAGTACGTGTCGCTGCCCCTGCAGGACTATGTCTGCCTCGTGCATGACCCGCGGAAGTCCAGCCCGGTCGGAAGGACATTCACCGTGGAGTACCTCGGGAACGTCGTGGAGGGCGGGATCGTCACCTACCTGAACGTCGACATCGCGACAATGAAGGACATTGCGATACGGACCCTCAAGGCAAAAGAGCCTGTCTGGTTCGGCTGCGACTGCAGCAAGATGATGCACCGCGATCTGTCCGTGTGGGATGCGCGGATGTTCGACTTCGAGAACCTCTACGGGGTCCCGCTGGAGCTCCCTTCCAAGGAGGATCGGCTGCTGTTCAAGCGCACGGCCATGAACCACGCGATGCTGTTCACCGGGGTGGACGAGGAGAGGGGAAAACCGAAAAAGTGGCGCGTGGAAAACAGCTGGGGAGAAAAGGGCGAGGGCAAGGGCTTCTACGTGATGAACGACTCGTGGTTCGACCAGCACATGTTCGAAATCGCGGCGCGGAAGAGCAGGCTCCCGCCGCGCCTTCGCGCGGCACTTGCCCAACCCCCGATCGTGCTTCCCGCGTGGGACCCCATGGGCTCGCTGGCGGAGTGACGCCGTGAGAGCGGTGCGGCTGGTGGAAGTGGGGTCTCCGCTGAAAATGCAGGCGGTCCCGGTTCCGAAGATCGGCGACCGGGACGTGCTGGTGCGCGTGAAGGCGGCTGGCATCTGCCATTCGGACGTGCACTACCGTGCCGGCACCTCGCCCGTGCGGCCCCTGCCGATGACGCTCGGGCACGAGGTTGCCGGGATCGTCGAAAAGACCGGCGCCTCCGTGAAGGAACTGGCGCCCGGGGACCGTGTGTGCCTTCATTACAACATCACCTGCGGGGACTGCCTCTCCTGCGTATCGGGAAACGAGCAATTCTGCCCGACGGGATTGATGATCGGCCACTACACCGACGGCGGGTTCGCCGACTACATCGCGGTTCCTTCCCGCAACGCGCTTCGCCTTCCGCACGAGATCCCCTTCGAGCAGGGCGCGACCCTCATGTGCGCCTCGGCGACCGCGTACCACGCGCTGCGTAAATCGGGCCTCCGCGCGGGAGAGACCGCGGCGATCATCGGGGTGGGCGGCCTGGGCGTGTCGGCGGTTCAGCTGGCACGGGCATTCGGGGCGCTGAGCGTGTTCGCGGTGGATATCCGGGAGGAAAGCCTCGCCTTTGCGGCAGGGTTCGGCGCGGTGGCGATCGATGCGCGGAAGGTGGATCCCGTCGAAGAGATACGGACGCTGACGGGCGGAAGAGGCGCGGACGTGGCCTTGGAGCTGATCGGCAGCTCGCGCACCATGCGACAGGCGGTGCAGTGCCTGGCCCCGCTGGGCAGGGCCGTGATGGTGGGCATCACTGCCGAGCCTCTTACGCTGGACACGTATCGCGAGGTGCTCGGCAAGGAAGCCCAGGTCATCGGCTCCAACGATCACCTGCGGGCGGAGCTTCCCACGGTCATCGAGATGGCGCGCCGGGGAGTACTGGACATTTCCCGGGTGGTCACAAGATCGATTCCACTGGATGCGGCAGCCATCAACGGCGCGCTGGACGGGCTGGAGAAGTACTCGGCGGGGATCCGCACCGTCGTCGTCCCCTGATCACGACGTGAGGAAGGCAACTCCCTCCTCGACGTGCGCGGCCATGGTGTCGTACCGGGCCACCGAGAGATCCTCCGGGCTGACGATCAGGGGAAGCTCCGTGCACGCCAGGACGATTGCCTGTGCGCCCCTCGCAACCAGCTCCTGGGCCGTGTCGATGACGAACCGTTTCGAGGCCTCGACGAATTTCCCCTGGCACAGCTCGGCGAAAATGATCCCGTTGATCTTTTCGCGCTTTGCCTCGTCCGGAATGAGGCATTCAATCCCGAACCGGTCGCGGAGCCTGCGGCGATAGAAATCCTTCTCCATGGCATGCCGGGTACCCAGGAGGCCGACCGTCCGGGCAGGGCCTGCAAGGATTCTCTGCGCCACCGCGTCGGCGATATGGAGGACGGGCACCCCCGCGTTCTGTTCAACCTCCTCCGCGTACAAATGCACGGTGTTGGAGGCGATGAGGAGGGCCTGGGCGCCCGCGCCGGAAAGACGCTTCCCCTCGGTGACCAGCACCTCCTTCACCGCCGGCCAGTCTCCGCGGGCCATTGAATCCGAAAGCCCCTGGAAGTCGACCGAGCTCACGAGGAGCCGCGCCGAGTGAGTCCCGCCCTGTTTCCTCTGGACGCCTTCGTTGAGAAGACGGTAATACTCCAGGGTGGATACCCAGCTCATGCCCCCGATGATTCCCAGCGTTTTCATGTGTTCATACCCGCCTTCCCTCGTCGATCATCGCAAGATAGTTTTCCATCGGCACATAGTTGGCAGGAGTGTTGCCGGTGCCCAGGCACCAGCCGCCGCCAGGCATGCAGACCTCCGCGGTGCGCCTGACCCGCGCGCGGATTTCCGTCTCGGTGGAGCGGCAGAGGAAATCCACGTCGATGCCGCCCAGGAGCGCCACGCGGCTCCCCCACGTCATCTTCGCCTCCGTCACCGGCTCGATTGCATCTTCCCACGAGTGCTTGCCGTCGATGCGCACGGTGTCGATGAGGTCCTCGCGGATATCGGCGAGGTTCCCGCACGAATGCAGGAGGTACAGCCGGCCCGCCTCGTGCGCCAGCGCGGCGATCCGCCGGTGTCCGCTGAGCACGAGCTCCCGGGTGTCCCGCGGGCTGAGGAGCAGTCCCGTGCGGAAGCCCATGTCAACGCTGCCCCAGAGGGCCTGCACCCGGTCGAACTGGAGAAACCGCCGCGCCTGACGCACGGTGATCTCGTCGACCTTCTTCGCGATCGCTTCCACGAGTCCTCGCGCATCGACGAGGGCGTAGCAGAGGGTCTCGTATCCCATCAGCCAGGAAAGGAGCTCTCCATAGTGGCTGGTCAGCCCGCCGATCAGGCACATGTCGTCGGGAAGATTCCGCTGGTACCACTCCAGGGAACGCGCCGGCGCCGCCTCCGGATCCGGCCAAGGATAGCGCGCGAACTCTTCCCAGCTGGTGATCGGGCCGCGCTTCAGGTCCACGAATGCGCGGCCGCCCGTCCGGGCCCGTTCGGCAGTGTCGGTCACCTGGTGTTCCGTGACGGTCCACGTGAACCCGTAGCCCAGGAAGCGATACAGCGCCACCTTCAGCTTCTGCGGCCGGAAGGGGTCGTCCTCGCGGATGCCGCGCGCGAGATAGAAGCGGTCCACGATCGCGTCCTGGAGCTCCTGGTCCAGGAACAGCTCGATGTGATGGACGCGGCGGGGCGTGCCTGCGCGCCGCAGGCAGGGAGAACATCCGACGGTCTACAACGCCAGCGCCAGGATGGGAACATCGAAGCGGATCGCCGGAACCGACTTGCCGATGCTGCCCCCCGTGTACGTGCTGTGGATCAGGGGAAGGGCGATACCGATTGCCGTGCCGAGCACCGCCCCGACAATGACATCGGTCATGAAATGCATTCCGGAGAACACCCGCAGCGACGCGGTAAGCGCGGCAAGGCTCACCTCGGAGCCGAGGAGGAGGAGCAGGAGAAGAACCGGCCGAAGACCAGGGGACGAGGCGGGTTTCATCAGCCCGCACGGTATCACAGCTTGATCACGTGGTCCATCTTGGACAGGTCGAGAACGAGGTGGCCGTTCTCATCGTTGTGAAACGCGGGCGCAAACTTGTATCCCCAGAGGATTTCGTCGAAGCGATACGAGAAACGCGAGTTCACCACCTGGCTGAAGGTGTCGTCGAATCCGCGGAGGAGCACCATGACCTCGGCGGACTGGGTGGCCATCTCTTCGGCTGACTTGCCCGCCAATGGGCTCGCCGGATCGATCGGGTGCACGATGGTCCAGGTGAGGGGGAGAAAGAAGATGGACGGTCGCTCCAGCTCCAGCTTTGCGTAGACCCGCCGGGCATTTCGGCCGGTTCCTTCCACGGTCATCAGGACCACGGTTGCTTCGATGTCCACGAGCGCGTTGGCCCTCAGGTTGGCGACGCGGAACTGCAGGCTCGTTCCGCCCTGGTACGGCGCGACGATGGCGGAGGAGCTGTAGAGGATCCGGACAGTCGGACGGGAGAACCGCCCGTAGAGCAGGCCCGCGCTGAAGGCGAAGCCCAGCACGCCCAGCATCGCCCCGACGCTCGCCACCACGTTCGGCCCGATTGCCCGGGGAGCGATGTTCCCATACCCCACCGTGGTGAGGGTCTGAATGCTGAAAAAGAATACCTGGAGGAAATTCTCCAGTGGCGTGCCCGGGGGGACTCCCTGGAGGCCACCGATGCCGACGGCGAAAAACAGCCCCGTGAACACCAGGGTAACGGAAAAGAAGGCGGCCAGGACCACGGCGAAAAATGCCGGCCACGAGAGCTGGATGAAAAACTGGTAGAGATGGAAATCCTGCAGCCGTCGGCCGTGGCGGCGCACGTTGAAGGAGCCGTCCCTGTTGACGATCCTGCGGATGGTTCCGTCGTAGCTCTGGGTGATTCCCGGGTCGAAGGGCTGCTGCTTCATCGGAAAATAATACTTCTGGCGATACCTGGCGCCCACTGGCGCACTGGCGCACGGGGGAGTCAGAAATTGACAACGAACTGTAGTGTTGCGGCTCCCGCCCCGGAAATCTGGCCGCTTCCAGAAAGCGCAACTCGCCCTCACGAGAATGCGACGGTGTGGCGTTGGGACTACGAAACGTTGTCGAAAATCGACTACAGGCGTCGGGCACAGGCAACGGGCACAGGCAACGGGCAACAGCCACAGGTTGCACGCAATCAACGCGCAAAATCGCCCGTTCGCATTGGTGTGCTGGCGCGAGTGAGGATGAGAGATGTCTATATCGAAATCAAGGGAATGATCCCCGGAACCCTCTTGCAGTGCCTCCGAGACACGTACGGACGGCGCTTGATCCTGAAGTGTGAGTGGGGGGAACGACTTCCCAACATTCTCGACGCCCCCTTTTATGAACGGGAGACAAGGCAAATGAGTCCAGGAGCCTGGTTGAGGTACTTCCGACAGGACCGCGGCCTCTCCCAGGCAAAGCTGGGCCAGGAGCTCGGGGGCGTGTCGCGCCAGAACGTGTCCCACATGGAGTACGGCCGACGGCAGATAAGCCGGCAAATGGCGCTGAGATTGTCGGGCTTCTTCGGAGTCCGGGTGGACAAGTTCATCGGCTGATGCGACCCAGCGTGACTCCCCGTTGCGCGTTGACCGCCCGTTGGGCGCCGCCTATACTCGCCGCGGAGGACCGAGTGACCAACCGCGAACGCGTCCTGGCTTCTCTCTCCCACCGCCAGCCGGACCGAATCCCTTTCCATATCCAGTTCACCGAACCGGCGCGCGCGAAGATGGCCGCATACTACGGGGATCCGGACTTCGAGGGCAAGCTCGGCAACTGCCTCCACGTGCTGGGCACGGAGCCCGCAGGCGCCTGGCGCGAGGTCCGCGCGGGAATCTGGGAAGACCAGTTCGGCGTGCAGTGGGACCGGTCGATAGACCGGGATATCGGCAATGTCTGCAATGTCACCGTCACGCGGGACACGCTCGGCGCTTTTCGTTTCCCCGATCCCGACGACCCTACGCGCTTCGCCGACCACGCGCGGCTCATCGCGGAGAACCCACGGGAGTTCCACGTGACCAACCTCGGGTTCAGCCTCTTCGAGAGGGCGTGGACCCTGGCGGGAATGGAAACGTTCCTCATGGCGATGGTGGATGACAAGGAGTTCGCGCACGCGCTGCTGGACCGGATACTGGAATACAACCTCCGCATCATCGATAAGGCCTGCGCTCTGCCGATCGACGCGATGATGTTCGGCGACGACTGGGGACAGCAGCGGGGCCTCATCATGGGCGCCGCGCTCTGGCGCGAGTTCATTGGGCCCCGCGTCCGCACGATGTACGCCCGGGTGAAGTCCCGCGGGAAGCGGGTGTTCATCCACTCCTGCGGCAAGGTGGACGAGCTTTTCCGGGACCTCATCGAAAGCGGCCTGGATGTGTTCAACCCCTTTCAGCCCGAGGTGATCGACGTGGAAGAGGCCAAGCGGCGCTACGGGGACCGCCTGTCCTTCTACGGGGGAATCAGCACGCAAAAGACCCTCCCCTACGGCAGCACCAGCGACGTGAAAGACGAGGTTCGCCGTCTCCTGGAGCGGATCGGAAAGAACGGGGGCTATATCGCCTCGCCGGCCCACGACGTGCCGCGCGATGCGAAGCCCGAGAACATCGCCGCGATGATCGACACCTTGCAGAGCCAGTAGGCATCAGTGGCGGGATACGATCTCATCCAGACCGACGGGGAGCTTGCGCGCCTGGTCTCCCGGCTTCGCGATGCGCGCGTGCGGCGGCTGGCCATCGACGTGGAGGGAGAGAACAACCTCCACCGCTACGGCATCCACGTCGCGCTCATCCAGCTCTTCGACGGCGCGCGAGGCTTCATCGTGGACCCGCTGGCGCTCCCTGGTTCGCAGGGGCTGCGGCCTCTGCTGGAGAACCCGCCATGGGAGCTGGTGTGGTTCGATGCAGGCAACGACCTGCTCTCTTTCCAGCACGCGCTGGGCATCCGGCCGGCCCCGATCCTGGACCTCGCAGTTGCGGCGCGGCTCCTCGGGAAACTGGGAGGCCTCCAGGCGCTCACCGGCCAGGGGGGATCTTCCCGGGCCAAGGACAAGTTCCAGCGCGCGAACTGGCTGCGGCGGCCGCTCTCGCCGGCTCTCCTCGACTATGCGATCTCCGACGTCATGCACCTCTTCTCCCTCGCGGACGCGCTGATGAAGGAGCTGGAGGAAAAAGGGCTCATGGAAGCCTTCCGGACGAAAAACCAGGAGACGCAGAACGCGGAGCGGACGTGGGACCCCTACGCGAACTTCACCCGCATTCCGGGATTCAACCGGCTGTCGCGCCCCGAGCGGCGAATCGCGAGAGTGCTCTGGTGCGCCCGCGAGCTCTACGGCGAGGCGCACGACATGCCGCCGGGAAACGTCGCCTCCAAGCAGGACATGCGGGCGATCATCGACAAGGGACTGCGGTCGGCCGACGAGATTGCGCGGTTTCTCAACGAACATCGCGCGCGCAATCGCATCGAGCCGGTCGACCTGGGGACGCGGCTCGCGGCCGCGGAAGAAATGGTGAACGAAGCGGGCGTTCCCGGCGCGCCTTCTACCCCTCGGCGCCGAGAGTGACGAGATTCCCTCCGAGCACCTCCGCAACTGCGGGATGGCACGTGAAGAGGATGAGCTGCCGTGACGCGGCGAATGCCTGCAGGGCTGCCGCCGCCGCCTTCTGCCGGTCCGGATCCATGTCCACGAGAGGATCGTCCAGAAGCATGAAACCGTCCGCATCGCCGAGGAAATAGGATGCCATGGCGAGGCGGAGCGCCAGCGCCAGGGTGTCTTTCGTGCCCGCCGAGAGCTGCTCCCACGCGATCGCTTTCCCGTTGTCGCCAAAGAGGGCCACGGGGACCGCGCCGTCCATTTCGATGTCCGCGTGCCGGCCCGTGGTCATCGTCGCGATCATGGCGGAAAGCTGGGCTTTCATCCCGGAGAAGACGACGTTGTCGCTCGTGCGCATGAGCGCCGCGCTCCGCGCGACGAGCCGGTCCATGGCCTCCGCGCGGCGCAGCTCGGCGTCGAAGGATTCGTGGGCGTCCTGCAGCTGCACGGCAAGCTCCTCCGCCGACTGGTACCCCGGCGCCTCGCCCTCTTTCTCCATCTCCTGCTTTCGTGCCTTGAGCCCGGCCAGGCGCGCTTTTGCATCCGCGAAATCTTCCCGTGCCTTCTCGAAAGCCGCCAGGAAAGCCTCCGCGTCGGCAAAGCCTTCCGGCACCGCGGCCGCGCGCGCGATGCGCGCCAGGAGATCCGCCTCCCGGCCCTTCACGACCGAGAGAGACGTCACGAGCTTCTCCACGGTTCCGTGCGCCGCGCGCCATTCGTCGAGACGGCGTCGGACATCGGAAAGGTCGCGCGTTCGAGCTGCCGCCTGCGCGCGGGAAGATGCGAGGTCCGCGATGACCTGCTGCAGAGGCCGGGCCGGGGCCGCCGGTCCGAGCGCAGCAGCCCGGGCCTCAAAGTCTGCAAAGGTCTCCCCGGCAAGCTCGTCGGAGAGGCTCTTCTCCGCCGCGCGCAGATCGGATGCGCAATCCTGCCAGGCTCGGTAACGGTCCTCGGCAGACGGCAGGTCGGTCACCCCGTGCCGTGAAAGCAGCGCGCGGAGAGACGCGCGCGCCGTCTCTGCCTCCTCGGCCCGGGCCTGCGCGTCGGCATCACCGGTTCTCACCTCGATTTCCATGTCGCGGTGAACGAGCCTCACGCGCCCGGCGGCGCGCAGGTGGATCGCCTGGCCGGGCCCGAGTTTCTTTCGCTCCTCGGGGCCGAAATCTTCCTGCGCGGCAAGCTCCACGTCCGCGCGTCCCGCCACCGTCACGCTGATGCGGCCGGCCTCAATGCCGGCCTCCAGGCGGGAAAGCGCGGCGGCAGCAGCCCTGATGTCGTCCAGGGATTTCCGTTCCAGCTTCGGCATGGCCGCCAGCCTCGACGCCGCCTCGTCCGCTGCGGCCTTCCGGCGGAGCACGCGGGCGCGCTTTTCCCGCAGACCGCGGTCCTCTTCGGCTTTCTGGGAGACCTGCAGCTCCGTTTCCAGGGAGGCGCGCGCAGAATCAGCCTCGCTCATCGCCTCCTGCATGGTGCGCGCCTGGTACTCGGCCACGGGCCAGTCCTCGACGATCTTCTGCAGGGCCGCGGCCTCCCTGCTCGCCTCGCGATGCTCGGCTTCCAGCGCGCGGCGCTCGCCCGCGTCTTTCGCCGCGCCGGCGTGGGCCTTCAGGAAGGACTCCTTCTCCCCGCAGGCCGCCGCGGCGACACGCAGCTGCGCATTCAGCTCATCCATGCCGGCCTCGTAGGCAAGCGCCCTTTTGTACGCGGCCCCGATATCCTCCTTTGCCCACCAGGCGGCGTGGACCGTGCCTCCGTCCCGCCACCTCTTCTCGGTGCCGCGGCTCATCTCGGGTGCGCGGGCAGCCGGGTCCCAGCGGGCAAAGGCCTTTGCCCGGTCCCCGGTGAGCCGGGCGACGAACCTGTCCACCGACACGCCGCCTGTCTCCAGGACCGCGCGCCGCAGGATGTCTGCAAGGTCGCTGAGAGACTCCCTGCCGTCTTTTCGGAGAAGCTCGAGGGTTTCGGCCAGCGACGACTGCGGCGTCATGAGGATGTGCGCGACCGCCCCGGGCCGTGCCGGAAGCAGCTCCGAAAGCCGCGTCTTGATCGCCGCCTCGTCGCCGAGAGACCCTCCCCCGGGCAGGACGAGCTCGGAAGCCGCTGCGGCGCCCCAGCGGCGCTTCAGCGTCCACCGTTCTCCGCCCCGGCAGATCTCCAGCTCCACGCGGATCGAGTCACCCCCGGAGGCCGGCAGGTGCGGGGCGATCTTCGCGTCGTATTCCGGTTTTCGAAGCTTCGCCGGCACGAACAGCGCGTGCCGGACCGCGTGAAAAAGCGTGGACTTACCTGCCTCGTTCGGACCCAGGACCACGTTGAGGCCGGGCGCGAAATCCACCGCACGGTCGGTGAAGAAGCCGAACGGGTGCATTCGCACGCGGGTCAGGGTCACGAGCGCATCTCCTGCAGCAGCTCGTGCGCGATGCGCAGCGACTCCTGGTCGTCGTCGTGGAACAGGGACGTGAGCAGCTCGTGGGGGAAGGAGCCGGGCGGGTATTCGCGATCGATGGCCTCCTCGCTGATCTCTTCCCGCAGCTCCTCGGCGCGCAGGTCGAGGTGGAGGAGGGCGGCGGCCATGCGGGCGCGCAGCGGACCGACGGCGGACAGCACGTCGCGCGGAACCCGGCCGGACAATCGCGCGCGCAGAAGGGTGCTCCCCGCGGGGCTGCCGGCGTGGTCCCGTTCCAGGCGCTCCAGGTCCGCGGCGGTCCGGATTGCCCTGCTCTCGTCGACGAAACGGAGCAGCCCCGTGCGCACGGTCCGGGCAGTGACGGACCCCGCGTCGCCGAGCTCGAGGGCCAGCCCCGACCCTTCGTGCCCGCAATCGAAACCGTCGGGCTCGGGTGTGCCCGCGCAGAATATCGTATCCCGCGGTCCCAGGGCCTGAGGGAAAGGCACGTGCGTGTGACCGAGCAGCCAGACGCGCACGCCCGTGTCGAGGAGCTCCTGCGGCCGCATCGGGTAGTAGCGGCCGTCCATGTCGGGAGAGAACCCCTCGAGGCTTCCGTGCGCCACACCGACGTGGTGTCGAACACCGGGGGGTCGGACGGATGCCCGCACCCATCCCACGGCGTTCGCCGCGGAGTGCTTCGCCGTGCATGACCCCGGGTACAGGCACGCGTCCAGGTCGTACGAGACGAGGGGATACGGCCGGGGCTGGTCGAGGAGGAGGACAGAATCGCCGGCGGCGTCCCGGAACCTGCGCCACAGCTCGTCATCGCCCGCCACGAAGTCGTGATTTCCCGGCAGGATCGCGGACAGCCTCCCGTGAAAACCGGACAGGCTCTGTGCCGCCCGCGTGACGTCGCGTCGTGCGACGTTCACCGTTTCGAACAGATCTCCCGCGATCACCAGCAGGTCGCTGTGCGAGTCGTTTGCCGCGGCGACGATCCGGTCAAGGCACGTGAAGCGCGCCTCTGCCAGCGCCGCCCGCGGCGCGTCGGGGTACCCCGCGAACTTCATGCCCAGGTGCAGGTCAGAAGTCAGGAAGACGCGGAGCGCCATGAGCCTCCTACTGCTGCGTCCCCTGCCCCTGTGGCTGTGCAGGGGCCGGTGCGGGAGCCGGCACAATGGCCTTTGCCAGCTCCTCCTTGGTCGCCTCGCGGATCTTCACGATCGTCACTTCGAAGGTGAGGTCCTTGCCGGCCAGGGGATGGTTGAAGTCGACGGTCACCGTCGTTTCGGTCAGGGCGGAAATCGTGATCACCATCGGGCCGCCCTGGCCGTTGTTGACCTGGTAGCGCGCCCCGACCTTCAGGGGCATGTCCTTGGGGAACTGCGCCCGGGGAACCTCGCGGACCGCGGCCTTGTCGTACTCGCCGTAGGCATCCGCCGCCTTGACGCCGATGGTCCTCTTGTCGCCCACCTTCATTCCGAACATGCCCTTCTCCAGGGTGGGAATGATCGTGCCCCCGCCGACGAGGAACTCCAGCGGCTTGCCCGCATCCGACTGGCCGAATACCGAGCCATCCGCAAGGGTGCCCTTGTAGTCGACCGCCACCATCTTGCCCTTGGAAACCGTCGCCGGGGCGCAGCCCATCACGGCGACAACGAGAATCACGAGCGCGAGGCCCGCGAGTGTCCGTTTCATGGGGGCGATGGTAGACTCATATCGGAGGCGGCGCAAGGCGCCGGAAGGCCTTCACGCGGGCGTACGATCCGCCGTACTCTGCGAGCGGTGGCGTTTCTCCTGCATCGGCTTCGCGACTACGCGCTCTTCCTCCCCAATCCGAGCTTCGGCAATCCCCCGTGGAAAGAGGCCGTGTGCCGTGTCCTGATCCTGCGCCTTTCACCGTTCGCCGACGTGCAGAGATCCACTCCCCACCTCTTCCTCTTCCAGGAGGCCCGGGCAGCTTTCCCGTCCGCGTTCATTGACATGGCCTTTCTTCCGCGTCCATCCGACGCGGCCCGGCTTGCGGAAGCCGGTCTTCCCCTCGTCATGGGAACTCAGTCTCACCAGCCGCTCGACGGTTTCGACATCGTGCTGGTCTCCAATTCCTGGCTCCTCGAACAGGTGAACCTGCCTTTCCTCCTGTCCCGATCCGGCTCGCCGGTCTGGGCCAGCGCGCGCGGGGAGGAGTGGCCGCCGCTCATCCTTGGCGGCTCCAACGCCGCGGCCGCCCACGCGCTGGTGTCGGAAACGGGCGACTGCATGGCGGATGCGATCTTCTTCGGCGAGGGCGAGGGCAGCGTCGGGAGGATCATCCGGCTCTGGATGGAGAGCGCCGGCGTGCCGAAAAGAGAGCGGCTGGCCCGGATCGCATCCGTCGTGGAAGGCCTGTGGGTTTCGGGCAGCGCACCGGTCTCGGTGCGCCGGGCGCAGGCGGGCGCAGCGGCACCCGCGCTGGCCGCGGCGCCCGTCCTCCCCGGCCCCGAGGCTGCAACGGCGCGGCTTGCAATCACCCGCGGCTGTCCTTGCCTGTGCTCCTTCTGTTTCGAGGGACACGACAGGCGGCCGTACCGGGAAATTCCGGTCGAACAGGTCCTCCGCGCCGCACGTGAGCTGAAGATCGCCACCGGGGCCTCCACGCTGGAAGTGGAGAGCTTCAACTTCAACATGCACACGGGGCTCGCCGCGATCCTGGACGGGCTCTCCCGCGTGTATCACCGGGTGAACTTCATGAGCCAGCGAGTGGATATCCTGGCGCGCACCCCGGGCCTGCTGGACCTGGAGATCGCGGGGGACAAGCACAGCTTCACCCTCGGCCTGGAAGGGATCAGCGCGAGGCAGCGGGCGTTCCTCCACAAGAGCCTTGCGGAAGACGACATCCGCCGGGTGGTGGCGGAGATCCACGCGCGAAAATCGCGCGAGCTGAAGCTGTTCTACGTGCTCACGGGCAGAGAGACCGGGGCGGACGTGGAGGAGTTCGCGGATTTCGTGAAATGGATGAAAGAGGTCCGGCAGCGATCCGCCGCGGCGCCCCGGACGGTGTTCAGCTTCAGCTACCTCGTGCGCATGCCTTTCACCCCGCTCCGTCACGACCCCCTGGACCTCCGGGAGCGCGCGTGGCGGGGCATCAGCGGGCACGTGAAATCGCTGTGCGAGACGCACGGGTTCGAGTTCCGGCTCTCCCTCGACTGGCCCGAGTACGCGGCGACGCAGGCCCTGGCCCGCGGAGGGCCCTCGCTGCATTCCCTGCTGGAACAGATGGCCGAGGCCGGGTGCATCACCGACGCCGGACTCACCGACCGGGCCCGCCAGGCGGTGGCGCGCTGGATCAGTGCGAACGAGGAAGCGCTCTCGGCGGAGAAGCCGCCGGGCTTCCCGTTCCCATTCGGATTCCTCGACGATGAGAGCAGCCGCCGGTTTCTCTCCAGCCAGTACGAGCGCGCAGTACAGGGGCTGGACAGCGGCTATGCGCGGAAACTGCCCGAGATCAGCACGGCGCGCGCGCTCGCAGAGCTCCTGCGCGCGAAGCGCCGGCTGAAGCCGCTATTCGTGACCGCCCTGCTCCCCCGCGGCACGGCGGGCATGGGCGCTCCCTGGATCGATGCGTGGCTGTTGAGGAAGTTCCTCGCCGCCCATCCCGAGGAGGCAGACAACGTGCTCTCCGTGACGGGCACCCTCGGGGCCGGGGCGGCGATGAGTGCGGACGACCTCCTCTGGTTCGGCAGGACCGTGGCCGCAGTCATCGCCTGGGATTCCGCGCGTTTCACCCGGTGTCTCGGCGATGCCGGCGGCCCACTGGGCGCCGTCGTCCAGGACTTCGACCCCCGCGCCGTGGCGAAGGTCTCGCTGCGGGTCGAGCTTCCCCGTGCCGCCTTTCCCGACCCGGCCCAGCGGCTGGCGGATTTCCTGCGGGACGCGCACGCGCCGGTCACCCTGTCGCGCACCGGGGACGCGACGCGCTTCACCATTTCGGATAAATCACTGAAAAAGAAGATGCTCCTCGCCGGTACGTGCCGATCCACGGAGGCAGACGCCGCGTTCGACCTCCAGGTGGGTCCCCGACCGTTCGTCCGAGACTGGCTGGAGTCTTTCGGGGAGCCGGAAACCGCGCGGCTGGCGGTCGTGGAGATCGTCGAGCTTTCCTGATTCAGGGGGTTCCGCCGGCGCCGCGGGGCCAGTTCTCCTGGATGTTCTGCAATATCGCCTCGTAGGGATAGGCGCCAGTGAGCCGCATGCGGGGCTCGCCGCGCCAGAACAGCATGATCGTGGGTATGCCCTGGATCTCGAACGCCTGGGCGACCTGCGGCTTCCTGTCGACGTTGACCTTCACCGTGAGAATACGACCGGCATTTTCCCGGGCGAGGCGCTCGATCGTCGGAGAGACGATCCGGCAGGGACCGCACCATTCGGCCCAGAAATCCACCAGGACGGGCATGTGGGAAGTCCGGACGAGCTCGAAAAACGACCCGGGAAGCCCGTTCGTGCGGCCTGCACTCATCCCCGCAAAGATACTCACGGCAGGGGACCCCGTGCAATTCGATCGAGGATCCGCTACACTGCCTCCCATGTCCGCGCAGCCGCATGTCCCCACCCGGGCGGAAGCCCTCCAGCTCTTCCTCGCCCACAACAGCACCGAGGGCCTCAAGGCGCACGCCCTGTCCGTGGAAGCGGTGATGCGGCATTACGCCCGCAAGTACGGCGAGGACGAGGAGAAATGGGGAATCATCGGCCTGGTGCACGACATCGACTACGAGGAGTATCCCGAGCTGCACTGCCGCAAGAGCCCGGAGATCCTCGCCGAAGCCGGGTGGCCCCCCGAGTACATCCACGCCGTGGTGAGCCACGGATGGGGCATCTGCTCCGACGTGGAGCCCACGGAGCGGATGGAAAAGGTCCTCTACGCGGTTGACGAGCTCACCGGCCTCGTGAAGGCGTCTGCCCTCATGCGGCCGTCGCGGAGCATCCTCGACATGGAAGCCTCGTCGGTGAAGAAAAAGTGGAAGGATGCGAGGTTCGCGGCCGGGGTCAACCGGGGGATCATAGAGAAAGGCGCCGCGATGATGGGCGTGGAGATCGGCGAGCTGATCGCGGAAACGATCCTCGGCATGCGGCCCGCGGCGCGCGAGATCGGACTGGCAGGCACGGTCGCCCCGGGGTGAGCCCTATACGCGGGTCCGCGGCGCGTCCCCGGATCTCTCCGCGCAGAACCGATCTGCGTCGCGGCGCATGGGTATTCCCTGCTGCCCGCCCGGCTGCGTTGCCTTGCAGGCGGCAACGGCGGCCGCGAGCCTGATCCGCTGCTCCGCCGGCATTCCCTCGCTCACACCAGCCGCGTACACCCCGTGAAACACGTCCCCGCAGCCGTTGGTGTCCACTTCCTGGACCTGGAACGCCGGCTGGTGATACACCGCGCGCGGCTCCTCCTCGGTGACATACCAGGCGCCCTGGGCACCACGGGTGACCACGACCGCGGCACGGCCCGGCTTCCACAGCGCGCGGACAATCTCCGGGCATCCTGCCGCCCCGGTGAGCTCCCGCGCGAAGTCGTAGGGAAGGACGAGGTGATCGACGAGGCCAAGGAGCTGCTCCAGGATCGGTCCCCGGTTGCGCTCGAGGTCGGCGACCACCGGGACGCCGGCCGCCCGCGCGATCCGCGCCGCGCGCAGCATGCCGGGGAGCCCCGCGTGGTCCACGAGGAGCACGCGCGCCGCGCGGATCACCTCCGGCGCGGGCAGCGCGGGGTCCGCGCCCGCTGCGTCCTGCTCGTCGACGAGTATCGTGCGCGTCCTGGTGTCGGTGTCGATGAGGATCGTGGAGTGAAAGGGCCGGGTCCCCGCGCGCTGCACGAGATGCCGGAGCGAGACACCCTCGGCCGCCAGTCCGTCGACGACGAATCGCGAGAGCTCGTCGTCTCCCAGCGTGCCGGCGTAGTCGCAGTCCCGGCCCATGCGGCGCGCGGCCACCAGCGCGGTGGCGGTGAGCCCGCCCACGTGCCGCTCGCGGCGCTGGACGCGCACCTTCGAGTCGGGCCGGGGAAACTCGTTCAGGAAAAACAGGTCGTCCACCGCGACCGCGCCGAGTCCGAGGATGTCCACGGCGAGAGAGTACCTTGACCCGGGCTCCCGCTCAACCGTACTATCCGACGTGCGCACTTCTCCGGGCCGGCCCCTTCCCTTCGGGGCCACTCCGAACAACCACGGGACGCAGTTCTCCGTCTTCAGCAGGCACGCAACCGCGGTCTCCCTGCTCCTCTTCGACTCCGCGCAGGACGCGCGGCCCGCGCGCGAGATCGCACTGGATCCCCGGCTGAACCGCACCGGCGACGTGTGGCACGTCGACGTCGAGGGCGCGGGCGCCGGCACGCTGTACCTCTACCGGGTGGACGGGCCGAACGAGCCCGAGAAGGGCCACCGGTTCGATCCGAACAGGCTGCTGCTCGACCCCTACGTGAAGGCGGTGAGCGGAAACTACACGTGGCTCCTGCCGAACCATATGCCCAAGGGGATCGTCGTGTCCGACGATTTCGACTGGAAGGGCGACATGCCCCTCGCGCGGCCCCTGCGGTTCACCACGATCTACGAGACGCACGTGCGCAGTCTCACGCTCAGCCCCACGTCCGGGGCCGCGCACCCCGGCACGTTTCGCGGCGTCATCGAGAAGATCCCCTACCTCCAGGATCTCGGCGTCACCGCCCTGGAGCTGCTGCCGGTGCAGGAGTTCGACGAGCTGGAAAACACGCGAGTGAACCCCCGCACGGGCGAGCGGCTGCAGAACTACTGGGGCTACAACACGATCACCTTCTTCGCGCCGAAGGGGCGCTACTCCAGCGCGGGGGCCGCCGGCGAGCAGGTCACCGAGTTCAAGGAGATGGTGCGCGCCCTGCACGCCGCAGGGATCGAGGTGATCCTGGACATCGTGTTCAACCACACCGCGGAGGGCGACGAGACCGGACCGACCCTCTGCTTCCGCGGCTTCGACAACTCGATCTACTACATGCTGGACGAAGCCGATCCGCGCCTGTACAAGAACTACACCGGTTGCGGCAACACCCTGAACTGCAACCACCCCATCCTGCGCACGTTCATCATCGACTGCCTGCTCTACTGGGTGGTGGAGATGCACGTGGACGGGTTCCGCTTCGACCTGGGCTCCGTCCTCGGCCGCGACCGGGAAGGCCGGATCATGGAAAACCCGCCGATCTTGGAGCGGATCGCGGAAGACCCGGTGCTCCGCCAGACGAAGATCATCGCCGAGGCGTGGGACGCGGCCGGCGCGTACCAGGTCGGCTCCTTCGGCAGCCGCCGCTGGGCCGAATGGAACGGGCGCTACCGCGACGACCTGCGGCAGTTCTGGCGCGGCGACCCGCGGATGGTCGGCGCGATGGCCACCCGGCTGGCCGGCTCCAGCGATCTGTATCAATCCAGCAGCCGGCGGCCGTACCACAGCATCAATTTCATCACCGCCCACGACGGCTTCAC
>JBKQPS010000152.1:0-6448 GCA_052144915.1 Spirochaetia bacterium | reverse complement strand
CTCTAATGTAGTGAGCTCCTTACGAGGTCCGAGCCAATATTGGATCGGAGGCGCCTGCTCTCTGTCACCGGATTCTCGGACCTGTTAGCGGAGTGAATTTTCACGATAATCTACGTTCTTCTCGGCTCAGCAACAGCTTGGGTTGTCAGAATGCGAGTTATGTGCACTACTTTTGCAGACCCTTGGAAAGCGCTCCCGCAGACACCGTGGCCCCTGATCACCCAAGCGCGCCATGAAGCGTTCAGCCTTCGGCCTCGTACATCTTGGGCAGAAGAGCGCCGAAATTGACAACGTCGTCGACCCGGATTTGGTTGCCTGGAACTTCTGCGCCCTGTGGCGGGACAGTGCTGAACCCCAAGGGTGGTCCAAACACCTTCGTGGCAGAGGGGCAACGGAAAATCTCCGATGATCGCGCGCGCTGGACTGTTTGTCTCTCGGGTCGTGTTGGGCTATGCTGGCCCAAAAGCACGAGCGGTGCCGTCACCGCCTTGTTCTTTTTTCGTTGACGTGTGGAGCGAACTGTATGGTAAAGCTGAAAGATGTCGCTGCCTCCGTGGGAGTTTCGACGGCGACGGTGTCCCTCGCCCTCAACAAGAAGCCGGGCGTGAACGCCAAGACGCGCGAGAAGGTTCTCCTGGCGTCACGCGCGCTCGGCTACACGCCCAACATCATTGCGCAGAGATTGGCCACGCAGCGCTCACGGACCATCGGTCTGATCATCACGGACATTGAAAACCCGTTTTTCGCAACCGTCACCAAGTACGTCGACCAGTTCACAAAGGAAGCCGGCTACGGGCTGATCTTCGAAATCTCCAACGACGATCTCGCGAGGGAAGAAAGCAGCCTTCGGGACTTCATTGGCAAGAGGGTGGAAGGCCTGGTCATCGTTCCGACGCTGCGCAAGCTGCGGTCCGACTTCTCCATCTTCGATCGTCTGCGCGCGCTGGAGATTCCCTGCGTCTTCCTGACCTCGTATTACCCGGGGCACGACTGCCACTGCGTCATGACGGACCTCGAGCATGGCTCCTACCTCATGACACGGCACCTCCTGAGCTTGGGACACCGCGATATCGTCCTCCTTGCCCCCCACGACACGCGCGTCGTGCCCGCGGCCCTCCGTATCAATGGGTTCATGAGGGCCCTAAAGGAGAGCAAATGCCCATTCAAGGAAGACATGATTGTCCGCTGCCTAGAGCCAAACTTCAGGAATGGCTACGAAAAGACGGCGAGCCTCATCAAGAGGAGAAAGCCCGACGCCATCATGGCAATCAATGACATCCTCGCGCTCGGGGCGAAGAGGGCCATCAATGAGGCCGGCTACCGCATTCCCCAGGACATGGCGGTCGCCGGATTCGACGACGTCATTTTCGCTTCAATTTCCGAGGTCCCGCTGACCACGGTCAAACAGGACGTGCCGGAGATGTGCCGCCTTGCGGTCCAGGATCTCACGCGCCTGCTCGGTCTCAAAGACCCCTACAAGAAGCGCTTCGTTTTTCGCTCGGTGCGCCCCGAGCTGATCGTGCGCGGCTCGACGACGAAAGACGGGCACGCGTCTTCCTGATTCGACTATCGTCCGTATTTCGGAAGCATAGGCACAACGTCGTTATTGATGTCCGGCCCGAAGAACTTCAGGATCTCCAGGTCCGTGCCGCCAGTGTTCACGAAGGTAACGCCCGCGGTCGCCCGCTCGTGCGTGATCAGGACTTCGTCCAAAGCGAAATTTCCTCCGGCAATAGGGAGTCCATCCAATGTTCCGCTCCCCCGCCAGACGAGGATGTTGTAGACGCCGCGCTCTTTGGAAAGAACCTGGTCGCCCGGGCGGACGACAAGCCTCTTTCCGCTGAACTTGGTGGTGTTGTAGTAGATCCATTCCTCGGTGGCATTCACTCCGCCGGGATGCGAGACGGCAACCGGGGGCGTGTGGTGATGCTCGTAGAAGTATGGATCGCCGTTCTCCTCCCAGAGTAGTTGATTCAATGCCGCCCTTTCGCCGAACTTCTGTCGCTCCTCCGGCGGGACGTCTTTCAGTAGCAGGTTCTTGGAAACCGCAAGACCGTCCACGACGGCCTGAAGGACACCCATGACGTCCGAGGGCTCCTGAAGCTCGAGGGTCAGCGCCGTGCCCGGTGCGTGCAGCAGCCCGGACGGGAGATGGAAGCCCTCCCCGGGGACGTTCAGATACGCGCGGGAGTGCATGAGGATGAGGTCGCTGTCCCACTTCTGAAGGTAGGGCAGGAGTATGTCGAACTGCTTCTTCTGCTCCACGATGTAGGGGTGAACGCCGAAGAAAGTTTCGGGATGACGTCCCATGTCGACATGCTGTGGATAGTAGTAAGCCTCCTCCTTCGAGTTATGCCCCATCTTTCGGGCGTCGACCTGCACCTTGTGATAGTGGTAGAAAATGCGACTCTCGAAGTCGTAGATCTTCGCGAGCCTGCCCAGGCTGTTGTGCGTGGCCGCGTACTGCGCTCCCATCACCAGCTTCGGACACGCGGCGACGGCGTCCCGCAGGAGGATGTCCTGCCCCTCGATATCGAGCAACGACAAGCCCTCGTTCTCGTGCTTCACCGCGTTGTCCGCTTCTGTTTCCGATCCGAGCCAGCGCTCACAGATGAAGCCACGCTTTCCGACATTGTACTGATCCTCCGCTAGGCCGAGGCGTCTACCCGGCTTGAGAAAATCCCGCGCGACCCACGCCGGTCGGAGACGGAGGACGCCGTTGTTCTTCCCAAGCTCCTTTTCGACGATCGTGGCGATTTTCGATCCGTCCATGTTGTACCCTCCTGCGCCGTTCGACACTGTGACGGCCAACGATTTTCTCAGTCCGCTCCCCTTACAAGGCTGCGGATCACTTCGATCCCCACGGCGCTGATCAGGAGAAGACCCGAGACGACATATTGCCAATAGGCGCCCACGCCGAAGATGTTCAGCGCATTGTTGATCACGGCGAAAAAAAGGGCACCAGTGAAGGAGCCGAACAGTGTGCCGCTTCCTCCTTTGAGGCTCGTTCCCCCCACCACGACGATCGCGATGGCGTTCAGCTCGTACCCGCTCGCCATGATCGCGTTCGCGGACGACAATTCCCCCGCGAGAAGGATCCCGGCGATCGCGGTGCAGACCCCGACGATGGTGAAGCACACGACCTTGATCCCGTTCACCGGAATGCCGACCGTCCTGCTCGCCGTCTCACTGCTGCCAATCGCGCGTAGGAATCGTCCGTAGATCGTCCTCCCGAGGAAAAGAGAGCAGAGGACGTAGACCACGATCATGACGAGGAAGGGGATCGGAAGGATGTTGAAGAAAACTGCGGTGCCGAAGGACCGCAGGAGCCCGCTCGCGATGCCGAGTACCTGCCCCTGTGTCGCGATGAATGCGACCCCGAGATACACGTTCATCATCCCGAGGGTCGCGATAAAGGCCGGGATCTTCATCTTGGTGACCACGAAGCCGTTCACGAGCCCCAGCGCGACGCCGATCAGGATCGTGGCGACCACCGCGACGAAAGTGGGGGTGAGCGGCGAAATGATCGCGAGGGCGATCCCACAGACGCCCAGGATTCCGGCCACGGACAGGTCGAACGCTCCAGAGATGATGAGAAGCGTCATACCCGCTGCACCAATCCCCGCGAAGGAAGACTGCAGAAGGATGTTTGTGTAGTTGCTCAGCCGGCGGAAGTTTGGGTTAACGATGCTCAGGATCACGACGGCGATAACGAGCAGGACCTGGATGTAGTAGCGAAGCAGGACGTCGGCGAATTTCCGTCCACTGCCTTTTCGTCCGCCGGCGTTTTCAAGACTTCCTTCCTTGACAGTGTTCATTACTATCTCCGCTTGAGCATGGAGTTCGCGATCAGATCGCGGCGCAGCGTATCAAGGTAGAGAGCCAGGACGAGCAGCAGACCAAGGTAGAGGTACTGGTAAAAGGCCGCAACCTTGAGGATATTCAGGGCGCTGCTGATGGTCGCGAGCAGAAGGGAAGCGATCAGCGTGCCGACGAGGTTTCCGCTTCCGCCGGCAAGGCTCGTGCCGCCCAGCACGCTGATGGCGATGGTCTGCAATTCGAACCCCGTCCCGAGCGTGCCATCCACGATGAGGAGCTGCGAGCTGAGCATCACCCCGGAGATGGCCGCCGTGAGGCCGACGAGCCCGAACACGAGGACAGTCGTTCGGTCAATGTTTATTCCCGACGCGAGCGCTGCCTTGCGGTTGCCGCCGACGGCGCAGACGTGCCGGCCGAACGGGGTGTGCTTCAGAAGGAGATAAAGCACCGCGAAGACGACCAGCACGACGAGCAGCGGCACAGGAACGCCGACGAGCTTTCCGTTGTTGATCGCCGCGTAGTTTCTGTGCCCGGTGATCATGACTGACTGGCCCTTGGTGACCAGCAGCGCTGCGCCGCGAATGACGCTCATCATGCCGAAGGTCGCGACGAACGCAGGCACCCGCAACCGCGTGATCAGGACCCCATTGACCAGGCCTAGACAGACCCCGACAACGAGCGCGCCCAGGATCGCCAGCGGCATGCTCGTTGCCTGCATGAGCGCCGCCGCCGTGATCGCCGTGAAGGCCTGCACGGAGCCGACGGAGAGGTCGAAACCGCCCATGGCGATGGCGAAGGTCATGCCGAACCCCGTAACCGCGGCGATGGAGGCGATGATGATGGTGTTGGTGATATTCGTGTACGTGAAGAATCCCTTCGCGATGAGGGAGGCAACGACGATGACAATGATGAGGAACGTCAGGACACCGAGGCTCTCGAAGAACTGGAAGAAGCGTATGCTCAAGGGCGAAGAGCCGGCCGCGTCGAAGTCCCCCGAGGCCGAGTCTCTATCTTTGCTCATCCGGCTTCTCTCCTATGATCCCCCGGCCGATCACCATGGCCGTGATGTTGTCCTCCGTGATCTGCTCCTTCGCGAGCACGCCAGTCACCCGTCCTGCGCTGAATACCAGGCAGCGGTCGCTGACCGCGACGAGCTCGGGAACATCGGATGAGCTCACGAGGAACGCGTATCCTTCCGCCGCCAGCCGGCGAATGAGGGCGTGGATCTCCATCTTTGTGCCCACATCGACGCCACGCGTCGGCTCGTTCAGAAGGAGAATGCGGGACTTGCTCACCAGGGCCCGTCCGATCATGACCTTTTGCTGGTTGCCGCCGCTCAGCTTGGTAATAAGCTGGTTCGGAGAGGAGGCGCGAATGCTGAGAAGGCCGCGGATTTCCTCGTATTTCTTCTGTTCGAACTCTGAGTCCAGAAAGGGCTTCCCGGCTCGCTCGGGTGTGGTGGAGCTTGCGATCATCAGGTTCTCCAGCACGGCGAGATCCGGAAAAACGCCCTCCGTTTTTCGATCTTCAGCGAGCATCGAGACCCCTGCGCGAATGGCCTCCTGGGGATTTCTTAAAGCAGCCTGCCTGCCGTCGATCTCGACGCTGCCGCGGGAACGCTGCTGCAGACCGAAGAGGGATCGCAGAAGCTCGAAGCGCCCCGATCCGATCAGCCCGGCGCACCCCAGAACCTCCCCGTAGGACAGATCGAAGGAAATGCCGCCGAGCGCGCCGGCAACTGCGAGATCCCGCACCGAGAGGGCGGTGATCTTTTTTGTATCCGCCGGAGGGACGACGACAGCTTGGCGCGCGAGCGCGCGTCCCAGCATCATTGTTACCACGTCGTCCTCGCTGAGGCCCGCAAGCGGACGTGTGTCCACGCGGCTGCCGTCGCGCAGGACCGTAATGCGATCCGCAATGCGAAAGACCTCGTTCAGGCGGTGCGAAACATAAAGCACGGCTACACCCTGCCGTTTCATGGTAAGGATGATCTCGAACAGCCGGTCGACTTCCGCGGCGTTCAGTGCCGCAGTCGGTTCATCCATCATGATCACTCGGAAGTCGCTGGAAAGGGCCTTAGCGATCTCGATGAGCTGCCGGTCTCCCACGTCGAGATATTCGACGCGCTGGTTCAATGACACCCTCAGTCCAAGGTTCTGGAGGGTCTGCTCCGCACGATGACGGATCTCCTTCCAGTTCAGGAGCCCCCCTGTGCGCACTGGCTCGCGCCCGAGGAAGATGTTCTCGGCCACCGTCAATTGTGGCACGAGGTTGAACTCCTGGGTGATCGTGCTGATCCCCGCCTGCTTCGCATCGAGGGAGCTGTTAAAATGGACTTCTTTTCCGTCCAAGAATATGCTCCCCGATGTGGGACGGATGAGGCCGCTGATAATGTTGATGAGAGTGCTTTTGCCGGCTCCATTCTCCCCCATTAACGCGTGAACTTCTCCCGCCAACAGGGCAAAATCTACCCCTGCGAGGGCCCGCACTCCTGCGAACTGCTTCGATATCTTCGTAACCTGCAAGACGGGATCATTTGCCGTTCACTCCGAAAAGTAAATTGTATGATTCACCTCAATAAATGCGGCAACCGGGTGCCCGGTTGCCGCGCAAAGACGGAATAAGCGAA
>JBKQPS010000151.1:0-9769 GCA_052144915.1 Spirochaetia bacterium | reverse complement strand
GGCGGCAACTTCATCGACACGGCGAACGTGTATTCGACGGGGAAGTCGGAGGAAGTGGTCGGCAGGTGGCTGGGAAAGCAGCGGCGGGAAAGCTTCGTCATCGCGACCAAGGTCCGCTTTCCCATGGGGCCGGGGCCCAACGATCTGGGCTTGAGCCGCAAGCACATCTGCTCGGCGGTGAGTGAAAGCCTGCGGCGCCTCGGGATGGACTACATCGACCTGTACCAGGTCCACGCGTGGGACCCGATCACACCGCTGGAAGAGACGCTGAGCGCCCTGAACGAGCTGGTTGCCCGCGGATGGGTGCGGTACATCGGAGCCAGCAATTTCCGCGGCTGGCAGCTTCAGAAGGCGCTCGATCTCTCCCGCTTGCACGGCTGGGCGTCTTTCGTCTGCCTGCAGCCCCAGTACAATCTGATGTGCCGCGCAACGGAGTTCGAGATCCTGCCCGTGTGCCGCAGCGAAGGCCTGGGGGTCATACCCTGGAGCCCGCTGCGTGGCGGATGGCTCAGCGGCAGGTACCGCCGCGGCATGAAGAGCCCCGTGGAAGGCAGCCGCGTGGCCGTTGCGGAAAAGAAGGGCTGGTCGGAGTCATGGAGCAGGTACAACAACGAGGCCACGTGGAAGACGATCGATGCGCTTCTCGCGGTCGCCGGGGAGGCGGGCAAGAGTCCCGCACAGACCGCCCTGCGCTGGCTTCTGCAGAATCCTGTCGTGACGGCACCGATTCTCGGCGCCCGTTCCATGGAGCAGCTCAACGACAATCTCGGATCCCTCGGCTGGAGCCTGGGCGATGACCAGGTGCGCCGACTGGATGCTGCCAGCGCGCTTCCCGTGTCCTACCCCTACGACGATGCCGCCGAACAGCAGCAGCGCGAGGGAAGGGCGTAGGACCTCCGGAGGCGGACCCGCATCACAGACCTTCGGCGGGCTCCTGTTCCATCGCGCCCGGGAGTACTGCCGCATGAGCTCCGACAGACACGAACTCACGCTTCGGATCACGGTCCTTCTCCCGGGAGATTTCGAACATCTCGGCCCAGCAGCCGAAGACATTGTCGGGATCGGGGAGGTCCTTCTCGATGAGGTGATGGAGCCGGGGCAGGTTGCGCGACGGCACGATAGGGTAGAGGTGGTGATCGACATGATCGTCGAGCCCCCAGAAGATCGTCTTGATGAACCAGCTGACGTGAATCGACCGCGTGTTCAGGCGATGGTCGTTCACGTTGTACGGCCGCCCGATGTGCTTCGTGGCGTGCCAGAGCACTTCGATGGGCGAGCCGATGTGCCAGGCCAGCGCGACAAACACCAGCAGTGCCCACGCGTGGAAGACGATCGCGGCGGCAACCACCGAGAGGTGGATCAGCAGGATAGCGAGGGATTCAATCCTGATTGCCGTGATGTCTTTCTCCGCGCAGTAGTCGCGCATCATGCGGTCCTTCCTGCCCGCCGCGCGTTCGACTTGTATCCAGATCGATCGAAAGAGCTCGACCACCGCGCCGACGACCAGGATCCTCACGACGAGCCAGGCGAGGAACCTCCGCAGCCACTTCGTCGTGATCACCTCCGGCCAGTCGGTCTCGGGGTCGACCCCGCGCACCATCGTGTAGCGGTGGTGGAGCCGGTGCGAAATGCGCGCGTAGGTCGGGCTGTTCCACGCCACGGTCTGCGTCAGGAAGAGGAAGATGTCGCTCAACCAGTTTTCCGACTCGGCGAATACGGTCCTGTGCTGCAGCTCGTGAAGGAGCGCGACCGAGAATCCGTAGAAGAAATAGTAGATGTAGAGAACGGGAATCGCCAGCCACAGGTTGACCCTGCTGACAAGCACCGTGGCCACCGCGCTCGCGGCCAGGAGAAAGACGTACCAGGCGATCCTCGCAAGGCCGTTGATCGTGCTGCGTTCGGACAGCTTCCTGAGGACCTCGCGGTCGACCTTCGGCCGCTTCCAGTCCTTGCGCTGATTGTCCCACTCGCACTCGGCCAGCTCGCTCCGCGCGGCGAATCTCGCACCTGGCATGGTCAGCCTCCCCGGTCACTCAAAAGTAGCCATACACGGAAAGGGAGGCAAAGCGGCGGACGCCTTCGATTCTGGCGTCCGCGCGTAACGGCAACGCGACGCGGGTCAACGCTCAGATGACGTAGCTGTCCGCGGGAGGGGCCATCTCCCGGGCCTCCTTCGCCATTGCGGCGAGGGTGAAGGAGGAGAGCGTGCTCACGATGTCATCGCGCAGCTTCGTCCACACGCGGGTGGCCACACAGGTCGTGGCGCGGTCACATCCGGACGGGTCATCGCCGCACTCCGCGGCGCTCGCGCCGGCCGCCGGGTCGACGCAGGGCACCGGCGCGATGGCCCCCTCGATCGCCTCCACCACGTCCTTCACCGTGATGGCCTCCGGCGGGCGCGCGAGGGAATAGCCCCCGTGCGCCCCGCGCTGGGAGGCCACGAGGCCGGCGGACTTCAGGGGAATAATGATCTGGCCGAGATACTTTTCCGATATCCCTTCCCGGCGCGCGATGTCCTTGAGAAGGGAGCTTCCCCGGCCATGGTTCAACGCCAGGGCCACCATGAGTCTCACCCCGTAGCGGCCCCGGGTGGACATCTGAAGGGACATTTCTCAGCCCGCTCCGCGCGAAGCGACGCGCACCTAGGCATCCTCGAAAAGCCAGGTGCTGAGGTACCGCTCGCCGGAGTCGGGGATGATGACGACGATGAGCTTGCCCGCGTTTTCGGGACGCTTCGCAAGCTGGAGGCCCGCCCACGCGGCCGCCCCGGAAGAGATGCCCACCAGGAGTCCTTCTTCCCGCGCGAGCCGGCGCGCCGTCTTGCCCGCGTCCTCCTCCTCCACCTTGATCACCTCGTCGATCAGATCCTTCTTGAGGACCGCGGGAATGAACCCGGCGCCGATTCCCTGGATCTTGTGCGGTGAGTGCGTTCCCCCGGAGAGCAGCGGCGATTTCGCCGGTTCCACCGCGACTGCCTTGAACGACGCCTTGCGCTTCTTGATGTATTCCGAGACTCCGGTAATCGTCCCGCCCGTGCCGACTCCCGCCACGAGGAAATCAACCTTGCCGTCGGTGTCCTTCCAGATCTCCTCCGCCGTGGTCTTGCGGTGGATCTCGGGATTCGCCGGGTTCTCGAACTGCTGGGGCATGAACGCGTTCGGGGTCGAATCCACCAGCTCTTTCGCCTTCTCGACGGCCCCCTTCATCCCCTGGGGCGCCGGCGTGAGAACGAGCTCCGCGCCGAACGCCTTCAGGAGTTTGCGGCGCTCGATGCTCATGCTCTCCGGCATCGTCAGGATGCAGCGGTAGCCCTTGAACGCCGCGATGTAGGCGAGCCCGATCCCCGTGTTGCCGCTGGTGGGCTCCACGATGACGCTCCCCTTCTTCAACAGCCCCCTCTTCTCCGCGTCTTCGATCATGGAAAAGGCGATCCTGTCCTTCACGCTTGCCAGCGGGTTGCGCGACTCCAGCTTCAGGACGAGGTCACCCTTCGCCCCATCCAGGATCCGGTGGACCCGCACGAGCGGCGTGTTGCCGATGAGCTCCAGCACATTTGCCTTGATGTTCAATTCGCGCCTCCTCAGATCTGCTTCAGGGCCTGTTCGAGGTCGTCCTTGATGTCGTCGATGTGCTCGATGCCGACCGAGAGACGCACGAGCTCGGGGGTCAGCCCGCCTTCCCGCTGCTGCTCCTCGGTGAGCTGGGAGTGCGAGGTGCTGGCCGGATGCAGGGCCAGGCTCTTCGCATCGCCGACGTTCGCGAGGTGGGAGAACAGCTTCAGGCTGTTGATGAGCTTCTCCCCCGCCGCCTTGCCGCCCTTCGTGCCGAAGACGACCATTCCACCGAAGCCGTGCTTCAGGTATTTCTTCGCCACGGGGTACGTGGGGTCGTCCGGCAGCCCGGGATAGCGGACCCACGCCACTTTCGGATGTTTCTTCAGCCACTCTGCAACGGCCAGCGCGTTGCTGCTGTGCCTCTCCATGCGCAGGGGCAGGGACTCGATGCCCTGGAGGAAGATCCACGCGTTGTCCGGGGAAAGACAGGAGCCGAGATTGCGGAGCGGCACGGTTCGCAGGCGCAGCGCGAAGGCAATGGGGGCCAGCGGAGCAGGCAGATCCGATGCCCAGTGCAGCCCGTGATAGTTCGGATCAGGATCGTTGAAAAGGCTGAACTTCTTGTCTTTCCAGTTGAACTTCCCCGCGTCGGTGACGATTCCGCCGATGCCGGTCCCATGGCCGCCCATCCATTTTGTCAGGGAGTTCACTACGATGTCGGCGCCGAAGTCGATCGTCTTCAGGAGACACGGGGTTGTGAAGGTGGCATCCACGATGAGAGGAAGGCCGTGCGCGTGCGCGATCTTTGACACCTCCGAGACGTCAATGACATCCAGGACTGGGTTTCCGATGGACTCGACGAAGATCGCACGAGTCTTCGGGGTGATCGCCTTCTCGTATGCCTTGAAATCGTCGTGCTTGACGAACTTCACCTTGATGCCGAACTGGGGGAAGATCGCGTCGAACATCGTGTACGTGCCGCCGTACAGGTTGCTGGCCGAGACGATTTCATCCCCCGCCTGTGCGAGAGTGATGATGGAATAGTGGACGGCGGCAGTGCCCGAGGCCAATGCGACCGAGGCCGCGCCGCCTTCCAGGAGGGTGACCCGCTGCTCCAGGACGTCCTGCGTGGGATTCATGATTCGCGTATAGATGTTCCCCAGCTCTTTCAGGGCGAAAAGGTTCGCCGCCCGTTCGGTGCTCGGAAACACGTATGAGCTTGTCCGGTAGATCGGAACGCCGCGCGACGTGGTGGCATCCACCTGCTGCCCGCCGTGCACCGCGAGCGTCTCAAGTCTCAGCTTCTTCTCCTCACTCATCCTGCAACTCCTTTCGGAAAGGTAATCACCACCAAAACGATAGTATTGGTAATGATTCTACCGCCGCCATAGTGTCAGTGTCAAGCAAAAATAATATCAAAGCTATCGAATTAGTAGTGAATGGAACGCATGGCAAAGCAGGGAGCGGAAGATCAGGGGGCGACAGACGTCTGAAACGCTGTGGCCAGCAGTTCTCTCGTATAGGGATCCCGAGGATTGGCGAAAATCTCGCGCGCGGGACCCGCTTCGACGATCCTGCCTTCCTTCATGATCGCAAGCTCGTGACAGAGCGCTTTCAGCACCTTCAGGTCGTGACTGATGAAGATGTAGGAGAGATCGTGCTTCTCCTGCAGACGTCTCAGCAGCTCGATCACCTGGAATTGGATGGTGCGGTCCAGCGACGATGTCGGCTCGTCCAGCACGAGCAGGGACGGCTTCAGGACCAGGGCGCGGGCCAGAGCGATCCTCTGGCGCTGCCCGCCGGAGAACTCGTGGGGATACCGGTGCCTCTCGGCGGGGTCGAGCCCCACCTCGGTCATCGCCTCCACGATCTTCTGCTCTCTCTCCCGGGGGTCTCCAACGTTGTGCACGAGCAGCCCTTCGCCGATGATCTGTTCCACCGACATGCGCGGGCTCAGGCTGCCGAACGGGTCCTGGAAGATGATCTGCATGCGCCGGCGCAGGGGACGGAGCTGCTCGGCCTTCAGGCCGTCCAGGGGCGCGTCTTCGAAAAGTATCTGTCCCGTGCTCCGCAGGAGCCGCAGCACGGCCCGCCCGAGCGTTGTCTTCCCGGAGCCGCTCTCTCCGGCAACGCCCAGGGTCTGCCCGCGCCGAATCTGGATCGATGCGCCGTCGACGGCTTTCACGTACCCGGTGGTGCGCCGGAGAAACCCGCGCTGGATCGGAAACCACACTTTGAGATCCCGGGTGCGCATGAGGACCGGGCGGCCGGCGTCCGGAATCGGTGAATCCCCGGGCGCCTCGGTGTCCAGCAGGGCGCGCGTGTAGGGGTCCCGGGGGTGCTGAAAGATGTCCTCCGTCGGACCGGTCTCGACGATCCTCCCGTCGTGCATCACTGACACCCGGTCGGCGAACCGCCGCACGATCCCCAGATCGTGCGTGATGAAGAGCACCGACATGCGCAGTTCCCGCTGGAGGGATTTTATCAGGGCGAGGATCTGGGCCTGGATCGTCACGTCCAGCGCGGTGGTCGGCTCGTCGGCGATCAGGAGCCTCGGCTGGTTCGCGAGAGCCATTGCGATCATCACACGCTGGCGCTCGCCGCCGGAGAGCTGGTGTGGGAAGGACTTCAGCCGCTTCTCGGGATCGCGCAGGCCGACTTTCTGCAGCCACTGAAGCGAAACGCCGCTTGCCCGGGACCCGGAAAGGCCCTGGTGCAGACCCAGTGTTTCGTTGAGCTGCCGCTCCACCGTGTGCAAGGGATTCAGCGATGACATCGGCTCCTGGAATATCATTCCGATCTCGTTGCCGCGGATACCGAGGAGCTCTGTGCCGCTCATCGACAGTATGTTGCGGTCACGAAAGGTGATTTCCCCCTCCGGATAGGCGATCAAGGTTTCTGGAATCAACCGGAGAATTGCCTGGGCCGTGACCGTCTTGCCGGAGCCGCTCTCGCCCACGAGTCCCAGGGTCTCGTTCTCCTGCACGACCATATCCGCGCCGTGCACGACGTTGCGGACGACACCGGCCTTGCGGAATCCGATATGGAGGTTCGTGATGCTCAGAAGCGGGGACGACGCGGTTTCCATCAGAATGCCTTCCGGGGGTCAAAAGCGTCCCGTACCGCCTCCCCGACGAAGAAGAGGAGGATGAGCGCGCCCCCCAGCACCACGAACGCGGAGATGCCCAGCCACGGGGCCTGGAGATTGGCCTTCGCCTGTGCCAGCAGGTCGCCAAGAGACGGGGAGCCGATCGGAAGCCCGAAGCCGAGGAAGTCGAGGGACGTCAGTGCGCCCAGGGAGCCGGCGAGTATGAAGGGCAGGAAAGTGAAGGTGGCGACCATGGCGTTCGGAAGGACGTGCCGGAAGATCACGCGGCTGTTCTTCATCCCGAGGGCCTGCGCCGCCATGACGTACTCGAAATTGCGTGCCCGAAGGAACTCGGCACGGACCAGCCCCACCAGGCCCATCCAGCCGAAGAGAAGCATGATGAGAAGAAGCCACCAGAAGTTCGGCTGCACGACGCTGGAGAGGATGATCAACAGGAAGAGCGTCGGCATGCCCGACCAGACCTCGATGAAGCGCTGGCCGCTGATGTCGACCCATCCGCCGTAGTACCCCTGCAGCGCGCCGGCGGCAACGCCGACCGCGGAGGAGATGAAGGTGAGTGTCAGCCCGAACAGCACAGAAATGCGAAACCCGTAGATCAGGTTGGCAAGCACGTCCTTGCCGTTCTCATCGGTCCCCACCCAGTTCACCAGCGTGGGCGGTGAAGGCGCGGGGCTGGGAAGGTCGTAGTTGATGGTCCTGTAGCTGAAGGGAATCAATGGCCAGACCATCCAGCCCTTGCCGGTGATCAGCGCCCGCACGTGCGGATCCCTGTAGTCAGCCGCGGTCTCGAACTCGCCTCCGAAATCCTTCTCCGTGTAGCTTTTCAGGAGCGGCATGTACAGCCGCCCGTTCCAGCTCACCAGGAGGGGCACGTCGTTGGCGATGATTTCCGCGAAGAGGGAAAGGCCGAACAGCGCGAGAAATATCCAGAGAGACACGAATCCCCGCCGGTGCGCCTTGAATCGCCTCCAGCGTTCCTGGTTGATCCGGCTCACGACGATCGCCATTTCAGGTCTGCCTGGTCGCGAAGTCGATGCGGGGATCGACGATCGTGTAGGTGAGATCGCCGAC
This sequence comes from Spirochaetia bacterium, assembly GCA_052144915.1. Taxonomy (GTDB): domain Bacteria; phylum Spirochaetota; class Spirochaetia; order SZUA-6; family Fen-1364; genus Fen-1364. The sequence continues at coordinate 2,035 of JBKQPS010000151.1, read as the reverse complement.
GAGCGTGAGCACGAGGCCGAGAAGCGTGAACATGTAGAGCGTCCCGAACATCACGGGGTAGTCGCGCTGCAGCGTGGACTCCAGCCCGAGAAGCCCGAGACCTTCGAGGGAGAATATCGGCTCGATGAGAGCAGCGTTCGTGAAGAGGATCCCGATGAGCGCCGCAGGGAATCCCGAGATGACGAGGAGCATCGCGTTGCGAAACACGTGCCGGCGAAGGATGCGGTTCTCGGTCAGCCCCTTGGCCCTCGCCGTCATGACATACTGCTTGTTGATCTCTTCCAGGAAAGAGTTCTTCGTCAGCACAGCGAGGCCGGCAAATCCTCCCACGACGGAGGCCGCCGTCGGCAGCGCGATGTGCCAGAAATAGTCCAGCACCTTGCCGACGAGGCTCAGGGAGGCGAAGTCGTTCGAGACCAGGCCACGCAGAGGAAACAGCTTGAGGTAGGACCCGCCGGCCAGGAAAATGATCAGGATGATCGCGAAGAGGAAACTGGGAATGGAGCTCCCGATCAGCATCGTCGTGCTGGTCCACACGTCGAATTTGCTCCCATTCCTTACCGCCTTGCGGATGCCAAGCGGAATGGAGACGAGGTAGATGATCAGGGTGCTCCAGAGACCCAGCGAAATCGACACTGGCATTCTCTCGACGATCAGCCGCACCACGCTCCTGCCGCGGAAGAGGCTGTCACCGAAATCGAAGAGCAGGTAGCGCTTCAGCATCTCCCCGTAGCGGACGAGGAGCGGCTTGTCGAACCCGAAGCGTTTCGTGATGGCCGCCACGACTTCGGGGTCCAGGCCGCGCGCGCCCCGGTACAGGGAGGTGTTCTGCTTCGCGCCGGCCGCGGTGGCTTGCTTCTGGGTAGTGACTTCGGAGGCCCCCCCTGAGCCGGTGATCCGCTCGATTGTGCCGCTGGTGTTTCGCCCGGAGAGATTTGCGAGAGCCTGATCGACGGGACCACCGGGGGCGATCTGCACGATGAAGAAATTGATCGTGATGATGGCCCACAACGTGGGTATCATGAGGAGCAGCCGGCGGAGGATGTAGTGTCCCAAGGTGCTACTGTTTCGGCAGCTTGGCTTCCTTGTCCTTGTCCAGCCACCAGCTGCCGAGGCCGAGCGTATACTTAGGTCTCACGGCCGGCCGTGAGAACTTGTTCCAGTACGCCACGCGGAACTTGCTGAGATACCATTCGGGAATCACGTAATAGTTCCACGTGAGAACCCGGTCCAGCGCGTGACCCCAGGCCAGGAGGGCCTTCTCGTTGTCCTGGTTGGCGACGCAGCCGTCGACAAGGTAGTCGATCGCCGGGTCCTGCACCCCCGCGGTATTGAACGTGGAGTCGATATAGTTCGACCGCCACGTGTCGTTCAGGTCGATGCTGGGGTAGGCCATGGCGCCGTAGCCTTCGGCGATCATGTCGAAATCCCTGTTTCGAAGCCGGTTCACGAATTGGCTCGAATCCACCTGCCGGAGGTTCATGGTGATCCCCATCCTCGCGAGATTCTTCTGCACCGGTACCGCGACCCTCTGCATCGTAGGGCCGTCCATAAGAAGCTCGAATGCGAAAGGTTCGTTCGTTTTCACGTTCACGAGCTTCTGGTCCTTGATCTCCCAGCCCGCCTCTTTCAGCAGCGCGAGCGCCTGGCGGACTTGCTCGCGGATCTCTCCGGATCCGTCGGTGACGGGAGGATTGTATTCCGTGGTGAAAACCTCGTCGGGGATCTTTCCCTTGAGCGGAGTGAGGATCTTCAGCTCTTCGGGCCCGGGCACGCCCTTTGCGGCGTAGGGAGTGTTTGCAAAATAACTCCGCGTGCGCACGTACTGGTTGTAGAACAGGTTTTTGTTCATCCATTCGAAATCCATGGCGAAATTCAGGGCCTCGCGCACCCTGCGGTCCTTGAAGATCGGACGCTGGATGTTGAACACCATTGCCTGCATGCCCTGCGGGATCTCGTGCGGGATGTCTTCTTTGATAATGACTCCATTGTCGAAATTCTTCCCCGTGTACATCGTGGCCCAATTCTTCGCGAT
>JBKQPS010000150.1:0-19427 GCA_052144915.1 Spirochaetia bacterium | reverse complement strand
GGGCCTTTTCTAGCCAGAAACCACCAACTTCGGCAATGCGCACCCCGTGGCCGCAGTGCGCTTGAAGGTGGGCCCCCGTTCGCGTTACCTTGTAGTGCAGTCATGAGGAAAAACGTCGCGGGCACGGCGGGCAAGACCGCGCTTCTCAGGGGGGCAACGCTTTTCTCCCAGCTCGGTCCGGACGAGCTCGCGCTGATCGCCCGCTACAGCGGTTATCGAAAGTACGAACCCGGAGAGGTCGTTTTCCTCCAGGGAACACACCGCGACGAGCTGTACCTCGTCAAGGAGGGAAGCGTTCTCATCCGCCGCCGGGGCGAGGACGACGCGGAGCACGAGATCGCCCGGTTCGTCGACGGGGAAGTCTTCGGCGAGATGGACCTCCTGGACACGGTGCCCCGCACCGCCTCGGCGGTGGCCGACGGCGCGGCCACGCTCCTTGTTTTCCCCGACCGCATCGAGTTCTCCCGGCTGCTGGAGATGCACCCCGACGTCTTCGCGCGGGTGCTCAGGAAGCTCCTCGGCGAGATCGCGCGTCGCATCCGCGCCATCGACCGTCTCATCTCCGAGAAGACCCCGTGGATCGAGGACCTGAAGCGTCAGCTTCACCGTGACCGGCTCACCGGCCTTTTCAACCGCGCGTTCCTCGAGGAGGAGCTTCCGCGCATCGTCGCGGCGCAGCCGCGCACGAGCCTGCTCGTGATGAAACCCGACAACTTCAAGTCCATCAACGACACCTTCGGCCACGAGGCGGGAGACAAGACCCTCATGCTACTCGCCGAGGCGGTGAAGTCGCGCCTGGCGGACGGAGACATCGGGGCACGCTACCGGGGAGACGAATACTGCGTCGTCCTGCCGGGCAGGTCCGGGCAGGAGGCTGCCGCGGCAGCCGAAGCCCTGCGGGCGGCGATGCGCGCCGTCGACGTGAAGCAGGTGACCGGGTCCGATGCGATCTCCCTCACCGGCAGCGTCGGCGTCTCCACGCACCCCGCGCCCGCCGCGGATGCCCGGGCCCTGGTGACCCGCGCATTCGAGAGGATGTGGGAGGCGCGCAACGCCGGCGGTGACAGGATCCTCGTGGAGGACGGTGCATGACAGGCCCCGCGCCGTCGTTTCTCTCCTCCGTGGGGGTCTTCTCCCTCCTGACCCCGGAGGAAATCGACCGCGTCGTGAAGCACTTGGCCGCCGTCCCGCTCGACCAGGACCAGGTCCTCTTCCACGAGGGCGACCAGGGAAACGACCTGTACATACTCGCCGAGGGGTCGGCCGCCGTCAGCATCCGCCTGCCGGACGGAGGTGCGCACGAGATCGCCCGGTTTTCCCCCGGGGATTTCTTCGGCGAGATGTCGATCTTCGACGATGCGCCCCGGTCGGCCAGCTGCCGCGCGCTGGCGAAGAGCACCCTCTATTCCCTGTCGCGCAGCGCGTTCACGGACGTCGTCGCCCAGCATCCCGAGATCGCTTTGAAGCTGATGTACCGGATGCTGAACATCACCACCCAGCGCCTGCGCGGAACAAGCGAGTTCGTCTCGGAAATGGTCCTGTGGGGCGAAAGCGCGCGCCGGCGGGCGGTCACCGACGAGCTCACGGGTGCCTACAACCGGCGGTTCCTGGAAGACTCGATGGGAACCTATGTCGCCGAGGCGGCGGAAAAAAATCGGCCCCTGTGCCTCGTCATGGTGGACCTTGACCACTTCCGTGACATCAACGAGCTGTACGGGCATGCCACGGGCGACGAATCCATCAAGGCCAGCGTCCGGGTCTTCCGCTCCCTGCTTCGCGAGACCGACGTGATCGCGCGCTATGGTGGAGACGAGTTCGTGGTGATCCTGCCGAACACCGACCCGGTCCAGGGCACGCGCATGATGAACGAGGTGTGCGCCGAGGTCGCCCGCATCCCCCTGCTCCGGGAAATGCGCGGCCGCATCACCACGGTGACGTCCAGCATGGGCGTGGCCGGCTTTCCCCTGCACGCCGCCGACCTGTCGGGCCTGCGCGCCGCCGCCGACGCGGCGCTGTACAAGGCCAAGGAAGAGGGGAGGAACCGCGTCGTGTGCGCCCCCATGCCCGCCCGGCAGGAACCGGAGCATCCGGTCCAGAAGAAGGCCATCCGGAGCATCCGCGAGAAGAACCGGATCATCGAACGGATCATCGACGCGATCGTCGAGCGCCGGCGTTTCCTGATCCTCGGTCACCAGAACCCGGACGACGACTGCATCGCGTCCATGATCTCCTTCGCCCTCATCCTGCACATGTTCTACCGCGACGCCGCCCTTCACATCGGCAGCCAGGTGCACGAGCATTTCACGTACCTCCTGGACATCTGCCGCTACAACTCGATCCCGATCGTGAGCGCGGAGCAGCTCCCGCCCGCCGACATCGACGCGGTGGTGCTCTGCGACACCCCGAAGCCCTCCATGATCGAGGCGAGCCCTGCGGTGCGGGAGCTCCTGAAAAGCCCGAACGTGCTGAGGATCGAGATCGACCACCACCTCGCCGCCGACAGCGGGTACTTCGGGGACGAGGGGTACCGCTTCGTCACGGAAGCCTCGTCGGCGAGCGAGCTCATCGGCCACATCCTCCTGAAGCTGGAAGTGAGGAAGGACCTGCTGGATCGCCACCAGGTCACCGAGCTCTTTCCTCGAAATCTCGTGCTGGCGATCCTCACCGGCATCATCGGGGACTCGAACATGGGGCAGTACCTCAAGTCCCGCCGGGAGAAGAAGTACTACCAGATCTTCTCGGCGATGTTCAACGACATGCTCTCCCGGCGCACCACGAAGCGGACCAATTTCTTCACGATGGACGAAGTGTTCCTCGAGCTGCAGAAGCTCTCCACCCACGAGCAGGGCTGCTTCGGCTACATGCTGGAAATGAGGAAGCTGTCGGGCTCCGTCTCCCTGGTGGCGCTGTCCGCGGAGGACATGGAGCCGCTGTACGCGGGTTACGACGACGACACCATCATCTCCACCGCGCGGGTGATCGCCGACACCCTCGCGGAGGAAAGCGGCAAGCTCGGGCTGGTTGCCTACTACGACAACCCCGCGCGCAGCGACCTGGTGCAGTTCCGCCTGCGGCGGGCCGGTGGATGGAAGAAGTACGACCTTCGCGGTTTCCTCACATTGTTTTCCATCACCAACGGCGGCGGGCACGAGGGAGCAATCGGTTTCCGCATCCCGCGGGGGCAGATCCCCGATTTCCGCGGCTACGTCTCTTCGCTGCTGGAAGGCATCGAGGCGGCGATCCGCGAGGAGCCCGCGGCCGAAGAATCCCCCCGGACCCCGCGGCGGTAGCGCAGGGGAGGAGCTCCTTCCAGCGCGCGGAATGTCTTTGTGAAATGGCTCTGGTCGAAGAAACCGCACTCGGATGCGATGTCTGCCATGCTCTGGTCGGTGTTCTTCATCAGGTAGATGGCGTAGTCGATGCGGGCGCGCGCGACGAAGGCGGACAGCGACATGCCGCTCTCCTTCTTGAAGAGGTGCAGGGCCCTGCTCACGCTGAGCCCGGCCGCGGCGGCCACCTCCCGGGCGGAAACCTTCGCGGCGAAGTTCCGCGAGAGGAAATCCTTCATGCGCGTCATGTGGGCGAGGGAGGTGCGGCCGCGCTGCTCCGACACCGCGCGGGTGAAATTCTCCAGCGCCTTGGTGACCTTCCAGAACAGGTCGTCGAAGCCCGTGGCCGCGTTGATGTCGGTGAGGTAGGAATACCGGGGCCCCAGGAGCCCCTCCGCGCTGATCCCCTTGCCGATGGCGGCGCGCGAGATGATCACGATCAGCTCCAGGAGCCGCACCTTCAGGAGATCGAAGTTCATCCCGCTTTCGAGGAAGATGACTCCCAGAAAGCGGTTGACGATCTCCCGTGATCCGGCCAGGTCGCCCAGGACGACCTTGTCGATGATCTCGTTCTGCATGCTGGCCAGCGAGGTGATCAGGTCCTGCTTCCCCGCCCGCACGTCTTCCAGGTAGTTGGCGATCGTGAACTGCTGGAGGCTCCGTTCGCGGCTCTCCGTGATCGTGTCGGTGTCGCTCATCCCGTATGCCGCGGCCAGGTCGAAGAGCAGCCGGCTGCTGCGGCGGAGGCTCTCGGAGGGCACGACCCGGAAAGCAAGCCGGGAGCGGGGCCCCAGGTCCAGCTTCACCTTCTGCTTCTTCACCCGGGAGAACACTTCCTCCCGCATGTCCGGTTCCATCTGGGGAAAGATGCAGAACCCGCTGAGCAGACCTCCGGAAAGCTTCTGGTTCCGCGAGAGGGGCACGGCGAATGTCACCAGGCCGAACGGGCAGACGGAGATGTACGGCTCCCCCCACCGGAAGGACTCCTCCACGGCCCGGCGGCGATGGTCGCGGCAGAGGGATTCCCTGCGGGCGGAGAAGGGGAGCCGCGCGCACAGGGAACAGGTGCCGAGCCACCACACTTCCCGGCCCTCGGCGTCCACGAGCAGCAGGGGAAGCCCCGCGGTGGAGCGATACTCCGTGCCGAGCCTCATCACGCGCCGCGCGTCGATGCCCGCGTCCAGGATGCCCGGGGAGCCAGCGCGTTTTCGCATAGCAGCATTTTACAAAAAAAATCTTTCCGCGTACAATACCCGCGGGGTCCGCCGGGATACAGTCTGTGCCACACGGAGGAACACCATGGCCACTTTGCAGGAACTGTCGGAAATGATTCAGAAAGGCAACGCGCCCAAGGCCAAGGAGCTCACGACGGAGCTCCTGGCGGCGAAGACCAGCGCGGCGGACGTCCTGAACAAGGGTCTGCTCGACGGCATGGAGAAGGTCGGCCGGCGCTTCAAGGCCAACGAGATCTACATTCCCGAGGTCCTGATCGCCGCGCGCGCGATGAACCAGAGCATGGAGATCCTGAAGCCCGAGCTCGTGAAGGCAGGAGTCAAGCCCGTGGGCAAGATGCTGCTGGGCACGGTGAAGGGCGACCTTCACGACATCGGCAAAAACCTGGTGAAGATGATGGCCCAGGGCGCGGGCCTCGAGGTGGTAGACCTCGGCATCGACGTCTCCGCCGACAAGTTCCTCCAGGGCCTGAAGGACAACCCGGACGCGAAGGCGATGGGGATGTCGGCCCTTCTCACGACGACGATGACCGGCATGAAGGAAGTCATCGACCGCTTCGTGAAGGAAGGAGCACGCGCAAAGGTGAAGATCATGGTCGGCGGCGCCCCCCTCACGGACCAGTACGCGAAGGAGATCGGGGCGGATGGCTACGCGCCGGATGCGGCCAGCGCCTCGGAGAAGCTCAAGGCGTACGTATCCTGATGGAAAAGGATCCATCGGATCTGCCGGGCATGCGCCGCAATCCGTGGAGACTGACGACATCGGACGGGAAAACGGCTTTCACGGCGTACCGTGACACCACCCTCTCTCCCCCCGCACTCGTCGTGCGGGCGGGTGAACGCGATCTGCGCTACCACCTGCGCTGTCTCGACGACCTCTACGAGATGCTGAAAACCCGGGGCGGCTGGGTGCCCCTGGGCAGCGCCGAAGAGGACGACGAGCCCGCGTCCGGCAGCGTCGAAGCATGGGCGCGCTCCCCAAAGAACCCGCTCGGCGGATGGTACGGGCTGACAAAAGGCTCACGCGGAGGATTTGCCGCATTCATCTCTCCGGTCATGGGAACGCTCAATCTCGCGGAGGTGGAAGGAAACCCCCGGGACGGACGCATGCGGGCCGTGTGACGGCGCGCTCAGGCCGAGAGAGCCGGCAGCCCGGCGGTGGGGCGGTCCAGGAACGGCGTGATGAACGCCTTCGCATCCTCGATATTCTTTCGCGCCCCGCGCGTCAGGGCGCCGTTGGGCTCCCACGCATAGCCTCTCATGGACAGCAGGTATGCGGCGGGGCGCGCGCCGTACAGCTCGGCCGAGAGGGCGAGCACGGACTCCGGGCTCATCGCGTGGGTGGAAAAAGACACGGCCGCGGAAGGCTGGAGAGCGCGGAGGCGAAACCCTTCCCGCTGCTCCCGTGAGGCGTCCGCGAAGATGACGATGTCGTGGTCCGCTGCCGCGAGGGCATCCTCCGCGTTCAGCTGGTAGTTGCTGTCGAAGGTGAGCCAGGGGCGTGCACCGGACCCGGCCCACGCTGACAGCTCCTCGACCAGCAGCACGCCAGCGCCATCGTCCTGGCGCCCAGGGTTTCCGTAGCCGTACACGAGGATGCGGGGTGGTGCAGAATCCGCCTCCGGCGATGCAGAATCCGCCTCCGGCGATGCAGAATCCGCCTTCGGCGATGCAGAATCCGCCTTCGGCGATGCAGAATCCGCCTTCGGCGATGCCCTACCGGGTGCGCTGCGCGATGACATCGCCCGATGCGCCGTACAGCGTGACGGACAGGGCCATGGAGCCGTAAGCGTGGGTGGCGCAGCTCAGGCAGGGGTCGTAGGCACGGATGGCCACTTCCACGCCGTTCATCATGCCTTCCGTGATTGTTTTTGCCCCTGTCATCAGCGTTTTCGCGACGTGGTTCACCGCGCGGTTCATCGGCTCATTGTTGTTCGTCGTGGACACGATCAGGTTGGCCATCACGATCTGGTCGTCGGGGCTCACCCGGTAGTGGTGGAAAAGGGTGCCCCGCGGCGCCTCGATGATGCCAACGCCCTCCGCCTCTCTCTTTCCGCCCGCCATCAGGTCGGTGCCCTGGAGATCGCCGTCATCGAGGAGCGCGCGGATCATTTCCGCCGCGTGCAGCGTTTCGATGAGGCGCGCCCAGTGGGTGTGCAGGCACATGTTGTTGGGCTTTCCCCCCGTGACTTTCTTGAATCCCTCGAACTCCTTCTGCGCGAGCGGTGAAGGGATGAAATCTGCCGTGTTCAGGCGCGCGAGCGGGCCCACCCGGTACCATCCCTTGTCGGGGCCCAGGTGCCGGAGGTAGGGAAACTTCATGTAGCTCCATGAACGCACCTCTTCGCGGATGTGGGCGAGGTAGTCCTGGCACTCCACGTCGTGGAGAATCTTCCGGCCGTCCGCGTCCACCGCGCGCAGGACGCCATGGTAGAAGTCCAGGGCGCCGTCGGGGCGCACCAGGGAGAGGTGGTTCGACGGGAAGGAGGAGAAATTGTCGATGAAGCTTTTGTGCTTCGAGTAATAGTCCTTGAAGAAGTCCAGCGCGCCCTGCGCGTACTGCACCATCGCATCCGCGTTCATCGGGTGCGGACCCTTGCGCAGCGCGTCCCGCTCCTCGATCGAGAGGTTCTTGTTGATGCCGCCCGGCACGGCTCCCGTGCCGTGAATCTTCTTCCCCGCGGTGGCTGCAATGATCTCCTGGCCGTATTTGCGCATCAGCACCGCTTGGGTGGCCAGCTCCCTGTTCGCGGCGATCACCCCGATGACGTTGCGCGTTTCGGGCGGGGAATCGTAGCCGAACAGGAGGTCGGGAGAGGCGAGGTGGAAGAAGTGCAGGGAGTGGGACTGGAAGACCTGGCCGTAGTGCATCAGGCGGCGCATCTTCTCCGCGGTCGGCGTGAGGCCGTCTCCCGTTCCCGCCCCGACGATCACGTCCATGGCTTTTGCGGCCGCGAGGTGGTGGCTGACCGGGCAGATGCCGCACAGCCGCTGGACGAGCACCGGCGCTTCCCAGTACGGGCGGCCCTGCACGAACCGCTCGAACCCTCGGAACTCCACGATATGCAGCCGGCTCTGCGTGACCTGCCCGGCGTCGTCGAGATGGATGGTGACCTTGCCGTGGCCCTCCACGCGGGTGACAGGCTCAATGACGATCTTCGTGCTCATCGCTTCGGCTCCTGCGTTCAGTCGTACTTGAACGCGTCGTAGGGGAGAACCAGCTCTTTTCCCGTCACCAGCGCGACCAGCGCATCCCAGATGAGATCGGCGCGCGGCGGGCACCCCGGCAGCGAGTAGTCGATTTTCACGACCTCGTGGCACGGGTAGACGCGGTCCAGGATCTTCGGGAGGTCCGGATCCGACGGCACGATCCCCGCCGGGTTCGCATCCGCCACCGTCGGCCCCTCACGGTAAGCCTCCCGCAGGCACTCGGCGAGGGGAATGGTGTTGCGGATCGAGGGCAGGCCGCCCATGATTGCGCATTCGCCCAGCGCGACCAGGGTCGTGCAGTGCTTTCGGAACTCGATCAGCGTGTGCACGTTCTCGTCGTTGCAGCACCCGCCCTCGATGAGGCCGATGTCGCACTGTTTCGTGAACGTCTTGATGTCGTTGATCGGGGACTTGTTGAACTCCACCAGCTCCACGAGGTCGAGGATGCGCTCGTCGATGTCCAGGAGGGACATGTGGCACCCGAAACAGCCTGCCAGGGACGCGGTCGCGACGATCTTCTTCTGCGGCATGGCGCTCTCTTTCTACGTCGAAATGTCGGACCCGATCGGCATCCGGTCGAATCTCCTCCGGCCGATCGGCACGTCGAACCCCTTCCCCTTCCGCAGTATCGCCCCGACGGGGCACATCTCGACCGCCTGCTGGACGAGCTCCTCGGGCGCATCACGCGAGGTCTCGGGATCGATGTTGATGACCAGGCGGTCGCCGCGCTTGCCGAACGCGAAGAGCGACTTCCCCTCTGCGGTGTGGATGCCCCGGATGCACCTCTTGCAGAGAATGCAGCGGTTGTGATCCTTGAGTATTTTCGGATGCCAGGCCTCCACGCCGCGCTTCGGGAAGGCGTACGGGAACCGCGGCGCCGTCATGCGGTAGCGGTATCCCAGGGCCTGCAGCTCGCAGGTGCCGCTCTTTTCGCACGACGGGCACAGGTGGTTGCCCTCCGCGAAGAGGATCTCCACGACCGAGGCGCGGAAGTCCTCCAGCTCGGGCGTGATCGCCTGCACCTGCATGTCCGCGAGCACCCGGGACGTGCACGCCGTGGCGAGCCTCCCGTTGATGCGCACCGTGCAGATCCGGCAGGCGCCCTTCGGGGGGATCCCGGGGTAGTTGCACAGGGTGGGGATGTAGATGCCGTTTTCCGTCGCGGCGGCGACGAGCAGCGTCCCCGCGGCGGCCTGGCACGTCTTTCCGTCTATCGTGAATGCCACGATCTTCGGCATGGCCGTCTCCTCACTTTCCTACCGCCGCGTCGTAGTCTTTCAACGCCGCCGCGAGATCGAACCCGGGGTTGATCGACGAATCGCCGTCGGGGACCAGCGCGTCGTAGAGGGCGGGGAAGTTCTTCATCGTCGTCACCGCGGGGTTCAGGGCGGTCTGGCCCAGACCACAGCGGTTCTTCTGCATGATGGACCACCATGCCGTGAGCGACTCCAGGTCGGCACGGCGCGCTTTTCCCGCGGCGACCTTTTCCAGGACCACCTCCGACATGCCGGTGAGGGCGCGGCAGGGGACGCAGGAACCGCAGGACTCTTCGCGGAAGAACCGCGCGAAGTTGAGGACGACCTCTTTCACCAGGTCCCGCGCCGCCCCGATGATGATGAGCGACCCACCCGTCGCGAGATCCTCGTACGCGAGCACGCGCCCGAACTCCCGGGTGCCGATGCAGGAGCCCGACGGGCCGCCCACCTGGACCGCCTGGACGTCGGTCGCCTCCACCATGCGCAGCACGTCGTTGACGCTGAAACCCCAGGCGACCTCGTAGACGCCGGGTTTTCCGCAGTCCCCGGACACGCTGATCACCTTGGTGCCCTTGGATTCCTTCGTGCCGATGGAGTTGTACCACTCGCCGCCGTTCAGCACGATCTTCACCACCGCGCACAGCGTTTCCACGTTGTTCACGACGGTGGGTTTCTGGAGGTAGCCCCTGGCGACCGGAAAGGGGGGGCGGTCGCGCGGCTCTCCGCGCTTGCCCTCGGCGGACTCGATGAGCGCGGACTCTTCACCGCAGACGTAGGCGCCGGCGCCGAACTGGATCTTGATGTCGAAGGAGAAGCCGGCCTTGCCGGCCACCGCGGAGCCGAGGAAGCCGCGCGCCCGCATGTCGTCCAGGGTGCGCTCGAGGTACGCCCGCAGGTAGCGGTATTCGTTCCTGAGGTACAGGATGCCGTTCTTCGCTCCCACCGCGTACCCGGCGACCGCCATGCCCTCGAAGACGAGCATGGGAAGCTCGGTCAGGATCACGCGGTCCTTGAAGGTGCCCGGCTCCCCTTCGTCGGCGTTGCAGAAGATGTACTTGGTGTCTCCCGGCGCCTTTCGCGCGAGATCCCACTTCAAGCCCGTCGGGAAGCCCGCTCCCCCGCGGCCGCGGACGTTGGAGGTGTTCACCAGGGCGATGAGCTGGGTGGGACTCATCGTGGCGATCTTGTGAAGCGATCGCCCGGGCGCGTAGGAGGAGAAGATGACGTCCCCTCTGCGCATGATGTTGTTGTGGACGAGGGACCGCACCAGGGGATTCGCGTTCTGCCCGTCCCCGTACGCCGTTCCCTTGAGCGCCTCGATGTCCAATCCCGCTCTCATCCCGTCCACGAGGTCCGCCGCCTTCCGCGGGGTGAGGGAGGGGAAGACCTGCTCGTTGATCAGCGCCGCGGGCTCCTGGTCATTCATGCCCATGCAGGAAGTGTCGAAGAGCCCGATCAGCCCGTCGGGGGAGACCTGCCCGAAGGCGCACCCGCCGGCCTTCTCGAAGGCGCTCTTCACCCGCGCACGGCCCGCGAACCCCGCGACGACGCTGTCGTTCAGATAGACGGTGTATTTCCCGCGGGGCTCCTTGGTGAAGAAGTGGTAGAAGGAGACCGTCTGCTCGACATCGACCCGGGGGATGTCCAGCAGCTTCGCGATCTGATCGATGGTCCAGTCAGAGAGATGGCCCCGCTCCGACTGGATGTCGATGAGCATGTCCATGAGCCGCGTGGAATCGCCATTGTACTTTTTGACGAGCGCCGAAATGGTGTTGCCCATACGGGGGTCCTTTCGCGGCTGCGGGGATGATTTGGAAAAGGTCGCAGGCCGAAAGATCCGCTGAACGTGGGTGGAATCCTTGATACCTTACCAGATCAGTCGGGAAATGGCAAGGGCTCTCCTAAGGAGTATTTTTCCTTTCGGGCGCCGTGATGTCCTTCCCGTTCTTGATGACCGCGCGCGGAGCCTCGTGGTTCCAGATCGCTTCCCATTCGCTCTTCGCGTTCAGGACGACGATATTTGCGGAATTGCCTTCCGCGAGCGCAAAGTCCGGCATTCCCAGAGCGTGTGCCGCATTCGTGGTGATGAGATCGTACAGGATTTTCATGTCCTCGAAGGTCGTCATCCCCATGATGTGGGCCGCGAGGAACGCGACCTCCAGCATGTTGTTTCTGCCGAAGGGATAATAGGCATCGGCGATGTCGTCCTGTCCCAGGGCCACGGCGACGCCCGCCTCGTACAGGCTTCGTACCCGGGCGTACAGCGGGCCGGTGTGAGGATCGCTGACCAGCCCGACCCGGCCGATCTTCAGGAGGTGCTCGATCTTCCGGTAGTAGGGCTCGGGGTACAGGGCCATTGCCCGTGCGTGCTGGCAGGTGACCCGGCCCTGCCACCCTTCCCTGATCGTGGCGGTCACCAGCATCTCCAGGGTGCGGAGGCCCGGGTCGCCGGCATCGTCGATCAACATCGAGACGTCCCTGTCGAACTCCCGGGCAAGCCGGAACACCCGGTCGACGTGCTCCTGCGCGTCCCTGTCCGTGTACTCGATCCACGGGATGCCGCCCACGACGTCCGCGCCCAGCTCCAGGGCCTGCCGCACGTAGCCCTCGGCGCCCGGATCCCGCAGGATCCCATCCTGGGGGAAAGCGACAACCTGGACGTCGACCCTGTCCCTGTATTCTTCACGCGCCCTCAGGAGCGCCTTCACGCCTTCCAGCCGCGCCTTCGTGTCCGTGTCGGCGAAAGCGCGGATGTGGGTATTGCCGAAGCGGACGGCGAGATCCAGCGCCTTGCGGACATTCGTGATAATCCATTTCTCGTCGTATTTTTCCTTCACCTTCGCGGCCTGCTCGATGGCGGTCATCGCCGCGCCCATCGTGCCGCCCGTGTACGACGAGTGGGCATCCATGCCGGCCATTTCGAGGGTATAGACCTTGCAGAGATGGAGGTGCCCGTTCACGAAGGACTCGGTAGCCAGGTTGCCGGCCGCATCGACGGTTCTCTCCGCGTCGTCCCGTATCCCGGGGGCGATCCGGGTCACCCTGCCTCCCGAGATGGAGATATCCACGCTCTTTCCCGCGGAGCTTCGCAGCAGCGCATTTCTTACGATGATGTCAGCGCGCATTTCCCCTGCCCTCCTTTTCCGCGTGGATCCCGTATGCCTCGGCGAGGAGGCGCGCGGCGCTCCCCAGGTCCGCCGCGCACGGTTCCGGCATGCGGACGAGCTTTTCCGCGGAGGCCGTGTCCTTGAACCCGGTACCGGTCAGGAGGACGACCACGCGCGCCCCCGGGTCGAGATTGCCCCTGTCCTTCAGGAAGCCAGCCCACGCCGCGGCGGAGGACGGCTCGGCGAAAAGCCCGGCCTCCCGCGACAGCTCCGCCTGCGAGGCGCCGATCTCGTCATCCGTGACTTCCACCGCCCTGCCCTTGCCGCGCCGCAGGAAGCCCAGCGCCATGGCGCCCGCCGCCGGGCGGCAGACGGAGAGGGAATCCGCGATCGTCGACGTGGAGGGGATCACCGTCTCGCGTCCGTTCCTCCAGCTCAGGGCGATGGCGTTGCTCCCCTCGGCCTGCACCACGATCATCAGGGGCATCTTCTCGATGAGCCCCGCGGCCCGGAGATCCGCGAATCCCTTGCAGGCGCCCGAGAATATGACGCCGTCACCCGTCGGGACGTAGACGACGTCGGGAGCCCGGGAGCCGAGCTGATTGTAGATTTCCAGGGAAACGGTCTTCTTGCCCTCCACGGTGAAGGGATTGAACGCCGTATTGCGGTTGATGCCGCCGAACGTGCGCGTGAAGGAGATCGAGAGGTCGAAGGCGTCGTCATACGTGCCCTTCACGGGCACGACGCGCGCGCCGTACAGGAGGGACTGCAGGAGCTTGGCACGGGGAGCGGCGGCCGGGACGAAGAGGATCACCTCGAGGCCATACGCCGCCCCGACGCATGCCATCGAGGCCCCCGCATTTCCCGTCGAGGCAAGGACAACCCGCTTCTCCCCGTGCCCCAGCGCCTGCTCTGCCACGAGGAGAGATGCCCTGTCCTTCAGCGAGCCGGACATGTTCAAGGTGTCGTTCTTCAGCCAGAGCTCCCGGAATCCCGTCTTCTGCCGCAGCCGCTGCGGCTCCACGAGCGGCGTGTCGCCCGCCGGGAAGCTCGGCCGCTGCGTCATCGGTATGGGCAGGAAAGCGAAAACATCCGCCGTGCCATTCTCGCGGCGCGCCTTTGCCGGCTCGAAGGACACGGAAAGGCAGCCGCGCGGAAACCCCGCGGTCGCGGCGGGCTCGCGGGCGCAGTACGGGCACTCGTAGACGACCTCCTCCGCGTCCAGCGTCCGCCCGCAGGTCACGCAGGAGTAGCGGATCGTCATGCGCCGGTCCCCGCCTCCGCGTTGAACTCCTGGATCAGCTCGTCGATCGCGGGGGCCTGCCGCTGGATCCCCTTCCAGTACTCTTCCTGTTCCCACTGGGCTTCCAGCTCGCGGACGTCCTTCCCCTGCTGCTCGACCCACGTGTAGTACTTCAGGTTGTGGACCCGCTTCTTCTCCGGGTGGGTGAGCTCCAACAGGTTGTCGGCGCGCTGGCCGGCAAGAGATCCGGCCCACGCCGTCACCGCGGCCTCGCGATCGAAGGCGCCCTCGGACTTCGAGAGCTCGGCCAGCCGGGAGCCGTACAGCTCCATGGAGTCGGTGAGGACCGTGAAGACCACGTCCTGCGCGGAGAGCTCGAAATAGCGCGCGAGCTTGATCGATGCGAGCAGATTGCCGATACCGGAAATTCCCAGGAGGGGAAGGCGCTGGATCACCTCCGCGGGGACGCCCTGCCCGGCGAGCAGCGCCTGGCCCTCCTTCTCGTTGAAGAGCCGAAGCAGGCGCATGCAGTCCGCGTCGTCCGGCGCGATCACCACGTCGGTGTTTCTCACGTTGTGGATCCAGGGCACGTGCTTGTCCCCGATTCCCTCGATCCTGTGCGCGCCGAAGCCGTTGCGCAGGAGCGTGGGGCATTGGAGGGCCTCGGCCGCCGCCACGCGGACGCCGGGAAGCGCCGCCTTGAGCCTGTCCCCGGCGGCGATGGTGCCCGCGGAGCCCGTCGAGGAGACGAATGCGCGCACCTGCGCCTTTTTCCCCAGGGACCTCTCCGCCACGCGCAGAAGGGCGGCGCCGGTGACTTCGTAGTGCCAGAGGTAGTTCCCCGGCTCCTCGAACTGGTTGAAGATCACGATGTCGTCGCCCCGGGTGCGGGAGAGCTCGTGGCACTTGTCGAAGATCTCCTTGACGTTGCTCTCGCTGCCGGGCGTCGTGATCACCTCGCCAGCGATCTTCGAAAGCCACTGGAAGCGCTCCTGGCTCATTCCCTCCGGGAGGATCGCGATGGACTGGCAGCCCAGGAGGGCGGAGTTGAACGCGCCGCCGCGGCAGAAGTTGCCGGTGGACGGCCAGGCCGCCTTCTGACGGCTGGAGTCGAAAGCGCCCGTGACCAGCGCGGGGGCGAGGCAGCCGTAGGTGGCTCCCACCTTGTGCGCGCCCGTGGGAAACCATTTGCCCACGAGCGCCACGATCCTTGCGGGAACACCCGTCAGGGACGCGGGGAACTCCAGCGTGTTCACGTCACCGAAGCCCCCGCCGGACTCGACGGGCTGGTTGCGCCACGTGATGCGGAAGAGGTTGGCAGGGTTCACGTCCCACAGACCGACTCCCCGGAGCTTTTCCTGGATCTGCTTCGGCGACTGCCCGGGTTCCGTCATCTGGGCAAAGGTGGGAAGCACGATGTGCCTTTCGCGGCAGCGGCGGACGTTGCGACGTCGTATTTCCTCGTTCACTGTCAGGCTGATCATGTTCCGATGAAACTCCGCCGACAGCGGGATGTCAAGAATGGCCGGGTCGATGCGACCGCGCGAAGCGCGCCATGGCCCGGAGGTTCTGCGGGGAGGTGTTTCGCGGCACCTCGCAGCCGGCCGCCACGGCGTACGCGGTCTCGGAAGCATCGCGGAAGCAGGAGTCCAGGCACGCGCCGATCGTCTCCGGTGTTCCGTAGAGCACGTCGGCCACGGGGTTGATGTTTCCCGCAAGGCAGCGGTCAGGCCCCAGTTTTTCCCGCGCCTCCCTGACGGAGACCATCGAATCGAGGTCGACCAGGTCCGCGTCCACGTCGGCCAGCATGCCCAGCAGCGGGGTGATGTTGCCGCAGATGTGCAGCCGCACCGGCACGCCCAGGCGATGAAGCTCGCGGACGCAGCGCTTTTCCGCTTCCCACGCGAACTCCCGGTAGTGGGCGGGCCCCATGAGAGACGCCGCGGCGTCCCCCATACCGATGTAGTCAGCGCCGGCCTCCACCTGTGCGCGGGCAAAGGCAAGCTCGACCTCCGTGACGAATGCCACCAGGTCCCGGACAAAGGACGGGTCGTCGTAGAAGTCCATCATGATCCGGCTCACGCCGCGAAGGTCGCAGGACTCCGCGACGGGTCCCTCGATCCAGCCTTCCACGGCCTTCTCGTCTCCGCAGTCCTTCTTCAGACGGGCGACGACGTCGATGCGCTTTTTCATGCGCGGCGAGGACCACGGGTCGGGAACCCTCAGCCCTGCCAGCCGCCGGGTGTCGCGGAGGAGAGGTTCGTTGTCATCGATGGCGGGAGGCGCATCTTCGCGATAGATCACCGCGGCGCCAAGATCTGATGCCTCCACGGCGGGGTCCGAGATGCCGGACACGTGGTCGATGCCGTAGGCGCGGCTGGCAGCCACCTGGCCACGCGCGTGGGCGTCGGCGTCCATCGCGTAGGTCCTGTAGGGCACGCCGATCTCGTCGGCCGCCTTCATCATCGTGATGACCATGTTCGGCAGCGCGTCCACCGGCTGGCCGCGCATGAGGCCGAGCACCCGCTCTTTCCCCGTCATGCGGCCAGCATGCCCCCGGCTCCGTCGGATTGCAACCGCAAACCCCGGCCTAGTACAGTAGGCGCATGAGGAATGACGAGATTCGCATCGGCATCATCGGGGTGGGACAGATAGGCAAGCATCACCTTGCCACGTGGCAGAAGATCCCCGCCGCGCGGGTCGTCGCGCTGTGCGATATCGACCCGGGGGAGCTTTCCCGGGTGGCATCGGGCGCGGGGATCACGGCGACCATGACGGACTTTCGCCGGCTGATCGCCCGCGACGACATCGACGCGGTGGACGTGTGCCTGCACAACAATCTCCACGCGCCGGTCACCGTGGCCGCGCTGGAAGCGGGCAAGCACGTCTACTGCGAGAAACCCATGGCGGGCACCTACCGTGACGCCGAATCAATGCGGGAAGCGTCGCAAAGGACCGGGCGGAAGCTCTCGATCCAGCTCAGCACGCTCTTTGCTCCCGAGACCAGGGCCGCGAATGAGCTCATCCGCGAGGGCAGGCTGGGAAGGATCTATCACGCCCGGTCAACCGGATTCCGGCGGCGCGGCAGGCCCTACGTCGATGGGTATGGAAGCATCAACTTCGTGAAAAAAGGGATAGCGGCGGGTGGGGCCATGTTCGACCTCGGCGTCTACCACCTGGCCCAGATCCTGTCCCTGTTGCACAACCCCGCGGTGGAAAGAATCAGCGGCAAGACGTACCAGGAAATCGACATGGATTCCCCGCGGCGGCGGGCCAGCGGCTACGACGTCGAGGAGCTGGGCGTGGGATTCGTGAGGCTCGCCGGCAACATCAGCCTGGACATCATCGAGTCGTGGGCAATCATGCTGGACCGCCTGGAGGGCTCGGTCATCGTCGGCTCGGAGGGCGGCGTGCGCCTGCAGCCCTTCGGGTACTTCCACACGGCGGCTGACCTGGACATGAACGGCACGGCGGACATGGATTCGTTCCTCTACCGCCAGCACAACGTGGGGGGCATGGGCGATGAGCTGGACGGGCCGCAGAATCACTGGGCCGCGGCCCTCCAAGGACGGGTGGAGCTGCTGCCCACCGCGGAGCTTGCCCTTGCCGCCATGCTGATCAGCGAAGGCATCTATCTCTCCGAGACGCTCGGCAGGGAAGTGAGCGCGGAAGAGGTGAGGAAGGCTTCGAAGTCATCTGCCGCCGCGGTATAGGCCGCGAACGGGGCGCGGCCGCTCTACAGCGTCACGGCCAGGAAGATCTCGAACGCGACGATCAACACGAGCACGGCGGCCAGAGCGCCGGTGACCACGATCGAGCTCTTCTTCACGGTGCCTTCTCCTTGCCTGACCCGGCGTGGTGCGCATCGTAGATCCTCCGCAACTCATCGATGCCGATGGACAGGAGGTCCATGATCCGGAACATCCGCGGCAGGTCCCTCTTCTCGAAGCTCTCCCTCTTCAGCTTTCGCGTGATTTCGTATGCGTCGTCGGAGAGGAAGAACCCCACGCCCCGCTGGTTGCGGATGATTCCCCTCTGCTCCAGGTGGTCGTAGGTGCGGGTGACCGTGTTGGGGTTCACCTGGCTCGCCTCGGCGGTTTCACGGATGCTCGGGATGCGCTCACCTGGCCTCCACGCACCCGAGAGGACGCTTTCGCACATGAGATCGGCGATCTGCAGGTAGATTGCCTGGTTGTCCCGGAACTCCACGCCTACACCTCGGCCTCGCCCAGGCGGAAGTACGCCGCCACCCAGCTCGCGGGGGCGAGGGCGATGGACAGGGCCTCCGCCGCGATCTTGAAGGCCATGGCGCCGCGGTATCCCCTGCCGCCGGGACTGAACACGTCCTGCAGCCCCCTCCCGTTCAGGTCGAAGGCCCACCCGCCGAGCCTCATTCCGTGGCCCGGTCCCAGGGCGAAGTGCGACGCGAGGCCAATCCGCATGGCGATGGTGAAGACGATCCCCAGCGCGATGCCGAACACGACGATCGAAAGGGCCGTCTTGACGAATGCGAGCTTTCGAAACCAGATCGAACCCAGCAGGAAGAAGGACTGGAAGACCAGGTAGCGGGCAGCCGCCTGGAGCGCGGCAGGCGCAAAGGGGTTGAAGAATCCGTGCCCGACGCCGAAGAGCACCCTGTCCAGGGCCTCGCTCGCCCCGGCGACCGCGCTCACGAACACGAGGGTCCCTGCGGCGAACCCGACCGACGTCATGATGAGCTTGGCGAGGAACTTCTCGAACAGCGATCCGGGAAGCATGAGGTAGGCAAGCCCGCTGCCGTTCTGCCAGACCTCGCGGAAGGCGAGGCTGGTCACGATGAAACCTCCGAGGAACAGCAGGGTCTGGAAGAACCGAAAATAGCCGTCCCCGTTGACGGAGCCGACCGGGGCGCCGCCGGCGCTGGCGCCGAGCGCGCCGATCGCCGAAATCACGATGACGCCGCCCGCCACCGCGGCCACCGCGATCAGGAGGCCGCGGTACCCGTAGACGATCTCCCGCAGGAGGAGCCTGCCGAGGCGTCGAATGTCCAGGATCTCCCTGAAGGTGCCGCCGCTCATTTCGAGGCCTCCTCGAACAGGGACCGCACCCTGCCGCCCCCCGCGGTCACCGCGTTGAACAAGGTCTCCAGGTCCATGTTCGACTCCTCCTGGCCGGCGCTCTCGCGCAGCACCGCCCACCCGCCGAGGGTCTTCTCCGCGTAGAGGGCTCCGCTGTCCGCCGGCTCCGCCCCTTCGACCGAGGCGTGCAGACGGGTCCCGACCACGCGCAGCGGCTGCTGAAAGATGATCCTGCCGTCATCGAGGATGATGATGGGGTCGATCAGGTTCTCCATGTCGCGCACCTGGTGCGTGGAGACAAGAATCACCTGGTCGGTGCCGCCTGCCCGGGCCATGAGCCTTCGGAACTGGCTCTTGGAGGGAATGTCCAGCCCGTTGGTCGGCTCGTCCATGAGCAGGAGCCGGCACCGGGCAGCCAGCCCGAAGGCGATCAGGAACTTCTTTTTCTGGCCGTACGAGAGCTCCGAGAGCTTCTTGTCCGTAGCGAGCTCGAACTCCTGGAGGAACGAGCCGAATGCCTCGTGGTCGAAACGGGGGTACAGGGGTGCATGAAGCCTCACGAACGCGTCCGGCGCAAGCGCAGGCACGTACAGCTCCTCAGGGATGAAGCAGATTTCCTCCAGCATGCCGGCAGCCCGGAGAGCTGGATCATACCCGAGCACCCGACACGATCCTTCCTGCGCCTGGCGAAGCCCGCTGATGATTTTCAGAAGCGTGGTTTTTCCCGCTCCGTTCTTGCCAAGAAGGCCATAGATATTGCCGGGCTGAAGGGTGAGGCCGAGTCCGGCGAAAAGTTTCTTCTTCCTATAGCCAAAGGACATGTTCCTGATCTCGACCACTGACGTCTCCTTCACTAGTGATCTACATATCTAATACAGTATACCGATCTGTACTGGGGCCGTCAACACGGATTTTCGGCGAACCAGGTCTCGCGAAACGTTGGTATTGTACAATACCAACGTTTCGCGAGACCTGGTTCGCCGAAAATCCGTG
>JBKQPS010000149.1:0-7090 GCA_052144915.1 Spirochaetia bacterium | reverse complement strand
AATCCACCGGGCCAGAGGATGCATGTTGGTACTCTAGGGAGAATACGCGGCTGATGTCAACTCGATGCCTTGCGTTCCCCTCCTGCAGCCGGCAACGAATGGCGGCAAGGCCCCGGGGCGGATTCGAATCTGGACATGCCACAGGTCGTTTGTTTACATTGAGATCGAAGGGAGTCCCCCAATGAGTGATATTGTTCCCAGGGAAAAGGTAACGAAGCAGGCCGTCCAAGGTGTTGTCTCAGTTGCGGGAGGCATTGGTGCATTCGTGCTGGCAGCGATAACTGCGCATCCTGTTTCCGGCATCATCGTGGGAGCAATTATCACCATCGCCGGGCTGGCGCTCAGCGGATCCAGGCACGAACGCGGATTTGGAGTCGCCACCACGGTAGTAGGGGCGGCCACCCTCGCGGCGTCGCTCCCGTTTCTCGGCAGGCTGTTCGGCGGACTCGTGCATGGAGTCCTGATCGGAGCTGGCCTCATTCTGCTCGGCATCGGTGCATATTCGCTTGTAAAATTCTTTCGCGGAATGAAAACGAGGACCTGAAACAGGACGAGAGGGGCCGACAGGCCCCGAAGGCCGGTTTCATCGCATCGGGGCACGTGCAGCTTGCGGGTCGCCTTCCGGCCGCTTCAGCGGCATGTCCATGGCGACCGATATTCTCATTGGAACTGAAATGAAATCGACGCCCCTGAACAACTCGCTTCGCTTTCCGCGTTTCGGGCGGAGTACTTGCGGCCTCTTCTTTGCCCTCTGTCTTATCTTGCTTTTTGTCCACAACCTCCACGGCGAATCCCCTCTTGCGAATGCACAGCAGCTCGAGAAGGCGGGCGACAAGGAGGGGGCGGCCAGGCTGCTGTCCGCGTGGCTGGACGCTAACCCCGGGGCGCCGGATTCCCCGCCCGTCTTCGAGGAGTACCTCCGCGTCGAGCAGGATTTGCCCGCTCTCCTCGCCGCGTCGGGGCGATTTCTCCAGTCTGCCAGGGGCATACCGGGCTCGGCGGCGCAATTCGAAAAAATCGCCCGACTGTACGATATGGCGGGTCGCATCGAGGCTGCACGCGATGCCTATGTTTCCGCTCATGCCGAGGGCGGCGCCGATGCGGACCTCGTTTCCGCGTTTCTTCTCTCCCTGGAGATGAATGACGCTGGCAGCATGAGCTCGAACCTGGAACAATTGGCGGGGAAGGGCGAAAGCGCCGGGCTTCTCCTTCGGGCCCTCGTGCAGCTTCGTGCCGGGGAGCCGGCAGGGCGCGCGACCCTCGTCAGCCTTTCGGACCAGACCGGCAACCCCGACGTCGCGTTGAGGGCCCTCTGGATGCTCTACGAGGAGGCGCGCAGCAGGGGCGACGCTCCCGGGCAGGCCGCCGCGCGCGCGAAGCTGGGAGCCCGGTTCGCCGCGTCGCCAGAGGCGGTGCTCGCCGCGGGCCCGTCGCCCGCCAGCGCCGCATCTCCCCGATCGATTGCCGTCCAATTGCCGGCGCCGGGTCCTTTCGACGCCGGAGACGGGCAGCCGAAGGCGGATTCTGCATCGCCGAAGGCGGATTCTGCGACAGCCGCCTCGGGGGCGCCGGCAGCTCGCACTCCAGGCACACAGGTGGAGACACCCACCGTGTCCGCGGAAACCACTCCAGGCACACAGAAAGCAGATCCGGTGCAGGCGGCCCCGGGCTCATCGCCCGTTGTTTCCGTGCAGGCCGGATCCTTTCTCGTCGAGGAGAATGCGAACGACCTGGTGAACGAGCTGACCCGCCGGGGTTTTTCCCCGGTGGTCGTGCACGAGTTCGCGAAGGGAAGAGATCGCTACAGGGTCCTCGCAGGATCCGGACTCGAGGCGGAGGCAGCGCAGGAAGTCATGAAGAGGCTTTCCGACGCGGGTTTCGGAGGCTTCATCGTCCAGGACAAGTGAGGGACGAAAGCACGGCCACGTGCAGCTTCGGCAGGGCTATTTCCCTTTTCGGTCCTCCGTCTGCTGAAGAGTGAGGTCGTCGCCATTGGCTTCCTCGTAGCCGTTCACGGTGAGCTGGACGGGGGACAGGTGCAGGATGCGCGTCACCGACCCGGGGTCCGATCTTTCCCGATAGTCCACTATCCACGAGCCGATGCGGTCCGGCTCACCCGAGTCTGTGGGGAAACGCGTGCTGAGGACGGTCGCACTGCCAAGGGAGAATACCACGTACGACCCGGTGCGCTGCCCGTCGCTGTCGGTCCAGGTCAGTCGCGGCGCCTGGAAGCTCACCTCCAACCCGCGCGTCCCGGAGTACGTGCCGGAAAGGGCCAGGGTGGACAGAACGGCCTCCGCGTCCGGACGGTCGATCAGTTTCTCACGGATGTCATCCGTGACCTTCGTGTAAGTCACCGACGGGGATTCGCCGGAGTCGTTTCCGATGATCGTGACAGTGATCGTGTTCGGATCGTTCACCGTGATGGAAAACGTGCGAATCAGCTGGATTTGCAGGACGGTCTCGTTTTCCCCCACCGCGAGCAGCCTGTTGTAGATCGTGCGGTGTGATTCGCGCCAGAGGTACGCCTCCAGCGTGTTGCCCGAAAACAGCGAAATCCTCCGCCCCACGGGATCGAAGGTGATGATGGAGGCAAATGTGTCCTTGGCCGGCTGTACCCACGAGCCGGAGATGAATTGCTCGAATGCCTGCTCGCCTGAGCTCGTGAAGAGGGTGCGAAGCTGCGCTTGCTGGACTTCCTCGCCCGGTATCTTTTCCGCGGCCCCGGGCACGTACCGGCCTTCCGCCGCGTTCCAGGAGTAGTGGATGCGCACGAGGTCCATGACGTTCTGGGAGTCCGGATCGCGGAGATAGGCGACGATGGGGAAGCTGCTTCCCGGCTTGGGGTCCGTCGCATAGCTGTCCGGCCTCTCGGCCTCCTCCACCGAGATCTCGTCGGCGACCAGCTGGCAGACCGGCCTGTAGAGCAGTCCCTTGCCGTGACTGGGGGGCAGGAGCCGGAAGACATCGAGCGTAAGCTTCCCGGATTCGTTCATCCCGCTGGCGACGAGCTGGAGGGAATGGTCCCCGATGAGATCCTTCGCGGACAGGGAGAAGACGCGGGTGTCGGTCGCGCTCGTGTCGGAATCCCAGCTCTGGAAGTAGTACGTCCCGCGCTCCGGATCCGCGTCGACGACGACGATCTTCACCGGCGATCCGACGTCGGCGACCTTCTTGATCGCGATCACCTGCTGCTCCTCCGCGCCGGGCGCGAGATTGGCGTTGAGGACCTGCAGGACCGTGTACTGGGGATCGATCCAGATGCGCGGCCGCAACACCGACGTGTCGCCCTGGTCGGGGCCTGGGGCGGCCTGCACGGTCCCGTCCGCGCCTCCGAGGGGTTTTGGCGTGATGCGAACGACCGAGCTCGCCCCCCGTCCCTGGCAGGAGAGGAGCGCGGCAAGAACCGCTGCCGCGCAGAGGATCGATGCAAATCTGGCCATCGCGGAGGTCCGTGTCACGGGAAGTATTTCGCCAGGTCGTCCATGATGATCCGTGTGGTCACCGGGATCGGGTCACGGCACTTGAAACCGGCAGCAGTCTTGTGGCCGCCCCCCCCGAACTGCTGGGCGATTTCGGCGACGTTGATGTCGCCCTTCGAGCGCAGGGAGCACCGCAGCAGGCCTTCGAGATTCTCCTTGAAGAAGACCGATACGAGCACGTCCTCGCTCTTCAAGGGGATGTTGATCAGCTGGTCGGCCTCCTCGTAGTTCGCACCGGAATCGAGGATCATCTGGCGCCTCATTGTCAGTATCGACACGTGGTTGGAGAACCGCAGCTCGAGGGTCGCGAGGACCCGGGACTGCAGCACGAGGGCGGAAATCGAATTGCTTTCGTACAGCCGGGCGTAGACGAAGTTGGGCTGGACACCCGCGGCAACGAGTTCGCGGGCGATCCCGAACGTCAGGGCGGTGGTCTTCGGGTAGATGAAGCACCCGGTGTCGTACAGGATGCCCGTGTACAAGGCCTGCGCAATGGGAAAATCGATCGTCACGTTCATTTCGCGCAGGAGCTGGTGGATGATCTCGCACGTCGAGGAGGCCTCTTTCTGGATGACGTTGCCCCCCAGCACGTCGTCGCGGTCGCGCTCGTGGTGATCGATGATGAAGTGTTCACGCACCCGCGGCAGCACCCGGGAGGCGACCTGCCCGATATTGTGCACGTCGTTCGTGTCCAGCATGAGCAGCGAGTACTCCTGGACGTCCGGTGGAAGCGTGCGCGCTTCGTCCAGCACGCCGATGATGCCGTCGGAGTCCAGGTAGGCGAGCTTGGCGGGCGTGGGGTCGGCGTTGAGGATGATGGCCTCTTTGCCGATGCTTCGCAGCGCGCGGAGCATCGCGCACTCGCTGCCGATGGCGTCACCGTCCGGCGTTTCGTGGGCAGTGATGATGAACCGCCGCGTGCGGCGGAGAAACTCGATGGCAGGCTGGAGCTCGTTCACGGCAGCGCCCCGGACCCGTTTCCACCCCCGGGCTGGGTCTGGGACCGATCCCGGAGAATGCTGCCGCCCTTCTTCAATATCTTGACCCGCCGCAGCACGTGCGCGGGGACCCCCGGGGCGATGTAGGTTGCCGCTTCGGCCTTGAAGCCGTTGGGGATATCGGCGTTCATGCCGACAACGGCGATCCCGTTGTTGATCTGGCCCGGAAAGTCGGCGTTCCTGGCCGCGGATGTCCGCACGCCGATTGCGCAGTTGTCCCCGATGTTGGGCGTCGGGCGCGGCGCCTCCGCGGTGCACGGGAGGATGAGGGCGTTGTAGATCTCCGTCCCGGATCCGATGCGGTTCCCGTTGAGAACCACGGAACGTGAAACGAGCGCATTTCGCCGCACCACGACATTCGGAAAAAGGATCGAATCTTCGACGGCGCCCTCTACCTCCACGCCGGACGCGAGCCACGAGTTTCGAATGAACCCTTTTTCCGCGATGTGCGATTCCGCGCCCTTGTCCGCGAGTTCGGGCAGGCGGGCCAGCGCCGCGTGAAAGCGTTCGCTCTCACAGTTGGCGATGACCCAGATATTGCTCGCGTAGTACTCCATCAAGTCGTTGTGGAACAGTATTTCTCCCGGCACGTCGATGAGCAGCTCCAGGGCGTCGTGCAGGACTCCGTCGAAAAGGGTCGCGCGCAGCCCCTTCCTGCCGGTGTCGCGTTCGGCCGCTGCCGCCAGAAGCGTTGTAAGGTGACTCCGACGGGAGACGTACGCCTCCACCGGGGTCTGGGCCACGGAAAGTTTCACCACGTGCTCGCCAGTTTCCAGGATCCGCTCGCGGAGCGCCGCCGCATCCACGAGGAATACGCAGGACGTGGACGCCAGCACTACGTGGTCCGCCTCCGTGCTCTCGACGAGGCGCGCCAATCCTGCAAGCCCGGTTTCCAGGACCTGGACGCGAACGACAGGCTTCTTCCAGCGCGAAGAGAGGGCGAGGGCGGTTTCCCGGGCCGCCTCTTCCAGAATGAGGGTGACCGCCCTGTCTCCTGGAAAGCCGAAGGTGGCGATGAGAAAATCCGCCAGGCAGTGGTTTCCCCAGAAGGGGAGAAGCGAATAGTGGTAACCCTCGTCGAAACCAGGGATTTCCTGCGCAGGCCCGACGTCGAAGAGAAATACAGCCGTCGTTCCCAGTCTATGTCTTCCTTTCCTTCGACTGAACCTTCATGTTCACGTTCTTGCCCGACTCCGAGCGAAGGACGAATGTTTTCCCCCGCGCATCCGGCGGCACTTCCTTCAGTTTGGGGAATCGGTCCTGCTTGAGGATTCCCAGGCTGAGCATTCGATCCTGCAGGGAGAACTTCGCCACAGATTTGCCGGTACGCTTCGGCGCCAGCGAATACACCGAGGAGATATCGTTCAGAAACAGCTCCCGCCCGGCCCGAAGAGAAATGACGTCGTCCTGGACGGGCGTATCGTCGATCAGTATCGCAAATCGCACCGGCTTTCCGAGCGTCACGCGCCATATGAGGAAGGCGATGAGGGCGAGGAGGATGAGCAGAACAAGGAGGCCCGCCGCGAGCAGCAGGAGATTGCTCTCCACCCAGCCCATGACGTGAAAGGAAGCAGGGACCTGGGCCGGCGAAAAGCGCTCCGTCGAGCCGAACGCGAAGGTGAGGGTGCCCGAGACGTTGCCCGGCGGGAGCACGGGCGGGAACTTCACGGGAAAGCTGACCTTCGTCGATCCGTCCTTCTTCACCGTAAGGGTGACGGGCGCGCTCAGGAGCCCGGTGACGCTGCGTGTCCCGGCCTGCGCGTCCAGGTTGCTCACGACGATCCGCATGTCGCCGGCGAGGCCGGAGGGCTTCAGGACGAAGGAGACCCGGCTGGAGCCGTCCACGCCGATGGGGCTCACGGTCACGTGACCGTCGATCGCGGGCGTGCCGAACAGGGTCCCCGCTTTCTGGGTGATGGTCTCCGGAGTGAGGGTGTTCGATATCTCCGAGTAGGAGCCCTGGAGCTCTTTCGCGAGATCCTTGGCCGCCGTATCGATGCCGATTCCCAGGATCATGACCTTCCAGCCCTTCTGCTGGATTGTCTTCGTGTTCGCAAGGAACTCGTGATTGAACGTGCCGTTCTTCGAATAGTACTTGCTCGACGGCGGGGCCTCCTGGATCCCGTCCGTGAGGAGCAGGACGTATTTCTCCCGGCCGTCCTTTTCCTTGTCGGCGAACTGGGCCTTCACCGCGTCCAGGGCGTTCCCGATGTCCGTGAACCTGCCATTTCCCCGGATCTGCGAGATGACCGCTTTCGCCGCCTTCCTGTCGACGTCATCCTTGATGACCTGGGAGATGATGAGGTCGGCCTTCCCGTAGAACGACACGACGGAGAGGAAGTCCCCGGGAATGATGAGCTGGTCGATGATGAAGGAGTTGACCCAGGCCTTCACCGCGCCTATCTTGTTGTTGTCCTGCATGGAAAGGGACTTGTCCAGGGCAATGATGACGTCGATGTTGGTCTTGCGGGCATCCGCCAGGATCGGAGAGGCGAGGACCAGCGCAAGCGCCACCGTGGACAGAACGCGTTTCCAAGCTCTCATTGCGGCCCCCTCTTTCAATAATTTACTTGTAGAATGCACTAAATTTGGATAAGATGGAAGTAGAGA
>JBKQPS010000148.1:0-22731 GCA_052144915.1 Spirochaetia bacterium | reverse complement strand
CAAGGGCCGGCCGCAGGGCCGGCCCTTGACGTCAAACGGCGAGTCTACTTCTTGTAGATCCACTGCTGCATGTCGGGGCTGTCCACATTGTCCTTGGTGAAGAACTCGAACCCGGGGATGACCTTCTTGCCAGGCGGCATGGACTTGTCCGTCATGTATTTGACGGCCCACTCGACCGCGAGGGAGCCGATTTCGGCAGGCTTCTGGGCCAGGATGAGGTCGACCTGCCCTGCTTTCAGTGCCGCGATGAGGGTCTCGGTGGCGTCCCAGGTGACGACCTTCACCGCACCGGTGAGGCCCGCGTTTACCACAGCCTGGTAGGCGCCCTGGGCGGTGAAGACGTTCGCGCCGAACACGCCGACCATGTCGGGATCCTTCTGGAGGGCGGCCGACACCTGGTCTATTGCCTTCTGCTGCACGTCCATGCAGTAGTCGACGCCGACGAATGTCATGTTGGGGAACTCGGCAATCCCGGCCTTGAATCCATCCAGGCGGCCCTGGACCGAAGACACGGACGGGTTCGTGTTCTCCATGAACACCTTGCCCTTCTCTCCAACGAGCTTGGCCAGGTGCTCGGCAACCTGCTTGCCGCCCAGCGTATTGTCCGTCCCGATGAAGGCCAGGGGGAAGGAGTAGTTGCTGTCCTTGGTGTAGTCACCGTCGCCGAGGAACGTGTCCACCGTGATGATCTGCACGCCGCTGTCGTAGATCTTCTTCAGCGGGGCGATGAGGGCGTCCACGGCGGTCGGCGCGATCAGCAGGACGTCGATCCCGCCCTTGGCCATCATGGCTTCGAGGATGGGGACCTGCTGAGCGGGGCCCCACGAGGTGGGATAGTCGGCGACTATCAGGTTGACGCCGAGCTCCTTGGCCTTGGCGCGGATTCCGCGCTCCATGGTGTAATAGAAGGGATCCGCGATGCCGGGCATGAATGCCACGGTCACGGTCTTGCTCTTTTTCTCCCCTCCGCCCGACGCGAAGATCGGGGATGCGACGAGCAGGACGAGGAAAATGGCAAGCACGAACAACAGTGTCCTTTTCATGAAAGCCTCCTGTTTGTGATGAGAATGGTCAACGACCGTTGGTTAGAACTGCAAGGCCCGTGCCACCTGTTCGATGATGAAGGAAAGAGGTCGCTATTCTTTACTCGGAAAGTAATTGCAAATAGACTGGAACGGCTGGACAATTCCGAAGAAGATGCAGTTTCTACCAGAATTGGATATTCAGATATCCAGTAATTGGATACTTAGGTATCCATTATCAGGGTTCGGGCTTCGAAATCCGTGTTGTTGCAAGGAATCGCGCAGACGCCTCCGCCAGGAGAGAGCCTTCGCCGTCGTAGATCCAGCCGTGCGTCGACAGCACCCGGCCGCGCGCCTCCTCCACCTTCCCTCGCGCGCTAATGCGCGCGCCGGTCTCCACCGCTTTCTGAAAGCGCACCGTAATCTCGGCCGTGACGGCCCTCTGGGCCATCCCGAGGCACGCGTGCGCCATGATCTCGTCCAGCAGCGTGGCGAGCAGTCCGCCGTGCGTCATGTTCTTCCAGCCCGAGAACCACGTGGGGACATCGAGACTCGTCTCCGCCGTCCCCTTCTCCGGATAGGAGACGGACAGGTGCAGGCCGCGTTCATTGTCGGCGCCGCAGCAGAAGCAGAGCGAGTCGCGAGTGACGGGACGATCCATGGCCACACGATAGTGGAAATTACTCCCCGTGTCAGGGCGGAATCTGCTATGATGCGACCAATGAGTGCGACGCAGAAGACCAACGCCGTTCGAATGCTCGAGTCTCTCGGTGTCCCGCACGAGCTGGCCACGCACCCGGTCGGCGAGGAGCATTTTGACGCGGCGGAGGTGGCGCGGCTCCTCGGCGTGAGCCCGGACACCCTGTTCAAGACCCTCGTCGCGCAGTCAGGACCGGACGAAATCTTCGTCTTCTGCATCCCCGGCAACGCCGAGCTGGACCTGAAGAAGGCGGCACGCGTCACCGGCACCCGGAAAGTCGACCTCGTTCCGCTGAAGGATCTCACGGCCCTTACGGGGTACGTGCGGGGAGGCTGTTCGCCGCTCGGCATGAGGAAGAAGTTCCCCACTTGGATCGACGAGACCGCTTCCTCCCGACAGAAGATCTACGTGAACGCCGGAGCACGGGGACTGCAGGTGCTGATCGCGCCGGCGGACCTCCTGCGCGCTGCCGATGCGCGATACGCCGACCTCGTTTGAAGTCACCGAGAATGAGCGTACCTGGCTCCGGCGCGGTGCTGAGCTGGGGCGCCGTCCTGATCCTCCTCGCCTCGGTGTCCGCCAGCGCCTGCAACATTATCCAGGACGCGTAGAAAGACAAAAAAAGGCCCCTGGGGCTGCCAGGGGCCGCGCGCGCGACTCGTCGTCCCTTACCAGACCTTGAGGAGCGTCCCCGCCCGCGAGAGGTACCACACGAGGATGATTCCCGTCACGATGGCGATGCCGAAGAACCAGATGTACAGCGAGCCTCCCTCTTCTCGGGAGGCGAGTCCGATGATGATCGAGATGATCAGCGCCGCCAGGAAGCCGACCAGAGCAAAGATGCCTGCGATCAGGACCTCGCTGTAGATCGACACGTAGCAGAAGGCGAAACTGAATATCAGGAGAAGAAAAAGTCCGAAGATGAACACGAGGAAATTCCTAGTCATGTGCTGCTCCTTTATCGCTGGATCTCGCTGTCAGGGTTCCCGCCCTCGAGGGCACTCTTTGGTCAATCCTACTCACTTTTCGGCGAAAATCAAGTATCGGTACAGCGGCCGGCGCCCCGCGCCCTGTGCCGGTTTTCCAACGGGCGTTCACTGCCCACCCCGTTCCGCGAGCCTCTCGGCCCGCTCCACCATCCCCTCCAGCAGCGCGAGACCCTGCGCCCAGAAACCCGGGTCCCCGAGGTCGACTCCCAGCTTTCCCACGTTTGTCGAGGGCCAGTCCGAGCCGCCGGCGGCGAGCATGGCCATGTAGCGCTCCGGAAAGTCCGGACCGCCGGTCAGGAACCGGGCGTACAGCGCCCGCACCAGCAGATCCCCGAACGCATACGCGTACACGTACCCGGGGACGTGGACGAAGTGGGTGATGTAGCTCCACCAGATCCCGTAGTCTTCCGTCAGCGTGACGCTCGTGCCGAACATGGCGCGCTGCGTGTCCAGCCAGAGGGTGGAGAGGGACTCCGTGGTGAGCTCACCCTGGGCGCGGCGGGCCGTGTGCGCGGCTTCCTCGAACCTGTTCATCGCCACCTGGCGGAAGACCGTGGCGAAGGAGGATTCGATCTGCCGTGCGAGCATCGAAAGCACGATCCCCGGGTCCTGCTCGCGGGAGAGCAGGTCATTGAACACGAGGGTCTCCCCAAAAAGTGACGCGGTCTCCGCGGTGGGCAGAGGCGTGTTCTGCTGCAGGATTCCCCGGTCCCGGGCGAGGTACTGGTGCACGCCGTGGCCCAGCTCGTGGGCGAGGGTCATCACGTCCTGGGCCGTGCCCTGGAAGCTCAGCAGGATGTACGGGTGGACCGAGGGGACAGTGGAGCTGCTGAACGCGCCTCCCCGCTTGCCCGCGTGCACTGCCGCATCGATCCACTTGCTGTCGAAGAACAGCTCGGCGATCTCCGCCATGCGGGGATGGAACCCCGCGAAC
The DNA here is from genome assembly GCA_052144915.1 of Spirochaetia bacterium. Taxonomy (GTDB): domain Bacteria; phylum Spirochaetota; class Spirochaetia; order SZUA-6; family Fen-1364; genus Fen-1364. Next base: position 19,086 of record JBKQPS010000148.1, on the reverse strand, counting down.
GCGGAGAGCACCCGGTCGCGGGCCTCGTCCCACGTGAACCGACGCTCCGCGGCGGGGAGAGCGGCGTAACGATCGTAGTCGAACAGCTCGCCCGACCTGAGGAGGCGCCGCTTCAGGGCGTAGTAGCGGGCGACGATGTCGTAGCGGGACGTCACGGCACGGAGCAGCGCGCTCACCGCGGCGTCTTCCACCTGGTTGTCCAGGTTGCGCGAGGAGATCCAGGTGGGGTATTTCCGCAGGCGGTCCTCCGAGGCCTTCTCCGCGAGAAGGGTGTTGAACGCGAAAGTCGTCGATCTCTGGATCTCTTTCAGCCCGCGCGTGAGCTCCGCCGCTGCGCGCTTCCGTGTCTCCCCCTCCGGGGAGTGCAGCTGTCGGAGCACGACCTCCGCCGGCACGCGCCTGCCGTCCCAGTCGAAGAGCGTCGCCGCAATGGTCTCGTCGAAGTACCGGATCCACGCCTGGCGGCCGGTGACCGACTTCTCTGAAACAATCTTCTCCTCGGCTTCCGAAAGAAGGTGGGGCTTGTACCGCCGCGCGGTCACCAGCCAGTGCCGCCAGCGGGAGAGCAGCGGGTCGGCCATCAGCTCCCGCGCCGTCTCATCGGGCACGTTCGCCCACTCGATGTCCAGGAAAACGGTCTTCTGTGACAGGCGGGACTGACGCTCGGAAACCTTCTGGAGCAGCGCCCCCCGCGCCGGTTCCAAGCTCTGGGTCGACCAGGAAAGTGATGCGTAGCTCTCCGCGCGGCCGACCGATTCGAGGATCTGCTCGTACTCGGAAAGAAGCCCGCGCATCTCGGCTGCCGAGAGGGCCGCGATTCTTCCCTTGTAGCGACTGGCGAAGCCGTCCGCCAGGCGCTCGGCCTCCGCAAGGATTTCTTCAATTTTCTCATCCGCGGGCGACGCGACCAGGTCGTCCAGGTTCCAGGTTGCCCCCTGCGCTCCGCCGGCGGGCGCGGGCATCTCGGGTGCGTTCGTCACCGCAGCGACGCCTCCGCGCGGTCCAGGGCGGCGATGCGTTCGGCCAGGGTCGGGTGCGAGTAGTGGAAGAAGCTGTACAGGGGGTGCGGGGAAAGGTTCGACAGGTTGTCCTTGCTCAGCCGGAGCAGCGCCGATTTCAACCCCGCGGCGGAGCCGACGCCCTTGACGGCGAATCGATCCGCCTCGTACTCCTGCCTTCTCGAACGCATGGTGAACAGGGGCTGCAGGAAGAAGGTGAAAGGGCCCGAGCAGAACGCGAGCAGCACCAGCAGGGAATGGTACCCAGGCCGCGCGAACCCGAATGCCTGGTACAGGGGCGTCCAATGGATGAGGAGGCTGAGAATCCAGAATCCCAGGAGCGACATTGCCACGGAGATTGCGAGACCCTTCTTGATGTGATTGCGCTTCTCGTGCCCGATCTCGTGCGCGAGGACCGAGACGATCTCCTCCTCGGTGTTCGAGCTCACCAGGGTGTCGAAGAGAACGATCCGCTTCGCCCGTCCCAGGCCCGTGAAATACGCGTTCGAGTGGCGTGAGCGTTTGCTCGAGTCCACCACGAAAATGCCTTTCGTCCGGAAGCGCAGCCTGTCGGCAAGAGCGGCGATTTTTTCCTTCAACGGTCCGTCGGGAAGCGGTGTGAACTTGTTGAACATCGGGGCGATGACGAGCGGCGCCAGGATGCTCATGACGAGCTGGAATACGGTCATTGCGGCAAAGGCCCATATCCACCAGAAGGGTCCCGTCCTGTCCATGAACCAGAAAAGCGCGAGCAGGACGGGGGCGCCGATCACGATGGAAATCGCCAGTCCCTTGAGCATGTCGATGACAAAGAGCCGGGGCGTCGTCTTGTTGAAGCCGAACCGGGCTTCGATATTGAAAATTGAGTACAGGGTGAAAGGGAGCCGGATCACGCTGAAAACGAGGGACACGGCGGCAACGAAGACGATGCCCTGGAGGTAGGGATGCAGGGGCAGGGACCGGGCAGCAGAGTCGAAAAGCCCGAGGAGTCCCGTCAGCACGACGGCCAGGAGCGCGGCGGATGACACCGCCCCCGCAATGAGCCCGAACCTGCCGTGTAGCAGGGTGTAGCTCACCGAACGTGCGTGCGTCTCGGCATCCACGATGCCCGCAAATGCCGAAGGAACAGCGTGTGCGTTCCGCCTCACGTGGCCCAGGTTGAGCAGGGTGAGAGTAAGATCCCACCCGAAGTCGAGGAAAAAGAATACTAGAAAGAGAATGAGCACGACGCGAGCAGCCACACCACCACCTTTCGAATTGAAGCTACCCGTGCGCAACGCCAAAAGCAATGCAAAACAGGGCCACGAAACGACCTCCGGGCGCTCAAAAAAAACTTTGCAATCCCGCCGAACACCATGTACTATTCAGAACCATAGGAGGCAAAAATGAAACTGACGGTTACGCATCAGGACAAGTACTCTCGCGGCCAGTTGATTCTCCGTACCCTTTTCGGGTTGATCTACATCCGCCTGCCGCACATGGTCCTCTACGGAATAGTCTCGATCTGGTCCTATATCCTCACCTTCATCACGTTCTGGATCGTTCTCTTCACGGCGAAGTTCCCCGAGAGCATTTTCAACTTCCAGATTGGAATGCAAAACTGGTCGTTGAGGATTGAGGCAGTCATGGGGAACCTGGTTGACGGCTACCCTGCATTCTTTCCAAAGGGAACGAGCGACACGGTGAAGCTCGAAGTGCCCCGGCCTGACAAGGTCAGCAGGGGCCTCGTGATCCTTCGTCTCCTGTTCGGCTTTATCTACGTCGGCATCCCGCATGGATTCTGTCTGATCTTCCGATTCATTTGGAGCGGAGTGCTCGGTCTCCTCGCCTGGTTTGCCATCCTCTTTGCCGGCAAGTATCCTGCCAATTGGCACGCCTTTAATGTTGGGTCATACCGCTGGCTTACCAGGGTCACCCTGTACCTGGGATACTTCACGGACGAGTATCCGAAGTTCTCGGGCAAGGAGTAGGCACGTCGCTCCATTCCCGAGCCGCGTGATGCGCGCCCGGGAGGCAATTCACTGAACCTTTGACTTCAAGGGGCCTCGCGAGAGGCCCCTTTTGCAGGCTGCTTTCCGGCTCGCCCGCGCGCATTTCTGCCTTGCGCGCATGCGGGCGGGTCCAGTATCCTCCTCGTCGAGGAGCGAATCCCATGAGCCCAGATGTCGGTTCCCCGCCCATCCGCCTTCCGCAGCCCGAGGAGATCCCGGAGCGGCAAAAAGAGGACGCCATGGGGGCATACCTCATGATGTTCGCGTCCCTGGCGATCGGCATCCCGATCCCGCTGTTGAATCTCGTCGCCTCGGTAATCTATTTCTTCGTCAACCGGAAGACCGGCTTGTTCGTGGCGTTCCACGCCCTGCAGGCGCTCCTGACCCATGTGCCCGTGGTCCTGCTGAATGCGGGGCTCATTGGCTGGCTCATCGGCGTCCTGGTCACGCCGCCGCACGATCTGTTCGGGCATGCGTTCTTCTGGTACCTGTTCTTCACCGTCCTCGTGAATATCGCCTGGATCGTCTGGTCCATCGTGGCGCTCGTCCAGGCCCGCAAGGGGCGCTTCTTCTACATGCCGCTGGTCGGCCGCATGTGCTTTGCCCGGTACTACGGGCCGAAAGCCCAGGCCCGCCGCAATTCGGGCACCTGGGAGAATCGACCGCCGGAGGGGTATTGAAAGGCCGCCTTGTCGTCGTCCGTGATATTCTCATCCTTCTCGCCGTCGTCGCGCTCCTGGCCCTCGCGGCTCTTGCCATAGAGCGGCTCCTCGCCCCGCGCCCGGCGGTACCGCCCGACATTGCCGCGGGTCTCGACGAAAGCCTCGGTTCCCTCCGGCGAGGCCAGGTTCTCGCCACGCAGAAAGTGATCGACGTTCCCGCGGTGCAGGAGGCATTTGCCGTCATCGCCGGCAGGCTCCATGACGCGCTGCCCGCGCTCGTCCCGGCATTGCCGTTGCGATGACGGCAGGGGCCGCCGGTGAGAACGCGCTCCTGCCGTTTCACCCGCTGATCCGCACATGGTTTCTCTCCTCGGTCGGCACACCGACCGAGGTGCAGGAGCGGGCCTGGCCGGTGATCGCCCGCGGCGCGCACGCTCTCGTCTCGGCTCCCACGGGAACCGGGAAGACGCTTGCCGCATTTCTCTGGGGGATTAACCAGCTCGCCACCGGTTCCCTGCGGACCGGCAAGGTGCGCATCCTGTACGTCTCCCCGCTGAAGGCCCTCAACAACGACATCCAGAGGAACCTGCTGGCCCCTCTTGCCGCGATCGAGGCGGCCTTTCGGGCGGCGGGAGAATCACTTCCGCGCATCCGCGTCCTGACACGCAGCGGGGACACGCCGGCCGGCGACCGCCGGCGGATGCTTCGCAACCCCCCCGAGATCCTCATCACCACGCCGGAAAGCCTGAATCTCATCCTCTCGTCCCCCCGCAGCAGGCTGATGCTCGACGGGGTCGCCGAGGTGATCCTCGACGAAATCCACGCGGTGGCCGGCTCGAAGCGCGGCACGCACCTCGTGACTGCCGTGGACCGCCTGGTGCGCCTGTCGGGCGAGTTCCAACGGATCGCTCTCTCGGCAACCGTGAAGCCTCTCTCGGCGATCGCGGACCTGGTGGGCGGGTTCACGATGGAACACGGGATGGCGCCCGCCGCGGAACACGGGGAGCTCAGGAACCGTCCCGGCGGGGAGCCGAGCGCCGCGGAGCCCGTCTACCGCCGTCGCCCGGTGCAGATCGTGCATTGCCCCATGAGCAAGACCTACGAGCTGCGCGTGGAGTTTCCTGCCGGCGATGCCTTGACGGCGGGTGCTCCCACGGCGGTCCCGGCCGAGGAACCCGTCTTCGACGCGATCGCCCGGGAGTGCCGGCGCATCATCGCGGAAAACCGCGCGACGCTCTTTTTCGTGAACTCGCGCCGGCACGCGGAAAAGCTCGCACGGTTCATCAACGAGGGACAGCCGGAGCCTCTCGCCTGGTCGCACCACGGCTCGCTCTCCCGGGAGCTGCGCCTGGTCGTCGAGCAGCGCCTCAAGGAAGGGGAGCTGAAGGCAATCGTGGCGACCAGCTCCCTGGAACTGGGCATCGACATCGGCTCCCTGGACCGGGTGATCCTCGTGCAGACGCCATTCACGGTCGCCTCCGCGGTACAGCGGCTCGGACGCGCGGGTCACCGGGTGGGCCAGCCGAGCCGGGGTGTGCTCTTTCCCCTGCATGGAAAGGACATCGTGGATGCCGCGGTCACCGCGAAATGCGTCCGCGAACAGGACATCGACGACATCGCCCCGGTGATCTGCCCGCTGGACGTGCTCGCGCAGGTGATCGTCTCCATGACCTCCGTGGAGACCTGGAACGCGGGTGAGCTGTACGATTTCATCCGGGCCGGCCAGCCGTACCGGGATCTGCCGCGCCGACAGTTCGACCTCGTCCTGGGCATGCTCGCGGGACGCTATGAGGAGACTCGGCTTCGCGACCTGTCGGCCATGGTGTCCTGGGACCGCATCGAGTCCACCGTGCGGGCAAAGGAGGGCGCCCGGCTCCGCCTGTCCATCGGCGGGGGCACGATTCCCGATCGCGGCTATTTCAGCATACGGGCAGCGGACACGAAGGCGCTGATCGGCGAGCTGGACGAGGAGTTCGTCTGGGAGCGTTCGCTCGGAGACACGTTTCTCTTCGGCGCGCAGGGATGGCGCATCCAGAAGATCGACCACCAGAACGTGGAAGTCGCCCCCGCGCCGGCGCGGATCGGGATGTCGCCCTTCTGGAAAGCCGAGGAAAGAAACCGGGACTTCCACATCTCCGAGCGCATTGCCCGCGCGCTGGAGGAATGGAATTCCCGCCTGGACGACGATCGGCTGGCGGCCGACCTGGCAGAATCCCACGGTCTTTCACCGGCCGCGGCACGGGCGATGATCGGGTTCCTCGCCCGGCAGCGCGAGGTGACCGGAACGGACCTTCCGCATCGCCATCACCTGCTCGTTGAGCACACGCGGGATCCCGACGGCAAGGGCCAAGGGGCGAGCGTGGTCCTGCACACGCTCTGGGGCGGACGAGTCAACCGGCCGTATGGCCTGGCGCTCTCCGCGGCGTGGGAGGAGCGGTACGGCTACCGGCCGGAAATGATCCTGACAAACGATGCCATCCTGCTGCTCCTTCCTCAGAGCGCGGGCGCGGAAGAGATCCTGTCCCTTGTCGACTCCGGCAGCGTGGAGCGCCTCCTCCGTTCCCGCCTGGAGGGCAGCGGGTTTTTCGGGGCGCGCTTCCGCGAGAGCGCGGGAACGTCGCTCCTACTTCCACGTGCCGCCGCACGGAAACGCACGCCGCTCTGGCTCACGCGTCAGCGCGCGAAGTCACTCTTTGCGGCTGTCTCGGGGTACGAGGACTTCCCTCTCCTGCTCGAGGCGTGGCGCACGTGCCTGCGGGACGAGTTCGACCTGGCCCACGTGAAGACGACGCTGGAGGAGCTGGAGGCCGGAGTCATCCGCGTCGGCGAGGTGTCGACGCCGGCCCCTTCCCCGTTCTGCGGGGAGCTGGTCTGGAAGCAGACCAATACGTTGATGTACGCCGATGACGCGCCGCCGGGCGCCACGACGACGAATCTCCGCGTCGACCTGGTCCGCGAGCTTGCGCTGTCTTCGGACCTGCGGCCCCGGATCGAACCCGGCGTGATGGCGGTCTTCCAGGCGAAGCTGCAGAGGACCGCGGAAGGATATGCCCCGCGGGATTCACGCGAGCTTCTGGATTGGGTCAAGGAGAGGGTGGCGCTGCCGCGGGAGGAGTGGGAAACGCTCCTGGAGGCGTGCGCGCGGGATTCCGGGAGCACCCGCGAGGAGCTGCTGGCGCCGCTCGCGGGCAAGATTGTCGAGGATCGATTCGGCGCGAGCGAGTCTTTCTGCATCGTCGCGGCCGAGTCCCTCCCGCGCCTTCGGCGGTGCTTCGGGGCGGCCGATAGTGCGGCAGATGAGGAGGCCGACGAGGAGGCGCGGGGCGGAATCTTCGCAGAATGGCTGCGGTTTTACGCCCCGATCGAGCCGTCATTCGCGGCCCGTGCTTTCGGACTTTCCGCCGCGCGGCTGGATTCGATGCTCGCCGACCTCGCGGAGGGGGAACAGGTCGTCATCGACCGCATGGCGGCGGACTCCGAGCTTCTCCTCCTGTGTGACCGCGAAAACCTGGAGATCCTGCTCCGTATCTCCCGTGCCCGGGCGCGTCCCGCGGTCCGCACGCTTCCCGTCGAGAGGCTGCCGCTGTTCGTTGCGCGTCAGCAGGAACTCGTCCCGCGGGGATCGTCTGCAGATGACATGAAGGAGCGCTGGGAGAAGGTCTTCGGTTTTCCTTTGCCGGCACATCTCTGGGAAGAGGAAGTTCTTCCCGCACGCCTGGACGGCTACACGACCCGCTGGCTGGACAGCCTCCTCGCGGAGGCCGGGCTGCTCTGGCTGGGGTGCGGCAGGCGGAAGCTTACCTTCTGTTTCGCGCAGGACGCCGAGCTGTATCTCGACGCGGCGGATCGCGGGGTCATGGCGGAAGACGCGGCAATTCTCCCCGGCCGCGCCGGCAGGTTCTCGTTCTGGGACATCGTGGATCATGTCCGCGAAAGCGCGGCTGGTCCCCGCGAGTCTTCCGAGGTCGCGGCACGGCTCTGGGACCTGGCATGGAAAGGCGTCATCACCAGCGACTCATTCGCGCCGATCCGGCGGGGAATCGCCTCCGGGTTCCGCGCCGAGGAGCCTTCCCGGCAAGGAGCGCGGAGGGGCCGGCGGTTCGACCGCTGGCAGGCGGCGCGGCCCGGCTCCGGATACTGGTTTCTCGTCCAACCCGCGGGACAGGATCCTCGGGACGCGCTGGACGAGGAAGAGCTGACCCGGGACCGCATCCGCCAGGTGCTGAAGCGTTTTGGCGTCGTGTTCCGCGAGATCCTGGAGGCGGAGCTTCCCCGCCTGAGATGGTCACACCTCTTTCGAAGCCTTCGGCTCATGGAGTTTTCCGGGGAAGTGGTGACCGGGAGGTTCTTCGACGGAATCCCGGGCCTGCAGTTCGCGCTGCCCTCGGTGCCGGTCGAGCTCGCCGCGGAGCCGCAGCCGGAGGATGACGTCTGGTGGCTGAACGCGGCGGATCCCGCGAGTCTCTGCGGGGTGGACCTGCCCGGGCTGAAAGGCCAGCTTCCATCCCGGCTCGCCTCGACGCACGTGGTGTTCCAGGGCGGCACCGTCGTGCTCGTCTCGCGCCGCCGGGGCCGCGAGCTGGACGTTCGCGTGCCGGCGGATGCGCCGCGCTTTGCGGAGTACCTGTCCTTCGTGAAGGTCCTGACGGGGAGGGACGCGCGCCCGATGAGCGCCGTGCACGTGGAAACGATCAACAATGAGCCGGCCCTTTCAAGCCCGTACAGGAGCCGCCTGATCGAGGCCGGGTTCGTCGAGGGCTACCGCCGACTTTCGTACGCCGCGCGCCCGTAGAGTTCATGTGCGGCGCCGGCCCCCCCCTACTGCTTCGTGATCACCAGCGGGTAGGAGAACACCTTCGCGCCGTCGAGCACGACGACCGCGGTGTAAATCCCCGGAGAGGCAAAGGCGATGGAATTGAAGACGTCGTTGGCCACGCTCATCTCCCCACGGGACGCGCGGAGGGTCGAGTGCGGAGACTCGGTGAGCGGTTTCCCCGCCGGGTCGAGAATTTGCACCGAGTGATCGAACTTTCCTTCGCCCGAGAACCAGACCGTCACGACGGTAAATGTGTCGACAGCAGGGAAGCTGTCGAAAGTGAAGTACTCGAAAATTCCCGAAATGGTCGCCTCACCCGTGTCGTCGATGGTTCCGCTCTCCGCGGGAACCGACAGGACGAAAGCGGGGCTCTGCGGCAGCTGATCCTCCGCGTTCACGTAGAAGGCGTATTTTGCGGTGGATTCGCCATCGAGGGTCACCTCGACGGCGTACGCCCCGTCAGAGGGGAAGATTGTCCCGCTGAAATCGTGGGTGTCATAAGTGACAGGGTCCTGGCCGAAGTCCAGGTCGTCGGAGGTCTCCGCGATGCTGTTCCCCGTGGATTCGTCGACGATCGTCACGCCGATCGTGTGCGTTCCCGTTCCGCTCCACCTCGTGTACAGCTGCAGGTCTTCGGTCACCGGCACGGTGTCCGAGCGCACCGCGTTGTGCACGCCCCGGATGACGGTGAGGCCGTCCTTGTCCTCGCTGATGCCCGTCGCGACCGCCATTCCAAGAAAGACGGCGCCGGATCCGCCTGACGGCGACGCGGATCCGCCTGACGGCGATGCGGATCCGCCTCCGGCGGCGCCCGGAGCGGCCTGCGCGCCGCCGAAGGCGGATTCGGCGCCGATCCCGCGAGAGGCCAGCAGAACCATGGCGGCGATGATCGCAGCGTGACCGCAGGTCCGACAGCGCACGGGGGCGAGTATGCGTGCCATCCGCGCGAGGCGTCAAGGCACGGGGAGAAGATCACGTGCCGAGCGGAATCTCCAGGGTGAAGATGCTTCCGAGCCCCCGCGTGCTCTGCACACTCACTCTTCCGCCATGCGCGTTCGCGACGCTCTGCGCCAGGGCAAGGCCGAGTCCAGCCCCTTCGCCGCTCGCGCCCTTCCCCCGGTAGAACCGGTCGAATATCAGCGGGAGCTCCTCCGGGCTGATCCCCGGACCATTGTCACGCACACTGAAGCTCAACCGGCCCTCGGCGGCGGACAACCCCACGGAAACGGCCCCACCGGGGGGCACGAACTTTACCGCGTTCGCCACGAGATTCGCGAGGGCAATCTGGATCCTCTGGCCATCACAGACGACGACGATCGAGGGGTCGGCGTCCCCGGCTTCCAGGCTGACGTTCTTCTGGCGGGCAGCGGCCCGGAAACCGGTCACGGCGGATTCCATGATGTCCGCGGCCGTGTGCCGCCCGAGAGCCAGGCCCGCGATCCCCGCGTCCAGCCGCGAGAGATCCAGGAGGTTCGTCGTGATCCACTGGAGGCGCGCGAGCTGCGCCTGGCTATCCCGGAGGAACTCCTGCCGCGCGGCAGGGTCGTCGGCGGCGCTCCCCTGCAGGAGCTCGTTGAAAGTGGCCAGCGCGGTGATCGGTGTTCGAAGCTCGTGGGAGGCGTCCGCCACGAACCGCTTCAGCGAATCGCGCTCGGCGCGCAGATCGCGGAAGGACCTCTCGAGGCTCTCCGCCATCCCGTTGAACTGCCGCGCGAGGTCGCCGATCTCGTCTTTGCGCGCGGCGGCGGCCCGCGAGGAGAGATCCCCGTCCGCCATTCGACGTGCCGTCGCCGCGAGGCTTCGCAGCGGGTCCGTGATGGACCGGCCGAAGAGAAATCCCGCGATCACGGCCACGACGAGAGCCCCGAACCCGGACAGGAAGATCGCGTTCCTCATCGGGCCCAGCGCCTGCTTGCTGAGGCTCAGCGGGCTGGACATTTCCACCCATCCGAGTGGAGCGTCGAGCGGACCGACGGGCAGCGTGGTCGAAAGGAGCTGCCGGGTGGGCGGGGGCTCCGATCCCGGAGCCGGGGGGCCGGGAATGTTTTCGAAAACGAATCGCCGTCCCCATGGGGTGGGCACCCGGCGCGCGAACACGAATGACGTGCCCAGGGGAAGATCGCGCAGCAGCGGCATGAGCTCGCGCGGCCGCATCGCGCGCATCCCGCGGGTGCGGCTGGGCATCGGGATGATGATCGGCAGCGACTCTCCCCTGTCCGGCGGGACCTCCCCGCGGAACTCCGAGAGGCCCGAGGGGATGAGCCACAGGAAGTCGTCGGGAAGGCCCGGATCCCCGGAGTCCGCGATGACCCCTCGATCGGGGTCCAGGATGCGGACCCGCGCGTCACCGAGGAACGCGGAAGTCGAGGCGAGCTCCTCGAGGGCGATCCGGCGGACCTGCGGCTCCAGGAAGCGCTCCGCGAGATCCGCGATCTCGCGCGCGTTCGCCTTCAGGTACGCGCTCTCCTGCTGCCCGACGTAGGCCTGTACGATGGAAAGCGAAAGGGCTCCCATCAGCGTCACGGACAGGAGGACGAGCACGGCGTAGCTGGCCGCAAGCCTCCACCGGATCGATCGGAACATTCCGCCGATGCCCTCCTTTTCAGAGTGTCGGCGTGTTCACCCCGGCCGCTGAGGGAGGCGTGCCCGGCGGGGATCGCATTGCCGGAGGCCCGAAACCGCCGCTCATCGAAAGGCCCAGCCAGGCCTTGGCGGAATCCCTGGGATTCTGCCCGAGGGTCACGGTACAGTCGGTCGCCGTGCCGTCCGCCCCGCGGAGTACGGTGATCACGATCGTATCCCCGGGCTTGTGCGTGCTCACCTCGTCGACCACCTGCGGGGGTGCGGTCACCGCCGCACCGTCGATCTTCACCACGACGTCCCGGGGCTGGATGCCCGCCCTGGAGGCTGGGCTGCCGGCCGCCACGTCCACGACCAGCGCGCCGGGCCTCATTCCGAGCCGCTGCATCCCGCCGGTGAGCCTCGGGGGAGCAGGCACGTATTGAACCCCGAGGAAGGGAGCGTCCTTGTCGGGATTCTTGCCGAGTGTCGCCTTGACGTCGCGTGCCGCCGCCTGACCCGCCGAGATCACCGAGAGAGTGACGGTGTCCCCCGGCTTTTTCGCAGAGATGAGGTCGCCGAGCTGGTTCCTTGCATCCACCGTGGTCCCATCCACCGAGAGGATAAGGTCACCCTTCTTCAGACCGGCCTTCTCTGCCGGCCCGGCCGTAGTGACGTTTTCCAGAGGCGCGCCCTCCGCCGCGAACAGCGCGCGGTATCCGTCCTCGCCTCTCATGCCGTGGCCGAAGTCCCCGGGCCCGCGCATGCCGAAGTCCCCGCCTCCTATCATTCCGGCCCCACGGCCCGGGAGCGAAAGGATGCCGATCCAGGGATGCCCGTCCTGCGTGCCGATCGTCATGGCGAGGGTCTTCTCCGCGTCTCCGTGGCGAAGCTTCACGGACAGCGTGTCGCCCGCCGCGCGGCCCGCGACTGCCTGTCGGAGCGCGGCGCCGTCATTCACTGCGGTGCCGTTCGCTTCGAGGATGATGTCTCCCCGTGCGACGCCCGCCTTTTCCGCCGGGCTTCCTGGCTGCACGGCGATGACGAGCACGCCTGCGTCGGTCTTCGAATCCGCCTTCACCTGGGCATATCCCAGGGCGGTCGTCAATGCGGCGAACAGGAGTCCCGCGAGAAGGGTGCGGGAAGAAAGGTGTTTTCGATGCGTCATATCCGGCGTACCTCCTGGAAGAAGCTACGCTGCCGTGGTTATCGGCGCTTTACGGCCGCATTAATCTTCATTAACAATGCGGACAAAGTGCGCCCGGGCGCCCGGGGTCATTCGGGCTTCTGGGTGAACACGTACCCCGTGCCGCGGACGGTGAGCAGCCAGCGGGGAGCGGCCGGGTCCTCCTCGAGCTTCTCCCGCAGGTGACGGACGTGGACGTCTACCGTCCGCTGGGAGTCCACGCTGCTGTCGTACCCCCACACGATCTCCAGGAGGCTGTCCCTGCTGAAAACCTGGTCGGCGTGCGTGACGAAGTGGCGGAGCAGGCGGTACTCGGTGGGCGTGAGCATCACCGCCTTGCCGCCGCGCTCGACCCGCATCCGCTGGAGGTCGACCGTCACATCTCCGAATCCCACCCGGTCCGCCCCGGATGCGGATGCGAGCTCCCCGTACGCGCGTCGGAGCGCCGCGTGAACACGGGAGAGAAGCTCGCGGAAAGAGAAGGGCTTCACGATGTAGTCGTCGGCGCCCAGCTCCAGGCCGAGGACCTTGTCCACCTCTTCATCCCGCGCGGTCACCATGAGAATGGGAAGCGCGCGGCCTTCCTCCCGCAGTATCCGGCAGACGTCGAACCCGCTCATGTCAGGAAGACGGATGTCCAGGAGCATGAGATGGGGCGGGGTCAGGTGCGGGCCGCCCCGGGCAAGCTCGATGGCCTGTGCGCCGCTGGCCGCGACCAGCACGCTGAACCCCTCCGCCTTCAGGCCGTACTCGAGGCCGCGCGCCACCGACGGCTCGTCCTCGACCACCAGAATCGTTTCGCCCGGCATCGCCCGGAGTGTAGCACGGCGGGGCACCATTCTGCATCGCCCGGCACGCGCGCGGCTCCCCCGGCCGTGGCCACCGCTTCACCCTGTCGCCCGCTCGTAATCGACGAAGCGGTGCGGGAAGCGTTCGCCCGGGTCCGCGGAACCGGCGGTTTCCCGCGCCACGCGCCATGCGCGCCAGTCTACCGACGGAAAGAACGTGTCTCCGCGAACGTCGACGTCGATCCGGGTGAGATAGAGCCTCCGCGCCTCCGGAAGGAAAAGCTCGTAGACGGCTGCCCCCCCGATCACGAAGACCTCCTCTTCCCCGGCCGCCGCCTCGAGCGCCACTCGCGGGGAATTGGCCACGATACAGCCCGGGATGCGAAGCCCCGCGTTCCGCGAGAGCACGATGTTCCGCCGGTCCCGCAGAGGCTTTTGCAGGGATTCGAAGGTGGCCCGCCCCATGATCACCGCGTGGCCTGTCGTCAGCCTCCGGAACCGGGCCATGTCGTCCGGCAGCCTCCAGGGAAGAGCCCCCCTGTCTCCGATCACGCCGTTGGCGGCGACCGCCGCGACCAGGGACACGATCACGGCACGAGCCTCAGACGGCGATTTCCGCGCGGATGGCGGGATGGGGGTCGTAGCCCTGAAAGGTGACGTCCTCGAACTGGAATCGGAAGATGTCCTTCACCTCCGGATTGAGGCGCACGGTCGGGAGGGGGCGCGGTTCTCTCTCGAGCTGGAGGCGCACCTGCGGGAGGTGGTTGGAATACAGGTGCGCATCCCCGAGGGTGTGGACGAACTCGCGGGCGCGCAGCCCGCAGGCCTGCGCCACCATGTGGGTGAGCAGGCTGTACGAGGCGATGTTGAAGGGCACGCCGAGAAAGACATCCGCGCTGCGCTGGTAGAGCTGGCAGGAGAGCAGGTCATCGGCGACGTAGAACTGGAACAGGCAGTGGCACGGCGCCAGCGCCATGCGGGGAATGTCGGCGACGTTCCAGGCGCAGACGACGTGCCGGCGGGACCACGGTTCCTCGCGGAGCCCCCGCACGACCTGCGCGATCTGGTCTATCGTGCCGCCGTCCCGCGCCGGCCACGAGCGCCACTGCCGGCCGTACACGGGGCCCAGCTCGCCGTCGGCGTCGGCCCACTCGTCCCAGATGTGGACTCCGGCGGCCTGCAGCGGACGCACGTTGGTCTCCCCGCGGAGGAACCAGAGAAGCTCGTGCACGATGGCGCGCGTGTTGAGCTTCTTGGTCGTGAGCAGGGGAAACCCTTCCCGCAGGTCGAAGCGCATCTGCCAGCCGAAGATGCTGCGCGTGCCCGTGCCCGTCCGGTCCTGCTTCACCGCTCCCTCGGCCAGGATGCGGCGGCAGAGGTCGAGGTACTGTTTCATCGCAGGGGCAGTCCCGCTCGGGTCACAGCCTGTCGCTCCTGTTCACGACCTTGTTCAACGGGTACTCGATGATCCCGTCGGCGCCCTTCTCGATGAGCCGCGGGACCAGCTCGCGCACCACGGATTCGCGGACGATGATCTCCACGGAGAACCACGCCGTGTCGTGCAGGCGCGCGACCGTGGGGGAGGTGAGGCTGGGCAGCAGCCCGATCACCTCGTCGAAGCTCGCCGCCGGCACGTTCATCTTCAACCCGACCATGTTCTCCGCGGCGAGCGCGCCGCGCAGGAGAAGCGCCATGTGCTCGATCTTGCGTTTCTTCGCGGGGTCTTTCATCGCGGCCTTGTTGGCGATGAGCTTCGTGTTGGTTTCCAGGAGCGTGTGCACGATCTTCAGGCCGTTCGCGCGCAGCGTGGTTCCGGTTTCCGTGACCTCCACGATCGCGTCCACCAGGCCGTCGACCGCCTTGGCCTCGGTGGCTCCCCAGGAGAACTCCACCTTCACGGGGATGTTCCGCTCGGCGAAATACCTCTTCGTGAATCCCACCAGCTCGGTCGAGATGGTCTTGCCCGCACAGTCCTCGGGGCTGTTGATGGGCGATGAGGCAGGACAGGCGAGGACCCACCGTGCCTTGTTCGTGCTCGCCTTCGAGTAGACCAAGTCAGTGACGATCTCCACGTCCGCGTCGTTTTCCAGTATCCAGTCCAGGCCGGTGAGCCCGGCGTCAAGGACACCGTTCTCCACGTAGCGGGCCATCTCCTGCGCCCGCACGAGGTTGCAACTCACCTCGGGATCGTCGATGGAAGGAAAGTAGGATCGCTCGGAGACGGAAATCTTCCAGCCCGCCTTCTGGAACAGCTCGATGGTCGCCCGTTCCAGGCTCCCCTTGGGTACGCCCAGCTTGATCAGCCGCTCCTTCATTTCTTCTCTCCGTAGACCTTCTCTGGATCGAACACGAGCACCCCGTCCACCCGCTCTGCCCCGCCTTCCACGACCCGGTGGAAGCAGCTGCGGTAGCCGGTGTGGCAGGCCGCATCGCCGATCTGGCGGACCTTTGCCAGCACGCAGTCCGCATCGCAGTCGATGCGCAGCTCCTTCACTTCCTGGATGTTTCCCGAGCTCTCCCCCTTCTTCCACAGCTTTCCCCGGGACCTGCTCCAGTAGTGCATGATTCCCGTCTTTTGCGTGAGATCCCAGGACTCCGCGTTCATGAAGGCGACCATCAGGACCTCGCCGGTCTGCCAGTCCTGCGCGACCGCAGTCACCAGGCCGTCGAGCTTGGAGAAGTCGAGCTTCACCATTGAAGGAACCCCCTCTGCCGCCTCCAGGCGGCAATCCCTCTTGACGAGGGTGTCCGCGACGCGGCGTCCCCCTCTTGACGCGGCGTCTGCAGCGCCGCGTCCTCCTTCAGAGCGTGATGTCAGACCTGCGGCGCCTGTACGTGGCATCGGCGCCGAAAATGAGGTCGTAGCTGTCCATTGCGATCTGCAGCTCTTCGTTGGTCTGCACCACGAGGATCGCGATGGGCGAGAACGGGGCCGAGACGATGCCCTCCCCGGAGCCCAGTGACGCGTTCAACCCGTAGTCCATGAAGATACCGAGGTTTTCCAGGCGGTGGCAAATCCGTTCCCGCATCTTCACGCCATTCTGCCCGATGCCCCCGGTGAAGACCAGGGCGTCCACTTTCACGAGGTTCGCCACGTAGGCGCCGACGTACTTTCGCACACGGTACGCGTAGACTTCCAGCGCCTCCAACGCGCGCTTGTTGCCTTTTGCCGCTTCGACCTCGAGATCGCGCAGGTCGTTGGAGATTCCCGAAAGCCCCAGGAGCCCGCTTTTCTTGTTCAGGAGAGCGTTCACCTCGGGCGAGCTGTAGCCCCGCCTCTCCAGGAAGTCGACGATGGCCGGGTCGATGTCGCCGCTGCGCGTGCCCATCATCAGCCCTTCGAGCGGCGTGAAACCCATGGAGGTGTCGATGGACCTGCCGTGCTCGATCGCCGTGGCCGAGGCGCCGTTGCCCAGGTGGAGGGTGATGACGTTCGTATTTTCGGGGTTTTGCTTCAGCAGCTCCATGGTCCGCCCCGCCACGAAGCGGTGACTGGTTCCGTGGAAACCGTACCGGCGGATCTTGTACTTCTCATACAGCTCGTAGGGCAGCCCGTACAGGTAGGCAGCGGGAGGCATGGTCTGGTGGAAGGCAGTGTCGAACACGGCCACCTGGCTGACGTCGGGCAGGACCGCCATCGCCTCCTTGATGCCGATGAGGTTCGGAGGATTGTGCAGGGGCGCCAGTTCCACGTTTTTTTCGATGGCCTTCAGCACGTCCTCGTCGATGACGACGGAGGAGGCATACTGCTCGCCGCCGTGCACCACGCGATGCCCGACACCAGAGATCTCGGACAGGCTGCGGAGCGCTCCCTTGTCCGGGTCGGTGAGGGCCTCTCGCACCATCTCCATGGCAGCCTTGTGATGCGGAATCTGGACCTCCCGCACCAGCTCGCACCGCGGGGTCTTCTGCGAGATGCGGCCCTTGAGCTCGCCGATGCGCTCCACGAGACCGCGCCCGAGGCTGAGACGCTGGGGCATCCCCCATACCTCGTACTTCAGGGATGAGCTTCCGCAGTTGATGACCAGTATTTTCCTGTCCGTCGAGGCCTGCATTCTCCGAACCTTCTCTCTGTGATCTCACCTTTTTTAGCAGAAACGATCGATCTGTGCTACCATGCTCCTCCAGTCTGGTCATGGCAAGCCTCATCTATCATGCCGGTGCTCTCGGGGACTTCATCACCACGCTGCCGGCGATCTCGTGGTGGCGGGGAAACCGCGGCGGGGAACCATCGATCTTGCTGGGAAAGCCTGCGTATGCGGCTCTCGCGGCGCCGCCGTTCGACGAGACCTGGGACGCCGAGGCCGGGGCTTTCTCCGCCCTTTTCTCCGGCAGCGTACAGGCGGACTCTCCGCTCGCGGCGAAGCTCCGGACTGTGAGCGCGGCGCTCCTTTTCACCTCATCCTCCTCCCTCCACGCGGCCCTCGCGTCACGGGGAGTGAGGAAGATAGTGAGCCAGGACCCGCTCCCTCCGCCGTCAGTGCATGCCATCGATTACCATTTTTCGATCTTTCCCTCGGCCGAACGCGTGGTGGAGCGTATCCCGCGAATCCAGTTCGCGGCGATCGAACCCCTCGACGTGGCAGCGCTTCACCCGGGCAGCGGCAGCGCGAAGAAGAATTGGCCGCGCGAACGGTTCTTCGAGCTCGCGGAGGGCCTCATCGAACGGGGCGTGAAGATTGCCTGGATTCTCGGGCCCGCGGAAACCGGTATGGAGGTGCCACCACGCGGTGAGCGGTGGAACACGCTCCCTCTGCCGGTTCTCGCCGCGCGCCTGGCGCGCTGCCGCCTGTACGTGGGCAACGATTCGGGTGTCACCCACCTGGCCGCTGCGACCGGCTGCCCCACGGTGGCGCTGTTCGGCGAAAGCGACCCGCTCGTGTGGGCGCCCCGCGGTGAAAGGGTCCGCGTGGTGAGCTCCGGCTGCCGCGGGATGGACGCAATCGGAGTCACGGACGTTTTCAGCGCGTGTAGTGATTTTCTGGAACTCGGGTGAAAGGCAGGAGAGCGGACCACCCCCGGCCTGTCAGGCGACTTTTCGCCAGGCCTCGACGGGTCTTCCGCTGCGGAGGAAAGAGACGCGGGGAAGGAGTGTGCTTTCTCCCTCCCCGCGAGGGAAGATTCCTTCCCTACCTCTTCTTCGCCGACTTCTTCGCGGGCTTCTTGGCCTTCTTGGCCGGCTTCTTGGCGACCTTCTTGCTGGTCTTCTTCGCACTCTTCTTTACAGCCACGGTTGCCCCTCTCCACTCATTAGGATGAAAACCGATTCAGAGCATAGTATTTCGCGACCCACTTGTCAAGACTTTCGCGTGCGTGGAGGAAATTTTGTGAAGGGGTCGTGCGGCGCTCGACGCGGGCCTCCGAGGAGCAATCGAGCCTCCGTCCGACGTCGTCGAACATATGTTTGTTTATTATCGCGGGGTCAGCCGGAAGCCGTTCCGCTCACGGCGGCGCGCGTCACCAGCAGGCGCACCTGGTTGTCCCGCACGTCGACGACGCCCGCGCCGACGCTCACGGTCCGCACCTCGCCGACGTACCCGGCGGATTCGATCCCGCCTGTCGTCACTCGAAGGTCGCCCGGCACGACGCGGGCTACCAGGGCGGTGTGATCCGCAAGGACTCCGAGCTCGCCTCCCGAGGTGGGCACGACGAGGAACTCGCATTCACCCGATGCCACCGTGCCTTCGGGCGTCGCCACGGACCACGAGAATGTCGCGCTCATGCGCTCTTCATCTTCTCGGCCTTCTCACGCGCCTCGGCGACCGTGCCGACGTAGAGGAAGGCCTGCTCGGGAAGCGAATCGCACTTCCCATCGATGATCTCGCGGAAGCTCGCCACCGTCTGGTCACGCTTCACGTACCGACCGGCGAAGCCGGTGAACTGTTCGGCGACGAAGAAGGGCTGGCTGAGGAACCTCTCGATGCGCCGTGCGCGGGACACTGTCGCCTTGTCCTCCTCCGAGAGCTCGTCGTAGCCGAGGATGGCGATGATATCCTGCAGGTCGCGGTAGCGCTGGAGGCACTGCAGCACCGCCTGCGCCACGTTGTAGTGCTCGTCGCCGACGTAGTACGGATAGAGGATGCGGC
>JBKQPS010000147.1:0-2587 GCA_052144915.1 Spirochaetia bacterium | reverse complement strand
CCCGGCAAGGGGCCGTGAGGAGCAGCGGGCGATCCTGATCCCGCTTTCCAAGTCGCGGGCCGAAGCGGTGAAGGCGGCCCTGGCGGATCGGGGGCTGGATGCGGGTCGCTTCACGACGGATGGGGTCGGAGCCTCGGACCAGCTTGTTCCCGACAGCGATTACAAGGACCGCTGGCAGAACAGGAGAGTCGCCCTGTTCCTGGAAAGACAGTAGGAGCTCTTCACAGCTACCTCCTTGCTCCTGGCTGTCCTCGGCGGCGTTGCCGCCGGGGGCAGCCTTTTTGCTTTGGAACGAGTCTCCTGTTCAGTTGGAAATGAAGCGATCCGCCCTCAGCACAATGATTTCCGCCTCACCGTAGTAGGAGCCCGCATGGACGATCTCCTTCGCAAGAGCATCCATGGCGACGGTGCCCACGGCAGTTGCAGAGGTGACGGTGACGCGAAGGACGGGTCCCCGCACTCCGGCGGCTGATGCTACTAACAGGATCTCGCTGTCGGGAATTGCCCGGGCGATCAGGTCGCGGGCAAGGAGTTGAGAACGCTCGGCGCGATAGCCGTTTCCCATGGACAGCGCCACGGGGAATGCAATCGCAAGCAGGAGCACGGCCGAGAGGAAGATCTGACGGACGGCGCGACGTTTGACCCCGGCGGGGTCCGCGCTGAGCGGGTGGATCTTCATAGCTAGAATACCACTGCGGCAGCGAGCGATATGGAGACGAGGTTCGTTGCGAAGAGAAGCGAGGCGCCGCAGGCCATGTCGAAATCGAGCTTCCCGACGCCGACTCCAATGGTACAAAGGGGCGGCATCAGCGCTACTGCGATCGCGATTCCGGTAAGGCTGTTGATCACCTTCTTGTTGGCGTAGCCGAACGCGGCAAGCGCTCCACTCTCCATTCCCGGGGAAGCGCGGCGAAGAAAGGACCGAGATAAATCCCGGCAGATCATTCGCGGGTAACCTCGAGCACCTCTCGCGCCTTCAGCGCCGCAAATACCTGGCTGGCGGGATAATACCGGTTCTTTCCAATCATTGTCACCCCGTCGTCGTAGCGCAGTGCATTGTCATCCCAGTCAACGGGGTATGGATCGTGTACGACAAAGTATCGCTGGTCCAGGCTGAATCCTTTCAGCAGCAGGTAGTGGCCGCCTTCGTAGTCGTAGTACCTTCCAACGATCTCGGATCGCCTTGTACGCGGGCGATCTTTCCGCTGCTGAGGAGTGCGAGGGCGAGGTGTCCGCGCTCAAGGACGGCAACGAGATCGCGCACGGCTGTGACGCGGGTCATGAACGAATTGATCCGGTGCCGGGCGAGCGCCTGATGAAGGTCGTCAAACCTCGTGGCACCGTTTGCATAGGGATATCCAATTTCGGCCCTGACCGTTCGAACCGGTACATCCACGCCCCGCGCCCAGAGAATCGACATGGAGACAAGCGCGGAGCCGCAATCTGCCCGACCCGCCTCGAACTGAGTCCGATACCATTCCACGTCCCAGCGCCCCACCTGCCGAGACTGTGTCGGCGTTACAAAGACCACGACCATGCGCTCTTGCGGACCCGTGTCGACCCGCACGTGGGTATGACCGGGTATTGCCGCACGGAACTCCCCCTCGTTTCCCGTGGGCTTCAGGAGGACCGGGTGGGTGCCGAAGCGCACCGGTCCCGGACAAAGGTCGACGACGTCCCCGGGGTTGAGCGTGAGATATTCAAGGGCGTGACCGGATCCCGAGCCGAGTGAAAAGGCGGGCAAAGCTGCACTGATGAGGACAACTGCGAGTGCCAGTCGAAAACGCTCCAAGGGGAACCTCCTTGCTTTAGGATAGAAGACAAATCTGGTGCACGATGTCGTCGATGCAATAAGGCAGCTGTAGAATTATTATGACCGCCCCGCAGAGACTTTCGCCAGGACACGGGCCTCGCTACACTTGCACGGAAGGGGGCCCCCGATGACACGCATCTTTGTTACGGCGGTCTTGATCGTGCTTCTGACAATTCTTGTCGCGTTCAATCTCAGGTTCACTGCCTCGGTCAGCCTCTATGGGATTCAAATGACCGACGTACCGGTCATGGCGGTGGCGCTTGTCAGCTTCGCGCTTGGGCTCGTCTATTCCCTGGTTGTGTACCTGGGAAGGTACCTGCACCGTCAATCACAGCAGCGGCTGGAGCAGCGCAGCAAAGAAGTGGCGCGGCGCGAGCAGGAATTGTCCAGCCAGGCCACGGCTAGGCTGCCCTCGACTTCCGCCGCGGAAGGGTCGACCGCCGCAGGGGTCACCGCCCCGGATGCGCCAACGCCCCGTCCGCGCTTTGGGCTTTTTCGGCGCACCACCCGAAGCGGCTGATACCGGACGGTTCGGTCATTCGCCCCCGAAGATCCGCTAGATCAAACCCTATGGTGGTGCGATGCCAAAAAACCCGGACAGGAGATCGGCCACCTCCCGGCGCAGGATCCTGTAGGAGAAATACTTGGAGGTAGATTCACGAGGTGTGGAAAAAGGAAAAGGCGGCATGATAACCTCCTTCACCCAATATCACGAAGGAGCACACCGCCATGGAGAAGCAGAACATCAGTGGAGCCGGGAAGTCAAGTGTGGAA
>JBKQPS010000146.1:0-7308 GCA_052144915.1 Spirochaetia bacterium | reverse complement strand
GAAAAAAGAGGACCATCTTGGAGTTGGAGCTCACAGGGCATCTCCTGCCGGCTTCTTGGATGGGAGGAGGAAGGAAATGAACAGGAGGATGCCGGCCACAACGACCGTCGCGTCTGCGAGATTGAAGGTGGGCCACCGTTCCATGCCGAGAAGCCCGTAGAAGCGGAAGTCGAGGAAATCCACAACGCCCTCGGGCCGGAAGAGGCGGTCCACGTAGTTGCCCAGCCCGCCGCCGACAAGCGCGCCGAAGCACCACTTCTGGAACGTCGTGAGAGGGTCCCGGGTGAAGATGTAGTACAGGAAGAGCAGCGCGATCACGATCAGCGGGAGAAGCATGAACAGCGGCCGGCGGGCTCCCGCCTGGATCCCGCGGCCGATGCTGAAGGCGATGGCGGGGTTCTGCACGTGGATGAGCCGAAAGAAGTCCCCGATGACATCGACGGAGCCGCCCTTCGGAATGGTGCGGACCACCACGATCTTGGATACCTGGTCAACCAGGATGATGCCCGCCGAGAGAATGAGCGGGAACAGCCGGGTCCTGATGTCGCGTTTCTTCGTGTTCAGAATCATTTACAACCCCGTGGGGATATCGAGATACGTCGTCACCAGTCCCGTGTCCCGGGCGAGCAGGCCCGCGAGGGATTGCACACCGTAGGATTCAGAATGGTAGTGACCAGCAAAGATAGCATGGATGCGCTGTTCGAGGCAATGATGATAGATCTCGTGCGCCGGCTCGCCCGTCACGTACGCATCCAGGCCTTCGGCCGCGGCCTGCAGAGCCCCCCACGGCGCATCGCCCGAGATGACGCCGACCGATTTCACCAGGGGCGGCCCGAAGGGGAGTGTCCGCAGGGGCTCGCCCTGCCGGCCGGCGAGCCGGGAGACGACCTCGTCCAGGGGAAGGGCGTCGGCGAGCACGCCCTTGCAGCCCAGCGCCGCGCCCCGGTAGGCACCGAATGGCTTCACGTCGAGCAGCCCGAGCTGCCGCGCGATCCCCGCGTTGTTGCCGACCTCGGGATGCACGTCCAGGGGAAGGTGCGCCGCGTACAACGCGAGACCCGTTTCCACGAGGAAACGCACCCGGTCGTACAGGTTGCCGATGATGCGCTGCCTGTCCCAGAGAATGCCGTGATGGACGACCAGGAGCTGCGCCCCCCAGGCCGCGGCGCGGCGAAAGCTTTCCATTGCCGCATCAACGGCGAAGGCCACCTTGCTCACTTCCGGAACGCGGCTGCCAACCTGGAGCCCGTTCAGG
Source organism: Spirochaetia bacterium (assembly GCA_052144915.1). Classification (GTDB taxonomy): domain Bacteria; phylum Spirochaetota; class Spirochaetia; order SZUA-6; family Fen-1364; genus Fen-1364. The sequence goes on along the minus strand of JBKQPS010000146.1, from coordinate 6,053 downwards.
CTGGAATCCAGGGATGCCATGGCGGAAAGGTCGAGGCAATCGCCCAGCCACTTTTCGATCGCGGCGAGTGTCATGTGTGGAGCTCCTGTGAGCCGAGTGTAGCCGCATCGGCGGATGCGGTACAGTCTCCCGGCCTCTTGACTTCGAACCCTCCCTCGGTGCAGAATCAAATCATACCCATTCAGTCATGATTCCGTCGAAAGGAGGGGCCAAAGGTGAATTATTTCCTCACCGATGACCAGAAAATGATCAAGGATCTCGCGACGCGGATTGCGCGCGAGAAGATCGCTCCCATTGCCGCCGAGCTGGACGAGTCAGGGGAGTTCCCCTGGGAAGTGGTGAAGACCCTCGCGCAGTCTGACCTCTTCCGGGTCTTCGTCCCGACGGAGTACGACGGGCTGGGCGGAGGGATGTTCGAGATGTGCCTCGTCGTCGAGGAGCTGTCCCGGGCCTGCAGCGGGATCGCGCTCGCCTACGCAGCGTCCGGGCTCGGAACGATCCCGATCATCCTCTTTGGCAACGAAGAGCAGAAGAAGAAGTACCTCCCGAAGCTCGCCGCGGGGGAGATCCTCGCGGCGTTCGGCCTGACCGAGTCCGGGGCGGGAAGCGACGCGGCGGCCATCAAGACCACGGCGAAACCCGACGGCGACAGCTACGTGATCAACGGCACCAAGCAGTGGATCACCAACGGCGGGGAGGCTTCGATCTACACGGTCGTCGCCCTGACGGATCCCGTCCGCGGCGTGCGCGGCTCCTCCACGATCCTCGTCGAAAAGGGCCACCCTGGTTTCACCTTCGGCAAGAAAGAGAACAAGATGGGCATCCGGGCATCGGCCACGCGCGAGCTGGTGTTCCAGGACTGCCGGGTTCCGAAGACGAATCTCCTCGCCAAGGAGGGGATGGGATTCCTCGTGGCGATGAAGACACTCGACCAGTCGCGCCCCGGTGTCGCCTCCCAGGCCCTGGGGATCGCGCAGGGCGCGATGGACCAGGCCGTCCGTTACTCGCGCGAGCGCCAGCAGTTCGGCAAGCCGATCTCCGCCTTCCAGGGAATCCAGTTCATTCTCGCCGACATGGCCACCCAGGTCGAAGCGGCGCGCGCACTGACCTACGCGGCGGCGCGCAGCATCGACGCGGGGGAGAAGGACGTGTCGCGGCTCTCGGCCATGGCGAAGGTGTTCGCTTCGGATACCGCGATGAAGGTGACCACGGACGCGGTCCAGGTGCTCGGCGGCTACGGCTACATGAAGGAATACCCGGTGGAAAAGATGATGCGGGATGCGAAGATCACCCAGATCTACGAGGGCACGAACCAGATCCAGCGGGAAGTCATCGCCCTCGGTCTCATAAAGGAAAGCGTTCGCGCGAAGAATTGAGGATCGGCCGTGAAGATCATCGTCTGCATCAAGCAGGTCCCCGACACCACGAGCGTGCGGATCAACCCGGAAACGAACACGCTCGTGCGCGAAGGGGTGCAGTCCATCGTCAATCCTTTCGACGTGTACGCGGTCGAAGAGGGCGTGCGGCTGAAGGAAAAGCACGGGGGAACCGTGACCGTGATCACCATGGGACCGCCCCAGGCAGCCGACGCGCTGCGGGAAATGATCGGCCTGGGCGCGGACAATGCGTACCTGGTGTCCGACCGTGCCTTTGCGGGAGCGGACACGCTGGCGACCGCGTTCGCCCTTGCACACGCCATCCGCCATCTCGGGGGAGCGGACGTCATTCTCATGGGACGGCAGGCCATCGACGGTGACACCGGGCAGGTCGGTCCCGGCGTCGCGGAGAACCTCGACATCAGCCACGTCACGGACATCCGCAAGATCGAGGAAATCGTGGACGGCCGCATTGTCGTCGAGCGGCTGATGGAAGACGGCTACGCGCGCATCGCCGCCCGCCTGCCGGTCGTCCTCACGGTCGTGAAGGAGATCAACACGCCCCGGCTGCCATCGTTGAAGGGCAAGCTCGCGGCGAAGAAGGCGGAAATCCCGGTCCTGAAAGCCGAGGACATCGGCGCCGACGTCGAGCGCCTCGGACTCAACGGGTCTCCGACGCAGGTGATGAAGATCTTCACGCCTCCGAAACCGGGCGGGGGCAAGAAGTTCACGGGCGCGCCCGCCGAGACGGTGGGCGCGCTCCTGTCCGAGCTCGCCGCGGCGGGCATCACCATCCGCAAGGCATAAGGAACACGCATGGACCCCATCCGCGTCATCGTGCAGAACTGCGTGGGCTGCAATCTCTGCGTCAAGGCGTGCGCCTACGACGCAATTTCGCTCTCCGGCCCTGTCGGCGCCCGTGAGGGCAAGCCCACCGCCGTCATCGACCTGGTGAAGTGCACCCTCTGCGGCTCGTGCGTCGAGGCGTGCAAGCGCTACAAGGCGATCGTCATCACCCGCAGCACCTTCAAGGGCCAGGACATCGCGGCGTACTCGGGAATCTGCATATTCGCCGAGCATCGCCGTGGAAAGCTCGCCTCCGTGGTCTCCGAGATCGTGGGCGCCGCGCGGGAGCTGCAGAAAGAGCTGTCTGCCCCGGTGAGCGCCATCCTGGTGGGAAACGGAGTGAGGAAGTACATAGACGAGCTCCTCTCCTATGGCGTCGATGAGATCTGGATGATCGACCACCCCGATATCGGAGACTTCGCCGAGGACGTGCAGGCCGAGCTGGTGGCCCAGATTCTCATGGAACGGAAGCCCGAGATCTTCCTCGGCGGGGGCACCGTGATCGGCCGTTCCCTGCTCCCCCGGGTGGCGGCGAAGATCCTCACGGGCCTCACCGCGGACTGCACGGAGCTCTCGATCGACCAGTCGACCATGCTCCTGCGCCAGACGCGCCCCGCCTTCGGCGGCAACATCATGGCCACGATCCTCACGCAGAATCATCGCCCGCAGATGGCCACCGTGCGGCACAAGGTGATGAAGCCCGCGGAGAAGGTCACCGCTCCGAAGGGCACGGTCGTCGAGATCACCCACATCCCCGTGCCGAAGTCGAAGCTGGAGTTCATCGAGTTCGTGGAGGAGAAGACGGCGACCGTGAACCTCGTGGAAGCAGATGTCATCGTTTCCGGCGGCCGGGGGATCAAGGACCCGAAGAACTTCGCCCTGATCGAGAAGCTGGCCCTGGCGACGGGCGGAGCCGTCGGCGCCTCCCGCGCCGCGGTGGACTCCGGCTGGATCCCGTACTCGCACCAGGTCGGCCAGACCGGCAAGACCGTGAAGCCGAAGGTCTACATCGCCTGCGGCATCAGCGGCGCCATCCAGCACCTGGCGGGAATGAAGGGCGCCGACATGATCGTGGCGATCAACTCGGACCCCAACGCCCCCATCTTCGACGTGGCGCACTACGGGATCGTCGGCGACCTGTTCCAGGTGATACCGGAGCTGGTGAAGAGGCTGGAAAGCGGGGGGTAGGGGCTTCGCAACTATTTGCGAGGCTGGAAAGGCGTTTCGCGGACGGGTCGTTCGATCCGGAGATCTTCCGCGCCGCGCATGACTTTTTCCAGGAACGCCAGAGCGCAGAAAACACTTGCGCTTTCACCTTAACAGATGTATAGTATGATCTATGGACAGCGTCGAGGAACTGGGGCAGGAGATTGCCAGCTTGTCCGTGCACCTGGATGCAGCCACTCATCGTCTGCTCGAATGCATCCGGCGCTTCGATGAGGCTTGCGGCTGGCAGGAGCAGGGCGCGGTGTCGTGCGCGCACTGGCTGGCGTGGCGCCTCGGATGGGACCCGGCCACCGCCCGCGAGAAGGTACGGGTGGCACGCGCGCTGGGAATGCTGCCCGCCATCAACGAATCGTTGCGCATGGCCAAGCTATCGTACGCCAAGGTCCGCGCGCTCACTCGGGTGGCGACGCCCCAGAACGAAGCGAAGCTGCTGGAGATGGCGCTTATCGCAACCGGGGCGCAGCTTGAGCGGCTGTGCCGAGGCTATCGAGAGGTTCTGGACGGCGAAAGGATGCCGGCGCCGGAAGAGCGTTCGGTACGCCAGCGACTGTTGCCAGGGGGGATGGTCAAGCTTGAGCTAGTGCTTGAGCCCGACGAGGCGGATCTGATCCTGCGAGCCGTAGAGCGCGCCCGGGAGGTGCACGCCCGCGACGCAGAGCCGCTCGAGGCAGAGGCTCCCGGTGCGCTTGCCGTGCCCGCCGCCCAGGGGGAGACGGAGGCAGTTGAAGCCGCCGGCGTTTCCGCGGAAACGCCCTGGCCCTCGCGGGCTGACGGTGCGGTGAAGCTCGCCGAGTCGTTCCTCGCCGGCAATCCGGTGACGGGAACTGGCGGCGAGCGCTTCCAGGTCATGGTTCACGTGGATCAGGAGGTGCTTGGACCAGACGGAGCCTGGGCGGCCACCCAGGAGGACGGCACCCGCGTTTCCGCGGAAACGCTGCGACGTGTGGCGTGCGACTGCGGCCTCGTGGCCATAGGTGGAGATGGGGAGGCGTTGAACATCGGCCGCCGCGCCCGCAGTATTCCGCCCGCCATCCGCCGCGCCTTGATGCTGCGGGATCGCGGCTGCACTTTCCCCGGGTGCACCCACACGGCCTTTCTTCACGGGCACCACGTCGAGCACTGGCTGCACGGCGGGGAAACCAGCCTAGAGAACCTGGTCATACTCTGCACTTTCCATCATCACTTGGTTCACGAAGGCGGGTGGATAGTAACCTCCGGAGCCGACGGCGCTTTTGCCTTCCGCTCGCCAGCCGGCACGCTTCTCGCACCCGATCCGCCACGTGAGTTGGTTGACGACACGCTGGACTGGCTGCGCGAATGGGCGGATGAGCGCAACATGGACCTTGGTCATGACGTCAACCTACCGCAATGGGATGGGAAAAGGCCGGACTACGACGGTGCGGTGGGATGGCTGCTGGCGGCTGGCCAGTAGCCGCTAGCGCCCACGGCGATTGTCAAGTCATTTCCGTCGACCAAGTCCGGAGAACGGTTCTTTCGAAGGGTGATAGTACCCGCGGATTCGGAAACAAATTCACTGTCGTTCGGGAACCTTGTCGAGATATTCGTGCTCAATTCCCTAAGGCGTGTTCATGGCGTGCCGTTGCGCAACATCCGTAACGCGATCGAGCGGACAAGGACGGAGTTCAGAACCGCGCATCCACTTTCTGATCTGGACTTGCTGACCGATCGAACGGACCTCTTTATCGGCGACCTGTTCCAGGTGATATCAGAGCTGGTGAAGAGGCTGGGGAGCGGCGCCTGAAAGGCGCCGCACGAACCAACGGCGGCCGCGCGCACGGTGTGCCGCGCCAAACGTCGAACACGGCATCAGGCAGCAGGACGGCGGCACGAATCACGATATATAACGCGAAATTAGTGTCTTTTTCACCGGACAATTGTTGACGGGAAGGTCGGGACGACCGGATCTTTGGGGTGATGGCTTCTGGGATCGTGACCGGCGCGTCGGAAGACGAGGCCGCTATTCGCCCCGCCGCTGCGCCGCTCGTCCTTATCGGCTACAACCGGCCCCGCCACATAGAAAGGTGCATTGCGAGCCTGCGCGCGAACAGCATGGCACGGGAAACCGTCCTGTATGCGTTTCTCGACGGCCCCCGGGTTCGTGAAGACGTTTCTCTCGTCGAGGAAGTGCGGCGAATCGTGCGCGCGGCCCAGGGGTTTCTCGAGGTCCGGATTATCGAGAGACAGGAGAATCTGGGGCTTTCGCGAAACGTGATTGATGGCGTGACCACCGTCCTCGCGGAGCACGAGTCTGTCATCGTGGTCGAAGACGATCTCGTCGTATCCCCTTCATTTCTCCCGTATATGAGCGAGGCTCTGCTGCGGTATCGCTTCGCCGCCGGAGTGTTCAGCGTGAGCGGGTACAACTACCCGCGCAGAATCCTGCGGGTGGGCAGGGATTATCCCTACGATGCCTTCTTCATCATGCGTCACATGTGCTGGGGCTGGGGAACCTGGAGGGATCGCTGGCGGAAAGCGGACTGGGAAATCACGGACTATTCACAGCTGAGCCGGAGCGCCTCGTGGAGGCGCTCGTTTTCCCAGGGCGGAATGGATCTGCCGCGGATGCTGGAAGCGCAGACGCGC
>JBKQPS010000145.1:0-6092 GCA_052144915.1 Spirochaetia bacterium | reverse complement strand
TTTAGCCCCTAGGGGAATCGAACCCCTCTTTTAAGATTGAGAATCTCATGTCCTAACCGATAGACGAAGGGGCCACTCTCCCGCGCGGGGGGATCTCCCCGCGACCTGTCCTTTCCCGGGGAGGATTCGAACCCCCACAAAAAGATCCAGAGTCTTTTGTGCTACCGTTACACTACCGGGAACCGCGTACGGCTGATATGTAATGGAGGAGACCCAAATTGTCAAGGGCCGCACCCCTGCGCGCCCCTGCGACGCGCGGCGCTTCCGACGTCGCGGCGACTTTCGGCGAGGGCTACTTGCGGTTGTACAGTCCCTGGATGTATCCGGGGGTGTTCTCTCTCTGCACGTGGCTGATGGTGCAGCGTCCCTCCAGCACCACCCCGTCCTGGATGATGAGCTCGGGGGTCTTGATGTCGCCGAGGACGCGCGCGGTAGCGAGGAGGAGGATGCGCCGGGAAGAGGTGATATTGCCGATGATCACCCCCTCCACCACGACGCTGGTCGCGATGATGTTCGTCTTCACCCTGCCCTTGGGACCGATCTGCAGCTGGTCCACGACGAGGGCTTGTCCCTCGAACCGGCCGTCGATGCGAAGGCTGCCGCGGATCGCGAAGCGTCCCTCGAAGAACGATTCTTCACCGATCGTGGTGTTCGCATCAATATCTATCTGCACGCTCGTTCTCCGGGCCGTCGATCTCGGGGATGTTCAGGTACTCGATCGCCTCGGCCGTGAACTGCCGCAGGTCGCCGAGTGCGCCGCCCACGGTGCGTCCCTGCAGGAGGCGCGCACCTTCGATGGAGTCGAAAGAGATCACCCCATTGCAGTTGAGGCACTTCACCATGTCCCCGTGCATGTCCTTGATCAGCTCGGCGCAGAAGCGGTCGATCGCCCGGAAGAAACGGGCCGCATCCGCCTGGATCAAACGGGTGAGCTTCAGCGTCCGCTTGCGGATCTCCAGCTCCATGTCGCGGCTCACGAGCCCCTCCGAGAGGCGGCGGTTCTCATCGCGATAGGAGGTGATTTTCCTCTGGATGGCCTGGAGTCCGTTGTAGAACGCGTCCCGGTCCAGGGAGTACTTGAAATCCAGCTTCAGCTGCTTCTCGGTGAGGAGCGGGAGGAACTCGCGCTCGAAATGGCGCACGTACAGCGCCAGGTGAAACATCTCCAGCTGGGCCGCCGTCGGCGGGGCGTCCCCTGACGCGAAGGAAGGGACGGCATCTGCCGGGGGCCCCGCGCTGTTCTGCAGCAGGAGCGCCCTGAGCTGCGGCGCGGAATCGAGAGGATCCTCGTCCTCCTCCTCCTCGTCCAGGTCCTGCTCGCTCACGACGTTCACGGCGAGGATTTTCTCACGGTAGCCCTTCAAATCCTTCAGCTGCCGCTCCACTCTTTCCTTCTGGTCGGAGTCCTGCGTGGTGCGGTAGACCGTCTCGTACTGGCGGATGAGCTTGTTGAGGCGCTTCACCTCCTCTTCCGGGGTCATGCCGCGGAGTCTACCATCCGGTTCCGGCAAAGAAAAGCCCTCGCGATCCTCCGGGGGGAGGGCCGCAAGGGCTTCGCGTGCCTGCGCGGGATCTCTCACCATCCGTCGGACATGTCGTCCGAGTCCCTCTTCGATTCTCCGAACAGGTCGGTGACGGCGCGCATGTCGTCGAAATAGACGTAGTAGGTTCCGTAGGAATCCAACGGGTCGGTCTCTATCGCCAGGCCGGTGATCTGGATGCCGCTGCGGTACGTGTAGTGGTATTCCGTCTGCAGGATGCTGGGAGGGATCGCCACGGTGAGCTTCTTCCAGCCGATGAAGTTCAGCGTTCCGATCGTGAGCTCCTGCGCCTGGCCGCGATAGTCGTTGAACTGGAGCTTCAGGACGTGGTTGAAGTTCCTCCCGACGACCCAGACCGAAATCGTCTTCACGATTCCCTCGATCGGGATCGGGTTCAGCGGATGCACGGCAAACTCCGCCACGCCGCGGTGGAAGAAGCTGACCTTCAAGCCCAGCACGTACTTGTCGTCTTCCTTGATTCCCAGGGCAGTCTCATCCGGGATGGGCTGCTTCCCCAGAGGGGAGCCCGCGAGCTGTTTGGTCTGCGCAACGCCCATGTCCAGAGGCATTGCCGCATACCAGAACGCGGCGTCCTCGAACTTCTCCACGGAGACTTCCTTCAGCAGCTGCTGGGCCTGGTCCTTCCCGATCTCGGAAGGCGTCGGCTCTCCCGCGACGACATTCTGCGCGAAGGCGGGCGCGCCGATGAGGACGGTGAAGGCGAGCAGGGCGATCGTCAGTCGTGTGTTCATCTTCCCGTCTCCTACTTGTTTCCCTGCTGCCAGAGGGAGTTGAGGGAATCCGGATCCGCCAGATCCTCCCCGTCGAACCTCGTCTCGAAAAGATCCGTGATGACGTTGATCTCGTCGATGAAGAAATAGAAATCGTCCACCTTTTCGTCCGGCGCGGTCCAGATCACGAGCTTGGTCAGCTCCAGCCCCGCGTAGCGGGGGATGTACTGGCGGGACTGGGGGATGGCCCCCGATATGTCCACGCTCAGGTCCTTCCACCCGGCAAAGAGGAGCGAGCCCAGGTGGAGAACGTGATCGATCCCCTGGAAGTCGCGGATGTTCGCATCAAGGGTGTAGTTGTAGTTCGATCCCCACACCCACATGTCGAGGCTCTTCGCCCTTCCCGGAATGGGGATGGAGCGCGGCTGCAGCGTCCCGGAGGCATCCTTGGCCGCCGGAATCATCTCGATGTAGTTGTAGGACTTCCTGTCGAACTTTCCGTGGACGCCGAGGGAAATGAGAGTCTTGTTGTCTTTGTTCCTTCCGTACAGCGCTTCCGGCCACGCGCGCACGAGCTGCATCTGCGGGAAGCCCTGGGTCGCGTACTTGCTCCCCTGCACGATCCAGTTGCCGGCGGTCGCCGGGTCGTCGAACGTGACGATGTTCCTCGAGGCGATGGTCTGCGTCTGTTCGTCTCCGAAGACGAGCGCCGCGGTGAAAATGAGTGCGATGCCAAGCATCGTGCCGAGGAACGATCTCAATCCTGGCCTCATGCCCGTCTCCTTCTGCTCACACGTGAGATGCCCCATGACGATTCAAAAGAAATTATATTTCCCGCCATACTCGTTGTCAAATCTTTTTCCCGCTCACCAGCTTCACCGGCCCCTGCACGAGGGGGACACCGGCGCGGAGCGCGTCCAGGGCGCGCCGGATTCCGCCCGGCACGTCCTCTTCGATTGACAGGAGCACCTGCGCCGGGAAGGCGCGCGAGACCTGCCAGTCGGCGAGCACCGCCGCCCCTCCCGCGTCATGCAGCGCCTCGAGCCCCAGGGGATCGTTCTCCCCGAGGCCGAGGAGGAAGATCTCCACGCCGGCCCGCCGCATCTCGTCCACGGCCGCCCGGGTTCCCGTCGGGTCCAGGGGGGACGCGAAGGTCCGGGTCACGGGCTGGCCCCCGTCCAGCGCCTCGGCCACGCCGCGGGTGAACGCTTCTGTCTCCTCCCTGGTAAGGTCCGAGCCCTGGCTCGTCAAAACGGCGATGCGTTGACCGAGCGGGGAGACTTCCGCGGCGCCGAATCTGCCGCGGACCGACTCCCCCGCGGCCCGGCCCGCTTCACGAAAGGCTCCCGTCCTGTCGAAGTCGAGGTACACCGCGTTGGACGGAAGATCGCGCGAAGGGACCGGCACGTCGATCAGGACAAAGCGAGTGTCGGGGAATTTCGACACGAACGTCGACCATTCGAATGACAACAACGGTCCCACGACCGCAGCCGCGTACTTCCCCGAAGCGAGATTGGCCGCCAGCGCGGAAGAGGCGTCCGTTCCGACCGGGCCGACATCCACGCGCGGAAAATAGCCGTGCACGGCCGCCGCACCGGCCAGTGCGGCCCGCAGGGATCTCCCCCCGCCGATCGATGACCAGAAAGGCTGCTCGAACGAAAAGAGGATGCGCCCGCTGCCGCAGCCGATGAGCGCGAGGGCGCACAGGAGTGCGAGGAAAAGCGGGAAGCGTCGTGTCGCGCGAGAAAGGGCTCTCATGAAAACCGCTGGCTCTTGACAGTGTATGACGATCGCCGGATAGTAGTCCAGATCATCCCGCATATTCCCAAGGAGAATCTATGGTCAGCTACAAGCAACTCGGCCTTGCGAACACTCGAGACATGTTCAAGAAGGCGATGGCAGGAAAATACGCCATCCCCGCGTACAACTTCAACAACATGGAGCAGCTCCAGGCGATCATCCAGGGCTGCATCAACAGCCGTTCCCCCGTGATCCTGCAGGTCTCCAAAGGCGCGCGCAAGTACGCCAACCAGGTTCTCCTGCAATACATGGCCCAGGGCGCGATGGAGATGATCAAGGCGTCGGGGGTGCCGATCCCCGTTGCTCTGCACCTCGACCACGGAGACTCGTACGAGCTGTGCGTCTCCTGCATCGAAAGCGGCTTCTCGTCCATCATGATCGACGGCTCCGCGCACCCGTTCGACGAGAACGTGGCGCTTACGAAGAAAGTCGTGGAGTTCGCCCACAGTCACGACGTGTCGGTGGAAGGCGAGCTGGGAGTCCTCGCCGGGATCGAAGACGAGGTTCACGCCGAGACCTCTCACTACACGAACCCGAACGACGTCGAGGATTTCGTCAGGAAGACCGGCGTGGACAGCCTCGCGATCTCCATCGGAACCTCTCACGGCGCCTACAAGTTCAAGCTGAAACCCGGGGACCCGATGCCGACACTGCGTTTCGACATCCTGGAGGAGGTCGAGCGCCGCATTCCCGGATTCCCCATCGTCCTGCACGGCGCCTCCTCCGTCGTGAAGGAGTACGTGGACATGATCAACAGGTACGGCGGGAAGATGGAGGGCGCCGTCGGCATACCGGAAGAGCAGCTGCGAAAGGCGGCATGCTCGGCGGTCTGCAAGATCAACATCGATTCCGACGGGCGGCTGGTCATCACCGCGATGATCCGCAAGGTGTTCGCGGAGGACCCGAAGGGATTCGATCCCCGCAACTACCTCGGTCCCGCGCGTGAAGAGCTCATGAAGCTCATTGAAAGGAAGAACAAGGACGTTCTCGGAAGCGCCGGGAGAGTCTAGGGCAGCGACGCCGTGTCCTCGGCCCCCGCTGCCGTTCACTATCCCCGCACTGCGCGGGGGAAGCGCATGGCAAGCGCGCCGGCGGCGGCCAGCAGTACGAGCACGCCGAGCAGGATCGACAACCCCACCCTGCTCACGGAGAAGAGGAAACTGATCACGGACATCCCCAGGGAGAAAGCCCCGGCCGCGCCGCAGAAGAGCACGCCGTCGCGGCCTTCCCACCGGTAGAAACGCTGCGCGGCCAGCGCCACGGCCAGGGCGGCAGCGGCGCGAAGGCCCGGCAGCAGGAACAGGACGTACCAGTCCCAGTCTCCCCATGTCCGCAGGCCGTCCGCGATGTTCATCATCGACAGGAACCCCGACACGCACGCGAACACCGTGAGGAAAACGCTCTCGTCCGTGGCGGGGATTGCCAGGGACTTCTGGATGAGCAGGAATCCTCCGACCGCCGCGAGAAGCGGGAAGAGATGATCGCGCTGGAGCAGGGAGAAGAACAGCAGGATCCCGTCATAGGAGAAGCCGCAGATCCTCCGCACGATCAGCAGCACGAGGTAGCCGGGAAAGAACAGCAGGACTCCCTTCAGGAACGTGGACACGAGGGCGAGCGTGCGGGGAGCCTGGCGCGTGCTCCAGGGAAGCGTGACCACGAGGGAGAAGAGAAGCGGCAGAGAGGCAGCGAGGAACAGGAACATCTACGCCCCCAGGACCGTGTGCTCGATCTTGCGCACCTGCTCCCGGTAGAGGGACACGATATGCGTGCCGTAGTCGGCGATGAGCTGGATGATGTTGCGCGGCTTCGAGTCGTCGTCCCGGCCGTTGATGCGGTCCCCGGCGTCACCGAGGCCGGGCAGGATGTACGCCTTGGTGTTCAGCACCGGATCCATCCACAGGGTGTAGATCTCCGCCTTCTCCAGGGCGCGCACGATCCGCAGCGCCCCTTTCAGCACGGAGATCGAATTGAAGAACTTGATCGACCGCGGACGCACGCCCTGGTCGATGAGGTACTTCAC
>JBKQPS010000144.1:0-11869 GCA_052144915.1 Spirochaetia bacterium | reverse complement strand
CTTCGCGAGGATGTCCGCCGCCTTCAGGATGAGCTGCTCTTCGCCTCCGACCTTGATCGTCGTGCCCGCGTACTTGTCGTAGATGATCCGGTCCTTGGCCTTCACCTTGATCGCCTCGTCATCGCCCACGGCCAGAACGACGCCTTCCTGCGTCTTCTCCTGCGCGGTCTGGGGAATGAGAATTCCGCCAGCCGTCTTGGTTTCCATCTCCACCAACTTCACGAGGATGCGATCTCCGAGCGGTGTGACCTTCATGTCCAGTACTCCTCCCTTGAATAGTTCTTGTCTCTTAGCGCTGTCGCACTACATGTGAGGTGAATTTCTACTCAATATAGCCACACCGCCGCGAGATCGTCAAGGAGATCCGCGGGGAATCGACGATCTTTCCCCTTGCCCGGCGGCGTCGTCGAAGGGTACCTTATCAGGAGGAGATCTCACGCGGCAGGATGCGGAATGGGAAATGGGCGAGACACTACGACCGCGGGCTCGAGTTTCTGTCGCGGCACAGGCCGGCGGAGGCGGTAAAGGCGCTGCAGGCGGCGCTGGAAGAATGCCCTCCGGCGCAATCCCGGGACCTCTACCAGATCTGCCTCTTCCTGGGAGTCGCCCTGCAGCGCGTCGGCTTCCCCCAGTCCGCCATCAAGGCGTGGATTTCCTGCCAGCGGCTGAACAAGCGCGGCCCGACGCGGAAGATGCTTTCACGGTACACGAACTGCTACGGGATGGAAAGGCAGGAAACTTCCGAGGCGGACGACTGGCAGGCTTTCTCGTCGATCCAGACTGTGCGCTACCTGCTCGGGAAGAACAAGCGGACCTTTTCCACGCGGGCCGAGCAGGACATGATCACGGACCTGATCAGGGACTCCTGGAACGAGCTTCGCCGGTCAGCCCTCGGCAGCATGTCGGGATGCGAAAAGATTGAAGCGTTCCGCGCCGTGCGAATCGTTTTCCCCACCGTGGTTGCGGCAGAGCCGCATATGGACGGGCCCGTAATCGTGGTGAATTTTCAGACAAAACAGAGGGTCGGGCTGAATGACAGGTGTTCCTGCGGCTCAGGAATGCCATTTATGCTGTGTTGTGGCCGCACTCCGGGCAAGGAGGAGCTCCTGAGTGGTAGTTTTTGAGCCACAATTTCCGAGATTCTGCAAAAACGAGTCATATTGACACAATCTCAGGAATTTCTGTTTCGCTCTATCTTGCCTTGTTCTAAATATTTATAAGCAAAACACTTACAAGACCACCCCTTTGGTTTGTTGGCACGTTCCTTGCATTCTTCAAGAGCGAGAGGTGAACATGAGTAATGCAGTCATGATCGAGAGGGAGAGGAAGTCGTCTCGGGCTGATGAGAACATCCTTTCGCTCTACCTCAAGGAAATCAACAAGATCCCCCTCCTCACCAGGGAAGAGGAGGAGAGGCTCGCGCGACGGGCCGCGAAAAACGACAACCTCGCAAAAGAAAAGCTCATCCGCGCCAACCTTCGCTTCGTGGTCAACGTCGCGAAGAAATACCAGAACCAGGGCCTGCCGCTCGCGGACCTCATCAGCGAGGGAAACATCGGGCTCATGAACGCCATCGAGCGATTCGACGTGGAGAAGGGGTACCACTTCATCTCCTACGCGGTCTGGTGGATCCGGCAGGCGATTTTGAAGGCGATCTGCGAAAAATCCCGCATGATCCGCCTGCCGTTGAACAGGGCGAACGAGCTCGTGCAGATCGAGAAGGTGAGAAAGGACCTGCAGGGCGAGCAGTTCCTTGTCTCTGAAACCGACATGATCGCCAAGAAGCTGGACCTGGACCGGGAGCACGTGTCCGACCTCCTGAACATCTCGCGGGAGCTGATCTCGCTGGATACACCCGTGTACTCGGAGAAAGACTCGTCGCTTCTCGGGGACTTCGTGGAAGACAAGAACCACACGACTCCGGACGACGTGGCGATCTCGAATTCGCTGCGGCAGGACATCAACGGGATCCTGACCTCCCTGTCCCAGAAAGAGTCGGAGATCGTCCAGTACCGGTTCGGCCTGAACGGAAAGCGGCCCATGTCGCTGAAAGAGATCGGCAGCATGTACAAGCTCACCAAGGAACGGATCCGGCAGATCGAAAAGAAGGCCATCAAGCGGCTGCAGCACCCCTCGCGCAGCCACACGCTGCGCGCGTACATGTAGAACCGGCATTCACGAGATATGAGGAGAGGCGCCCCGGTGCGCCTCTTTTTTTTCAGTCGCGGGTGATCTTTTTCCAGGCTTCCTGGAAATCGGGGACGAAGTCCTTTTCTTCGGAAGGCACAGTGACGCACTCGGGCGGTATCTCGTCGAGGAACGGGGAGGGGAATGCCTCGACCGGCCTCCCCATGCGCCTCCGGGACGAGCAAAAGCTCAAAAAAAGCCTTTTCCGGGCCCGCGTGAGCGCGACGTAGAACAGCCGGCGCTCCTCTTCCACGTTCGCATCGGCTTCTTCCACGGACCGGGCGTGCGGGATGATGTCTTTCTCCACTGCCGCGACGAAGACGACGGGGAACTCGAGCCCCTTCGCGGCGTGGATCGTCATGAGGTTCACCCGTCCGCCCTCTTCGCGCGTATCCAGGTCGTCCCTGCTGGCAAGAGCCACGCGCGCGAGATAGTCGAAAAGAGTGGGGCCGACGATGTCCGGGTCCTCCTCGAAGTCCGCAATGGACCCAATGAGCGACTCGACGTTGCCGAATTTCCACTTCACGACATCCTTGTCCCGGGCGTCCCTGTTCTCCGAAACCAGGTGAGCCCAGTAGTCGATCTCTTCCACGAGGTCCCGGAGCGACTGCGCCAGCCGGTGCGACGAGAGAAACCGCGTCCGGAAGTCATCGACAAGCGCCGTGAACTCCGCGGCAGCAGCGATAGACTTCTCCTCCTGACCCGCGCCCTTCTGGCGGCCGAGCGCGGCGAGGGCCGAGAAGACCGAGCAGGCATGGGCCGTCGCGTGCGCGGCGGCCTTTTCCAGCAGTTTCCGCCCGATGCCGCGCCGCGGCGTATTGACGATTCGCAGGAGGCTGGTGTCGTCGTCTGGATTGGCCATGAGCTTCAGGTACGCCAGCATGTCCCTCACCTCCTGGCGCTCGAAAAAGCTCATCCCTCCGGACACGAGGTAGGGGATATTTTCCTTCCGGAAAGCCTCCTCGAGCGCCCGGGTGAGGTGGTTCGCCCGGAGAAGGACGCCGAAATCCTCGAATCGATACGAGTCGCGGATCATGAGCGTGCGTATGCGGGAGGCGATGAACTGGGCCTCCTCGACCTCGGATTCCGCGGCGTGCTCCTCGATGCGCTCGCCCTCCGGCAGCGCAGTCCAGAGCGCTTTCTTCTTGCGCAGCACGTTGCCCGCGATGAGGGCGTTTGCGGCCCGAAGAATGGTGCCGGTGGAACGGTAGTTCTGCTCCAGGGTGATCACCGTGAGCTGCGGATAATCGCGCTCGAATCGAAGGATGTTCTCGTAGCTGGCGCCCCTCCACGAATAGATCGATTGATCGTCGTCCCCCACGACGCAGACGTTCGCGGCAGGTCCGACGAGGAGCTTCGCGAGCTCGTATTGCGCCGCCGAGGTGTCCTGGAACTCGTCCACGAGGAGATAGCGGAATCTCCGATGGTACTCGCTTCTGACTTCCGGGTTGGAGCCCAGCAGCTGGAGAGGGAGCGTGATCAGGTCATCGAAGTCCACGGCGTTGTACGTGCGAAGGTTCCGCTGGTACTCCTTGAACAGCGGTCGAAGATGGCTGTTTTCGCGATTCCACACGGCCCTGCCTGTTTTCACCGCGGAAATGACGTTCACCGCCTCCACGAGGTCCAGGGACGCGCCCTTCGCTCCCCGGTCGCGCGAGGTTTCGCGGAGGAGGGAGGCCTGGTCCTGCGAGTCGTAGATGCTGAAATTGGCCCTGTAGCCGAGGAGCGCGTGCCTTTCTCGAAGCAATTGGGCGCCAAGTGCATGGAACGTGCATACCGTGAGCCGCGTGAGCTTCCGAGGAACGAGCTGGCGCACCCGCTGCGCCATCTCCCGCGCGGCCTTGTTCGTGAAGGTGACCGCAAGGATTTCCGATTGCGGAACCCCTTTGCTCATGAGGTAGGCGATGCGGTAGGTGATCACCCTCGTTTTCCCTGATCCTGCGCCCGCGACGATCAGGAGGGGGCCTTCGATCGATCGTGCTGCCTCGGCCTGTTTCTCGTTCAGCAGGGTGGAAAAGTTCAGTTTCATCGGCAGAAAACTCGAAGGCGAAGGACGGGATTGATTTTCCTTTTCGGGAATGGCGAAACGTCGGACAAAAGGTTTGACATCGCCGCGGGAGGTAGCCTACAATCCCGGCTATGGAATTGTTCTCGCCCTTTTGCCCGAGCTGCAGGGAGAATCTTGCGCGAAACGGGGATTCGTTCACCTGCTCTCGATGCGGGAGGGTGTACCCGCTCAGGAATGGCACGGTGGACTTTCTCACCTCCCTGCCGCTCTCTGATGCGCAGCAGATCGTTCAGCAGACTTTTGAAGCGGTCGCCTCCTCGTACGACAACGCGATCGTGCGCCTGGTGGAAAGCCTGTCCTGCCCCTGGGGAACCTACACCGGGAGGCTGGAATCGTACATGAAGAAATCCTCGGGCAAGGTGATACTGGACGTCGGCTGCGGAACGGCCTTTCCGGTCGGTTCTTTCGTGCCGCAAACCTCCATTTACCTCGGAATGGACATTTCGCCGGAGATGCTGGAGCATGCGCGGGCTCTCCTGGGCGAAAACCTGAACGCGGCCCTCTGGAACATCGACGCGGAGCGTGTGCCGCTCCCCGACAACTGCGTCGATCTCTGCCTGGCGCTCATGACCTTCAACGTTTTTCCGAATCCGCACCGGGCCGCGACGGAAATCCACCGGGTGCTCAAGAAGGACGGGGAGGTGTTCGGGACCGTCTTCATCACGCAGCCGCCGCAGGAGATATTCAACGAAAGGGCGATCGAGCCTGACCTGGTCAGGGAAATACTCTCGGTCTTCGATCCGGCGCTCTGGGACATTTCGTTCGAGAGTCAGGGGGGGATCCTCTTCTTTCACGTACAGAAAAACGTCAAGGCGTAACCAACCCGGCGCTTCGCGCCACCTACCTGGTCACGGTCACCTTCCGCAGACCTCGGGGAATATCCGGATCGATACCCTTGGCGGCAGATAGTCTCAGGGCAAAAACCTGACCGGGCATTACTGCGAGGATGGGAGCCAGCCATTCGGGAGCGCCCTCCGAGAAAGGGAGGGCAGTATGCGCCATCCCGAGAATCTCCGGCGAATCACTGATGACGACGAGGTCGGGGTTCCTCCCCTGCAAAGAGCGCGCAAACTCCGCCAGGTGGGCATGGAGCACCCCGCGCGGCGCCACGAGCACGATCGGAAACCCTTCGTCGACCATTGCCATCGGCCCGTGCTGGAAGTCCGCCGAGGAGTAGGGCTCCGCGGTGACGTAGGTGAGCTCTTTCAGCTTCAGGGCGATCTCCATCGCGATGCCGTAGCAGAAGCCCCGCCCGATGACGACGCAGCGCGTGATCGGCTCCCAGGCCGGCGCTCGTGCCGCCGCCGGTCCTCGCGCCAGCGCGAGCGTCCGGGAGGCCAGGTCAGGAAGCCGGGCGAGAGCCGCCGCGCGTTCCGCGCTCCCTTCCCACGCGACCGAGAGGCTGGCGATAAGGGCAAGGGACGAGGTGAAGGTCTTCGTCGCCGCGACCGCCTTCTCGGGGCCCGTTTCCAGCCGAAGCACCCTGTGGGACTGCCTTGCCAGCGGCGACTTTTCGTCCCGGGTGATGGCGGCGGTCAACGCGCCCTGCCTTCTCGCTTCTGCCAAGACCTCGACGATGTCCTCGGACTGGCCGGATTGGGAAATCCCCAGCACGAAGACCCCGGTGAGCCGCGGGGGGGTGCGGTAGAACGTGTACAGCGACGGGGTGGCCATGGCCACGGGAAGGCCGTTGTAGCTCTGGAAGAGATAGTTCGCATACACCCCGGCGTTGTCGGAGCTTCCCCGGGCCGCGATCATGACCGTCGTGATGCCGTGGCCGCGGATGTCCTGGCAGAGGCCCTTGACCTCCTGCGAATTCGTTTCCAGGGTCCGCGCGAGGGCGGCAGGCTGTTCCTCGATCTCGGTTTCCATGATGGTGGGCGGCGTGGAAAGGCTCATGCCGCGCATAGTGCTGCTTCTGCCCACCGTTGTCAATTCGAGCGCCTCTCGATATAGTCGCGGCACGCCATGATCCACAAAGCAGTGCTCTTCGACCTCGACGGCACTCTCCTGGACACCCTCGACGACCTCGGGGATTCCATGAACGCGGTGCTCGAGGCGCGCGGATTCGCCACGCACTCGATCAAGGCCTACACGGCATTCGTCGGGGACGGCGTCGGCAATCTCGTTCGCCGCGCGCTGCCCGAAAGGGCCAGGGAAGACGAGGCGCTGGTGCACGAGCTCGTCCCTCTCATGAGGAGCGAGTATTCCCGCCGATGGAAGTCGAAGACCCGGCCCTATGAAGGCATCCCGGAGCTGCTCGACGGGATGGCCGCGCGCGGCCTTCGCATGGCAGTGCTGTCGAACAAGCCGCACCCCGCCACCCTGGAGGTTGTGTCGCATTTCCTGGCCCGGTGGAAATTCGACGCCGTATTCGGCGCGCGTCCGGGCGTCCCGATCAAGCCGGACGCCGGCGCGGCCCTGGAGGTGAGCCGTCAGCTGGGCGTTCCGCCCGCGGAATTCCTCTATCTGGGAGACACGAATACGGATATGCAGACAGCCGCGGCTGCGGGAATGTTTCCCGTCGGGGTGCTCTGGGGTTTCCGGACCGCGGAGGAGCTTCTTTCTTCAGGCGCGAAGGTGGTCGTTTCGGAACCGAGGAAGGTGCTCTCCCTCCTGGACAGCTCTGCCCGCGCTAGCGGGGGAGGCTGACGACGACGTCGATCTCGACCTGCACCGCCCCACCCGGCAGCACCGCGGCGACGGTCGTGCGGGCCGGGTAGGGCGCCGTGAAGTGCTTCGAATAGATCTCGTTGAATAACGGGAACTTCGCAATGTCGGCCAGGTAGGCGTTGACTTTCACCACGTCCGCCATGGTGCCGCCGGCTTTTTCCACGATGGCTTTCACGCTCTGCAGGCACCGCTCCATCTGCCCGCGAAAGTCCTGGGGCATGTCGCCTGTCGCGGGGTCCTTCGGAGTCTGGCCCGAGACGAACAGGAGCGTTCCCGCGGTGACGATGCCCTGCGAGTACGGCCCGATGGGGTCCGGGGCTCCTTCCGCCCGGACTTCTCTTTTCACAGGGAGGTTCTCTGTTGGTCGATGAGCCGGGCCGTGTCGCTCTTCGGGTCCAGTTGGAAGCCCGCATCCAGGGCCGCTTTCGCGGCAGCCTTGTCGCCAAGCCCCTTGTCGCTGATGCCCTCCAGGAGATATGCGACCTGGGTTGCTTCCCCCGTCGGATAGGCGGAAATGAACGGCGTGAGGACATCCAGCGCGTCGCTGTAGTTCTGCGTATCGACGAGCACCTGGGCCTTCAGGATCACGTAGCGCGCGTACCACGCGGTCTCGGGCTGCGGCGTGACCCGCGCGAGTGCCCGGAAGGCCTTCGCGGTCTGTCCTGCACCGTAGTAGGCGACGCCGAGGAGATACGTGAACTCCGCGGTATCCGCGTCCGAGCTGGAGTCCTTGAGAGAATCGTTCAACAGCGTGACGGCCTCCGCGTAGCGGCTCTTGTCCAGGAGGTCCTGCACCTTCGTGCGCGTCTCGTCGTTCTCATCGACCCACGTCACGGAGTTGGTGCCCTGCTCGGCTCCGCGGACCCCGCCTGCCGTGCTTGCTTGTGGCTTCTCCGTGACGAGCGTCTGGAGCTTCCGGGCAACCGTGCTGCCGACGCCGCTGGACGCGCCATTCCCGGCTGCCGCGGACAGGCTTGCCACCGAGTAGGTGCCGTCCTTCAGAAGCGTGATCTTCGCTCCCGCGCGGAGCAGCTCCACCGATCCCGACTCGGAAATGCGGATCGTCGAGTTCGCGGGCACCTTGTCTCCGATCGAGATCGAGGTCCAGCCCTTCGCCGATCGCAGCTCGACCGTGCCGTCGAGGTAGCTCACCGTGAAGGCCTGGGCGGAGGCGCTCACGACCAGCGCGACCGCGAAAACCGCCGCGAGGAAAGATATCTTGATCATGATTGTAGTATAGCACGGATTCCTGAATCCCGCTCCGGCGGGGGATCCCTCAGTTGTTCATTGGGTAGACCGGTTCGCGGGGAACGGCGCGCAGGGAAAACCGCTCGGAGCGGCGCACGACGACGACCTCGGCGGTCTTGCCGATCCTTTCCTCGGTGAGCTGACGGTGCAGGTCGTCGATGGACGAAACCGGTTGCCCGTCGAACTCCACCAGGAGGTCGCGCTCCTGGAATCCCGCGCTTTCCGCCGGGGATCCCGGCTCCACGGAGATGACGAGGACGCCGCTTTCGGCGCGAAGACCGAGCACGTGTGCGGCATGCGGCGGCACCTTCATGTTCTGGCCGCCGATGCCCAGCCAGCCGCGGCGGATCCGTCCGTCGCGGATGAGACGGGGGACCACGTACTGCGCGGTGTTGATGGGAGTCGCAAAACAGAGCCCCTGGGCGCCCAGGATGATCGCCGTGTTCACGCCGACCACCTCGCCCCGGGACGTGATCAGCGGTCCTCCCGAGTTTCCCGGGTTCAGGGCGGCGTCGGTCTGGATGACGTTGTCGATGAGCCTTCCCGACTGGGAGCGGAGGGATCTTCCGAGGGCGCTCACCACACCCGCGGTGACCGTGCACTGGAACCCCAGCGGGTTGCCGATCGCAATGGCGAGCTGTCCGACTCTCAGCGAATCCGAGTTGCCCATGCGGGCGGCGGGAAGGCCGGATTCGTACAGGCGCACGACCGCGAGGTCCGTGTCGGGATCGTCGCCCACGAGCTCCGCGGGAAAGCGCCGCCCGTCTGTCAGAACGGCGTCCATCCGTGTCGCGCCCTGCACCACGTGGCTGTTGGTGAGCACGAAGCCGTCCGGCGCGAATATGAAGCCGGACCCGCTGCCTTCGTTTTCCCTCCCGCGCCGCCGGCCGGCTACCTGGATATGCACGACCGACGGGCTGAGCGCCTCCACCGCCTCCACGACCGCCTGGGAATACGCGTCCAGCAGCGGAAGGTCAGATCCATTTTTCTCGCCCATCACAGGCTGAAAGATACGGCCCGCGGCAGGCGCGGGCAAACACGCGCGCGAACGGGCGTGGGCCAGCGGGCGCAGGCCGCCGCGCTGGCGCGCGCGTCAGGGCGGCGCCGATTCGAGGATCCTGGCGCGCTGTCGCCTCAGGAACGGCGCGGGAGTGGATCCTTGAAAAGCTCGACATCCCTCCCGGCGAGTTGGGTGATGCATTCGCGCTTTTTGCGCTCCTCGGCTTCCAGCCACTGCTTTTCCCTCGCCGCGGCTTCCCGGGGCACGTCGAGGCGGAGATTGCCCGGCGCGCCGGTGGAGGTCTTGCGGACAATGGCTTCCACCGGGTCGCGGCCGGCCATCGATTCCAGGGACCTGCCGACGTCGCGGTAGGCGTCGCGGAAGGGAACACCATCGGCGACGAGCTCGAGCGCCCGGTCGGTGGCGAAGATCTGCGGCGTGAAGGCAGCCTTCAGCGCTTTTTCGTTCACGACGAGCTTTTCCACCGTCAACGCCATGATCCGCATGCACCCCAGGCCCTCTTCGCAGCCGCGGAAATAGGGCGCCTTGGTCTCCTGCAGGTCGCGGTTATACCCGCTGGGAAGTCCGCGCAGCACGGACTTCATCGCAAGAAGGCGCGCGGAGATCGACGCGCTTCGGGCTCGGACGAGCTCGAGCCCGTCGGGGTTCTTCTTCTGGGGCATGATGCTGGAGCCCGAGCACAGCTCGGGCGGCAGGGAGAAGTAGCCGAACTCGGGGAGCGAAAAGAGGATGAGGTCCTGCGCCATCCGCGAGAGGGTGAGGACCGCGTGTTCGACCGCTTCGAGGGCGATCGACTCGAGCTTTCCCCTGCTGTTGTTCGCGTACAGCACGTTGTTCTGCACCCGGGAGAACCCGAGCAGTTCGGCGACCATTTCCCGGTCCAGGGGGATGGGCACGCCGTAGCTCGCCGCCGAGCCCAGCGGTGAGCAGTCCATCAGGACAAACGCGTTGCGCGAAAGTGCAAGATCGTCCAGGAGCTCTTCCGCGAATGCCGAGGCCCAGAGGCCGACGGAGGAGGGCATGGCAGTCTGCATGTGGGTCCGGCCCGGCATCGGGGTCCGGGCGTGGGCTTCCGCCATTCCGAGCAGCAGCCCGGCCAGCGCCAGCCCCGCTCCATGGAACGCGAAGAGAAACCCCCGGGACCACAGCCGGATCGCGGCCAGGACCTGGTCGTTTCGGGACCTTCCGGCGTGGATCCGCTTTCCCGCGTCTCCCAGGGCGGCGACGAGTGCGTTCTCTATCGCCGTGTGCACGTCCTCGTCGGATCTCGCGATGGCGAACTCCCCGCGGTCATTGCGCTCGATGATGCGGGCGAGCTCCGCGCGGAGCGCCGCCTGTTCGGATGCCGGAAGAATGCCGATCTTCCCGAGCATTGCCGCGTGGGCCATGCTCGCCACGCAATCGGCATTCACCAGCCGTGCATCGAGCGCCGGGTCCTCGCCGACCGTGAAGGCCTCCATCAGGTCGTCCAGGCTGTATGTCTTTTCCCACAGCTTCGCCATGACGCGACCATCCTAGGGATGCCCGGGAGGCGTGTCAATCAAACATTGTCCTCGGTCCCGGCCGCGGTGAACTTCGGGTGATTGCCCGCGACCACAACGGTGACTTCTCCCCTGATCGTGACGTCCTTGAATTGCGCGAGCAGCTCGCTGAGCGTTCCGCGGTGGATCTTCTCGAACTTCTTGGTCAGCTCGATGCAGACCGCGGCCCGACGGTCCCCGTACACCGCGAGGGCATCCCGGAGCAGTGCCGCGGCCCGGAAGGGCGACTCGTAGAACACCAGCGTGTGCGGCTGGTCCCTGTCCTGGGTCAGAAACCGCGTGCGCACGCCGGGTTTCCGCGGCGGAAAGCCCTTGAAGGTGAAGCTGGAGGTGGGGAGCCCGGAGGAGATCAGGGCCGGCTCCACGGCCCCCGCCCCGGGGATCACCTCGATCTCAAACCCCTCTTCGACCGCCCGGGATATGAGGCGGTAGCCGGCGTCGCTGATCCCGGGATAGCCGGCGTCCGAACAGACGCCGACGGACAGCCCCTCCTTGAGGAGGCCGATGATCCGGGTCTCGGCCTGGGACTCGTTTTTCTCCCGGTAGGAGAGGATGATCCGCGGGCTCTTGATGCCGTGCGCCTCGAAGAGAATGCGCGTGTGGCGGGTGTCCTCGCAGGCGAGGGCGTTCAACTCCCCGAGGACGCGCACCGCGCGAAGCGTGATGTCTTCCAGGTTTCCGATCGGCGTCGCGATGACGACGAGCTTTGCCACGAGCCAGCCGTTCAGAACGTGTACTTCACGCCTACGCCGAGATAGTTGTTGACCGCTGTCGTCCCCGCGCTCAGGCCGGCGTTCAGGATGTATTCGAAGGTGTAGCTGAGGGACAGCTGCAGCTTCCCGATTGGCGTGTCGAGGTACGCCGTCGTGTCGAACCCGGCCTGGAAGGTTTTCTCGAGCACTGCCTGATCCAGGAAGTGGAAGGTGTAGTAGGGCTCCGGCGATATGCCGTAGCCGTAGTCGAAGATCGTCCCCGTTCCGCCGTAGTACGCGCCGGCATTCCCATGGAGGATCATCCGCGCGAATGGGTTCAGATCGAGGGTGTCGTCCGGCCTCATCAGGGCGTTGACCTCGAGGCGAAGCGAATCGGGCTGGATCGAAGTGCCGATGCTCTGGCCGGCGTTGGTGTAGT
>JBKQPS010000143.1:0-11078 GCA_052144915.1 Spirochaetia bacterium | reverse complement strand
GCAGACGCGCGGCCAGGTGGACTCCTGGGCAATCCGGTGGACCTATGCCCATTTCGTCAATCACGCCGTCTGCCTCGTACCCGTGGAGTCCTTCGTCAACAACATGGGCGTCGACGGATCGGGGACGCATATGAAGGCTACCGCGAGGTATTTTCATCCGACCCTGAACGAGAAGACACGGCTGCGGCTTCCGCGGCACGTGTACGTCGATCCCCTCATTGCGCGGATGTACATGACGGCGGAGAGACGGAGCCTCGGTTTCCGTGCGTATCACAAGCTCGCCCGGACGCTGCAGAAAATTTCCCTGGACATTGTTCCCGGGATCGCGGCGCGGCGTCAGGCGGCACGCTCGGGGCTGCCCCACGAACCGCTGCGGCACCCGAGGGTGGCAGAGGCCGTGGGGACTGCCGAGGCCGCGCATTTCATGAGATCACCGCAGGCGCCTCCACCAGGCGCATCCGCTCCCACGCGCCGTGACGGTATCGAAGGAACATCGCCGCGCTCATCGACATGACGAACCCGATGAAGAAGAACCACACCGCCACGGGCGGAGCGACGAGCACGCGGATCAGGACGAACGCGCCGGTGGCCATGGTCCAGTGCAGGACGCCCGAAATGATGAGGACCCACTTGGTGTCTCCGGCTCCGCGAAGGGCCCCCGCGAAGACGACCTGGGTGGCATCTGCCAGCGTGTACAGCGCGGCGAGCCGGAGCAGTGTCTGCGCCAGGGGCAGGATCGATTCGTCGCCGGCTCCGAAGGCCTGGGAGAACATGCGGACCAGGCCCGGCGCGCCGCACACGAAGAGCATCAACATGAGCCCCGCCCAGGTCCACGCGATGCGTAGGCCCAGCTGCGCGACGCGGCGGGCGCCGGGGATGTCACCGGCGCCCACGCGCTGGCCGGCGAGCGCGGTGACCGCCGCCCCGACTCCGAGCATCGGGATGAAGGCGACCAGGTCCCAGTTGAAAGTGATGGTCACCGCGGCGGCAACAGACGGGCCGTAGGACTGCATGAGAAGCACGAAGACGTTGAACGCGAAGACGTTGACGAAGAACTCCACGCCGACCGGGGTCCCGTAGCGAAGGAGCTTCGCCATGAGCTCCCGCCTCGGCTTCCACGTTCCCCGGCCGAAGGCGGAGCGGTAGGCGTCGCTTCGGAAATAGGAGACGGCGAGGACGGTGAGGATGAAGCAGGTCCCGCCGAGGGTCCCGAAGGCCGCCCCCTCGATCCCGAGCCGCGGCGCGCCGAGCTTGCCGAACACCAGGATCCAGTTCAGCGGCACGTTCACGAAGATCCCCAGCACGTTGGCGAGCATGACGACGCGCGTCCTGCCCAGCCCGACGAAATAGCCCGTCAGCACTCCCTGCACGAGGAAGAGAAGGGACCCGCACATGAGGATGCGGAAAAAGGAGAACTCCAGGGCGACCTGCCGGGGATTGTGCCCCGCCCATTCGAAACCGCGGTGCACGAGCGGGATCAGCGCTATGAGGAGCGGAGAGAAGACCAGGGAGAGCAGGAGCCCCTGGGTGACGACCTGGACGCAGCGATCCGGCCGCCCGGCGCCATGGTACTGCGCGGCGAGCGCGTTCACGTAGCCGACGATCCCGGCGAAGAGCGAGGTGAAAACGAACTGCGTGAGGCCGCCGCTCATCGACGCGGGAATGTGGTCCGAGCCGAGGAACGAAACGAAGTAGCGGTTGAAGAAAAGCATGACCGTTTCCGAGGCAGTGGAGACGATCATGGGAAAGGCAATGGAGAGCATGCGGCGGAGGTTCACCTCGCCGCGGGGAACGGACGTCATATCAGACCATCACTTTCTGTCAAATGTTCTATAATCCCGGACCCCAGCTCGATGCGCTTGGCTTGGCATACCGGAATATCGATGAAATGAAAAGCGCACGCGAAGGTATTCGAGGGCCGACTCGGGAAGTTGATGTCGGAAAAAACGCCCCGGGAGGATTCCCTCCCGGGGCGCACGGTCCCGTGTCGTGAAGCTGAGCTCAGTACGACGAGAGTGCGGTCGTGACCCCTGATTCGATCTGGGTCAGCTCGCCCGTCGCTGCCTGGTTGTTCTGCTTGTTGGTGTAGACGGATTTCACCATGTAACCGGGGACCTTGTCGCTTATCCAGAACTCTCCCGTCCCGTGCGCGGTGGCGGGGCTGTACAGGTAGTGATCCGTTGTGAAGGTCCCGGCCTGCACCGTGATGGTCGGGGAATCGACCTTGTATTGGGCCATGTCTGCCTTGGTCTTCGGCATGTTGGAAGGCGCCGCGGTGGGCATCACGTTGTTCTGGCTGGGCACGAACTCTCCGACCGCTCCCGAGTCGGGGTCCTGGTAGCGGACTTTCGTCACGGTCGTATCGGGGCCGACCAGGAACTCGTACAGGATCGGCTTCTTGCCCGCGTCCATGCGGAACCTCCACCACTGGGAGGAGTCAGCATTGACCTTCAGGAGAGCCCGCTCGAACGTGAGAGGCTGGGACGAGCCCTTGGCGGTGTTGGTGAACTTCCATATCGTTCCCTGGCCCGGCTTGTAGTTGCCGTCCTTGTAGCCGAACCAGCCCATGCTCCAGAAGCCGGCATAGAACGCGTTGAACTGGTACTGGTACGCCATTGCCGCGCCGCCGCTCGAGGCCGGTGGGGTCTGGGCCGGCGCGGACTGATCCTGCTGCGCGGGCGCTGAGGTCGTCGCGGGTGCACTCTGCTGCGCCGGAGCCGGGCTGGCCTGCTTGTTGCCCATGGCATTGGAGATCGCGCTGCCCATGGAGCTGCAGCCCGCCAGGACGAGCACGGAAGCCGCCAGGGTCGCCGCGCATGCCAGCGCAAGAATGGTGAAGCCTCGTTTTGAAATCACGCAGTTTCCTCCTCGATCGTTGACATTGTTCCCCTAGTATATATCGCCGCCGGCGCGCATTGACAAGGCATTCGTCGCGCGCGGGGGTCCCGTGCTATACTTGGGGGGACAATCCTGCAAGGGGGCGCACATGGACCTGGGACGCTTTCAGAATCTCGACATGATCGTGGTGTGCGGGCTTCCGGGGTCGGGCAAGTCGCATTTCGCGGGCGCCCATTTCTCGGGTACGGGCAGGCTGCGGGTGAACAGGAAGGAGCTGCGGCGCCTCCTCTTCGAGATGACGCACTTCGGACAGAAATGGAGCGAAAAGGACTTTGCCTCCTCGGACGAGTTTCTCGTGGGCCACGTGGAGCGGAAGATCCTCGAGCATTTCCTGCAGGGGCACAAGAAGCTCCTGATCGACAACACCAGCATGTCGCGGGAATCGCGCAAACAGTACCTCACGATCGCCCGGCAGACAGGGAAGAGCATCGGGGCGATTTTCCTCGACACGCCCCCCGCGCGCTGCCTCGAAAGGAACAGGTCACGGGAGGATTCCGTGCCGGAGCGGGTGATTTAGAATCTCGAGGCGGAAAAGGAGCTTCCCGACACGGCCGAGGGATACAAGGAAGTCATGATCGTGACGGGCTACTGAGGCGCTGGGCGGCGAGCCGGCCGTCGGAACGGGACTTCGCGATGCGGACGTCGCGTCCTGGTACGACACGCTGTCGAAGCGGTGTGCGCTAGGCTTTCGCCATCCGCAGGCCCGATTGCTGTGCCTCGATGATCCTGTCGGACAGGGCGTTGAAAGCGTCGTCGATCGTGCAGCGTTCCGGGTGCTTCTCGAACCACCGAACTGACTCCCGCACCCCCTCGGCGAAGGGAACCGTGGCCACGTACCCGGGCACGAAGCTGCGGATCTTCGTGTTGTCGAATATGCCGCACTGCGCCTTGTCGCCGATCAGGTTTCCGCGCTCTTCGGGGTTGAATGCGGCGATGAACTCCGAAGCGACGTGCACCACGTCCGGTTGTGCTCCTGCCGCTGCCCCGATGAGGCCGTAGATCTGGTCCCAGGTCAGCACCTCGTCGGAGGTAATGTGAAATGCGTGGCCGATCGCCCGGATGTTCCCCATCAGCCCGACGAAGCCCTTCGCGAGGTCGGAGTTGTGCGTCAACGTCCACAGCGATGTGCCGTCGCCCGGCACGATGATCTTCCTTCCCTTTCTCATCCGATCGACCAGGGTCCAGGGGTGGTTCCAGCTTCCGACTGCCGCGGGGATCTGCGTGACGCCGTACGTCAGGGACGGGCGCACGATGGTCACCGGGAAGCCCTTCTCCCGGTACTCCCGCATCAGCAGCTCCTCGCAGGCGATCTTGTCGCGGCTGTATTGCCAGTAGGGGTTCACCAGGGGAGTGGACTCGGTGATGAGGTAGTGCGTCGCCGGCTTCTGGTAGGCGCTTGCCGAGCTGATGAAGATGAACTGTTCGGTCCGGCCGGAGAAGAGTGCGACGTCCGCCGCCGCCTGGTCCGGGGTGAAGGCAATCCAGTCCACCACGACGTCGAAGGTCTGGCCGCGAAGGGCCTCGCGTACCGCTTTCTGATCGCGGTGGTCGGCGACGATCTGTTTCGCGCCGCGGGGAAAAAACTCCCCCTTCTGCCCCCGGTTGAGCAGGGAGAGCTCGATGCCGCGCTCGACCGCGAGCCGGGACACCGCCGAGCTGATCAAGCCGGTCCCCCCGACGAACAGAGCCTTCATGCCGTTCCTCCTTGCGTGTCCACGCCGAGACTGTTATACAGGATGACGACAGGCTGATGAAGTGCCGCCTCGCGGCGTGCAGGGCGGGCGGCCCACACGGGAGGTATCCATGAGCGGGGGAGCGGTCGGCAGCACGACGGTCACGCAGATCGGCATCGTCGTGCGGGACATCGAGCGCACGGCGAAGGAGTTTGCGGAGGCGTTCGGCGTCCCGGTTCCCGAGGCGAAGTGGACGGCGGGCTACGAGTCGGCGCAGACGCAGTACCGTGGTGCGCCCACGACCGCCCGGGCGAAGCTCGCCTTCCTGCGGTTCGGGAGCCTGGACATCGAGCTGATCGAGCCGGACACCGAACCGAGCACCTGGAGGGAATTCCTGGACACGCGCGGGGAAGGCGTGCACCATATCGCCTTCGTGATCGAGGGGATGAGCAGGCGCGTCGTCGAGCTGGACGCGAAAGGGTTCTCCCTCGTGCAGAAAGGGGAGTATGCGGGAGGGCGGTACGCCTACATCGAAACAACCCGCGCCCTGAAGACAATCGTGGAGCTCCTGGAGAACGACCGCGGTCACGGTACTCCGTGACATTTGCGGTCACGGTACTCCGTGACATTTGCGGCCACCGGTCATTGACGGCCCCGGCATGCACGGGTACGCTCCGGTGATGGACCAGGACCGTCTGCCGGAACACCCCGTCACAGACTCCCGTGACCGCGCGAATGTCACGGAGTACCGTGACCGCGTGGACACGATTCGCGAGGTCTTCAGCTACCTTCGGCAGTTCCGCGGCACGACGTTCGTCGTGCGCATCGACAACGCCATCCTGGAAGATCCGCTGTTCTCCGTCGTCGTGAAGGACCTCTCTCTCCTGCACGAAGCGGGGATCCAGGTCGCGCTCGTGCCCAGCGCCAAGGACCGCATCGACGAGGTGCTCCGCAGGTACGAGGTGCCGTACACGGTGATCAAGGGCGTGCGGGTCGCCAGCGAGGAGGCCATCCCCTTCATCAAGATGGCGGCTTTCGACGTCTCCAACCGGGTCATGACGATGCTCTCGGCGAACGGCATGACCGCGGTCATCGGCAACTGGGTCCGCGCGCGCGGGATCGGTGTCATCGACGGGGTCGACTACCAGAGCGCGGGCCTCGTGGAGAGCGTCCGCGTGGACTCGGTGCGCAAGGTCATGGACGACGGCGTGGTTCCGATCTTCCCCTGTATCGGGTGGAGCTCGGTCGGGACGCCCTACAACATCTCGTCGAACGAGCTCGCTGTCGTGGTCGCCACGAGCGTCGCCGCGGAGAAGCTGATCTTCCTCACCAACCGCGCGGTTTTCGCCGCGGAGGCCTATGCTGTTCCGGAGACGATCCCCGTCGCCCCGGGGGGAAGGCTGGCGAACTTCAGCCTCGCCGACCTCGATGCATTCTTTGCCGCCAACCCCGGGCGGGAGGCGGACCTCGAGCTGCTCCAGCGCGCGCGCCGCGCCTGCGCCGGCGGCGTGGAGCGCGTGCACATCCTGGACGGCAGGACGGAAGGGGTGATCCTCAAGGAGACGTTCTCCAACCTCGGTTCCGGCACCATGGTCTATTCCAACCGCTACGGCGGGATCCGCGCCATGACGATGACCGACATCTCCGACGTGCTGCGCATCATGCGGCCCTTCGTGGACCGGGGCATTCTCCTGCCCCGCACCGAATCGCAGCTCGAGGGCGCGCTCCCGGATTTCATCGTCTTCGAGGTGGACGACTCGGTGCACGCATGCGCGGCCCTTCACGAGTTCCCGGAGAAAGTCGGCGAGATCGCGGGCATCGCCGTGGACGAGCACTTCCTGCACCTGGGC
The DNA here is from genome assembly GCA_052144915.1 of Spirochaetia bacterium. Taxonomy (GTDB): domain Bacteria; phylum Spirochaetota; class Spirochaetia; order SZUA-6; family Fen-1364; genus Fen-1364. Next base: position 4,657 of record JBKQPS010000143.1, on the reverse strand, counting down.
GTCGGGCCGAAACTGGTGGCGTTTCTCTGCGAGCGCGCCGCGCGCCGCGGGCTTTCCTCGGTGTTCGTCCTCACGACCCAGACATCCGACTGGTTCCTGAAGCTGGGGTTCGTGGAGGCCGACCCGGCCGCGCTCCCCGAGAAGAAGAGGCAGAGCTACAGCCTGCAGCGCAAGTCCCGCATCTTCGTGAAGAGCCTCGGCGCCCCGTCTACCTGACGCCCCGCTCGGCGAAGAAACTCCTGTACTGGAGATCCTCGAGCAGGGTGTGCGCGATCAGCCAGTCCTTCAGGTAGTCGACCGGCGTCGTCGGCCGGGGACGCGCGCGGCGCTCCGTGGCGTTCACCAACTTCTCCAGCCGGTCCAGCAGATCGCCGTGGGCTCTCACCTGCGTTTCCAAGCGCGGATAGGCGTGCGCCTTCATGAGCGCCTCCTCGTTCGCGAAATGGGTCCGGGTGAAATCCAGGACGTCGCGCTTCTCCCGATCGTGCCCTTCCACGACCCCGGTGTGCCCGATGGCCTGCGAGAGCGCGTTGACCAGAGAGAAGAGCATCCGGTGCTCGTCGTCGAGCACCGCCACGTCCACGCGGAAAGACTCGGACCACTCGAAACGGAAACCGGCACGGAAGCTGCGCAGTCTCCGCTCGAAGGCTTCCAGCAGCTCCCACTGAACGATCGGGATGTCGGCCAGGACCCCGGAGGGCACCACGAGATACGAGCAGTCGGTCACCGCCTGTGCGGTGCTGAGCCGGGGCGCGGTGCTCACGATCCGTTCCTCACCCCAGAATCCTCCCGGGCGCAGGGTCTCGATGAGCTGGGAGCCCACCGCGATGTCCATTTCGCCCTTTGCCAGGACCATGAGGGCCGGCTCGGATTCCGCGGGCGCGGCTGTACCCCGCGCAATGTTCCTCTCCTGCATGGCGGCGGCGATGCTGTTTCGCACGCGCGCGGTCTCGATGCCCGAGAAGGCCGGGCAGAGCGAGAGGGCTTCGTGGAATGTCGCGGGTTCCCGGCACGCGCCCGCGCCGCCATTGCGGGAGAGGAAATCCCGGTAGGTCCGCGCGGGGATGGACAGGGCGGTGACCGTGCTCCTGGCCCGGCTCGGCGGCACGGCCGTTCGTCGACCGGGCGGGGACGGTTCGCCCACGAGCGCGCCGACGCCCAGCCGCCGCGTCTTTCCCGTCGACGGATCGACCTGGTCGGCCGTGCCACCGAGGATGAGGCGCAGATCGTTCCCGCTCCTGCGTCCCGGATGCACGAGCTCACCCGCAGCGATTTCCACCGTCGGGCAGGCAGCAAGCTTGTCGATCTCGGCCGGAGGGCAGCGGGGCAGCAGGGAGGCAAGGCAGGAACGCGCGGTGCGCGCGAAGAACTCCTGCGCCCCTCCGGGGATGAGCACGTCCGATTCTCCAAAAGCCGCGGTCGTAACGCGGGCCGTGGGATCGCGCGGGGATTCGGGCACCCCATGGCTGAGGAGGATTCTTCGGGAAGGGTCGTCGAGAAAATCGGCGGCGCTGCCGTGAATGAGGCCGCCGCCGGCGTCAACCTTCTTCACGTCCGCCGGGCTTGTCAGCTCCCGCATGAGGAGGGCCCGGCTTCTCTCCGTGAGCGCGGACGGCTGCCCTTCGGCGAGCTTCCCAATGACGCTGAACGAGGCGATGTCGGCGAGGTGCGCGTAGGTGCGGCTTTCCATGCCCGCAGCCGCGCGGAAGAAGAACACCGTCGTATCCACCGGGTGCGGCGAGTACACGGGCTTCACTTCCAGCGCGCCGACCCGGTTCCACTCGCCCGGCAGGAGGTCGCAGACCTCGAAGATGCGGGAGAAACGGTCTTCATCGATCCGCATCAGCGCGGCGAGCTTCTTCTGGACGCTCGCCCGAACGTAGGGCACCGCGTAGTACTTCAGCCGCCGATCGGTGCGCACCAGGGAGGTGAGACCGGCAAAGTGGTCATCGTGCGAATGCGTGTGGAATATTCCTTCGATTTCCGCGACGCCGATGCCTAGCGCATCGAGAGACCGCATGATGTGCGGCCCGGCGTCCACGAGGTAGAACAGGCCGCCTCCGCACACGATGCTCCCCATGCAGGGCCGCGCGGCGTCCCACCCGTCGCCTTCCCCGACGTGGATCACCGAGAAAGCCTCGCGCCGGGCGCCGCGGGGGGGCAGGATGTACGCCGGCTCGAACTCCTCCCCGGGACCGAGGGTGAGGTCGACCTCGACAGACGCGCCCGAGGCGATGAACTCGTATCGATTGAAACCCTTTCGGTGCACCACGCACCCCGGGGCGAGCTCTACCGCGTCGGCGTCCAGCGCGCGGATCTCGATGAGATCCGACGTCGCGTGGATGCTCCCGAAGCTGAACCACTTCTTGATCGCCATCATCTCGCGCGCTTCCGCGGGCGGCACGCCGCACGCCTCGAGCTCAGGAATCGAAACGAGCCCGTAATTGCCCCGGAACACATATTCCGCCTGGGAACGGACCTGGTCGCCGAGCCCGATGAGAAGCGGTTTTCGCCCGGCGTTGGGGTGGCCCGGGAGGAGCATCCCCTGCCGATAGAACATCTGCAGGAGCGCGAACTCCGCGAGGTTGGCGAAGCTTCCCTTCTGGATCGGCGTGTCCGAGAGCAGGATGGCGTTGGGACCGGTTTCGTACGGGACCCCCACCTTCTCTGCCGGGCCGATCAATCCGCGCTTGAACAGGTGCTTCACCGCGTCCGCGGGGCATCCGCAGAGAATCCGAAGGTCCGCTTCCGGGATATCCACCCAGTACACCCCGTTGGCGACTTTCTCTTTTTTCATCATGTCTTTGCTGCCTTGGTGCGGGGATTATACGACACAATTCGACTTTTACAAACCAAAATGGGTCAAAGCTTGACACCACACGGGGCTTCAACTACCATTTATGGTACAGCGAAAACGGAGACGGGGGATACATGTCCAATGAAATCGACCTCGCCCAGATAAAAAGAGCCGCTCACAACGCGGTCCCTCTCACCTTCAAGACATACACACTTCCCCATGAAACGGAAATCTACCTCGACAGGGTGCTGGAGAGCTTCCTGACCGAGCTCGGCCAGGAAAAACTGAAAGAGCCGCTCTCCTATTGCCTCCGCGAGCTCGCGGTGAATGCGAAAAAAGCGAACACCAAGCGCGTCTATTTCCTTGAGAAGGGTCTCGATCTCAACAACGACAAGGAATACGACATCGGGATGAAGAACTTCAAGCAGGAGACCTTCGACAACATCCAGTACTATCTCCAGAAGCAGAAAGAGCTGGGCATGTACATCAAGGTCATCTTCCAGACCAAGGGCCCGGCGCTGAGCATCATGGTGCGCAACAATGTCGAGATCTCGCGCAAGGAGCAGATGCGGGTCTTCGACCGTCTCGCGCGCTCCCGTGCCTTCAGCTCCCTGGAGGAGGCTTTCGCGACCGTGCTGGACAGCACGGAGGGGGCAGGGCTGGGCATCGTGATCCTCGTGCTGATGATGAAAAAGATCGGCCTCAGCGAGGACTGTTTTGCCATCGACAGCGAGGAGGGGGAGACCGTGGCCACCCTCAACATCCCCTTCTCCGAGATTCACTTGGAACAGCTGGACACCCTCACGCAGAGCATCGTGAAGGAGATCGACACGCTGCCGCAGTTCCCCGACAACATTCTGAATCTCCAGAGGCTCATTGCTGACCCGAACTCCGAGATCACCGACATCGCCCGGGAAATCAGCGTCGACCCCTCGATGACCGCGGACCTCCTGAAGCTGGTGAACTCCGCGCAGTTCATGCTGCCGAAGCGGGTGGACAACATCGTGGAAGCGGTGAAGCTCGTGGGCACCAAGGGGGTGCGCAACCTCCTGTACTCCTACGGGACCCAGAAGGTGATGGGGGAAAAGTACAGCGAGATGCGCACTCTCTGGCAGCACTCCTACCGCTGCGCGTTCTACGCCTACTACATCGCCAAGAGCTTCAAGAAGAAGAAGGAGCTGCTGGACGACGTATACGTGGGCGGCATCCTGCACGACCTCGGCCAGATCGTCATCGCCTCCCTGCACCCCGACCTGCTCGAGCGGATCACGAAGATCTGCAAGGACAAGGGAATCCCGGCGCGGATGCTGGAGAACTTCTCCGTCGGCTTGAACCACGCGGAAGTCGGGGCCCTCATCGCCAAGAAGTGGAACTTCCCCGATCAGCTGGTCACGGCCATCCGCTTCCACCACGAGCCTCTCCAGGCTCCCGCCGCGGCGCGGGACATCGTGTACTGCGTGTACCTGGCCAACACGATCTGCGACATCGAGCGCGAACGAATCGGGTTCGACCAGGTGCAGATCCCGGTTCTCAAGGACTTCGGGATCGAGACCGACGAGCAGCTGGGCAAGATCCAGGAGAAACTGTCGAAGCTCTACGACACGCAGCGCCAGAAGTTCCAGTAGAACCGCCCGGGGGCCACCGCGGCGACCCGCCCCGTGGACCACCGGCGAGGGCGCCGCGGTCCACGGAAGTCCGCCTCCGCCGTGACCCGCCGTCGGGCGGCTGCCGCCGGGTGCGAATTTTTTTTGTTGGTAGATCATTGGCGTGTAGGACGGCGACGGCGGCGATTCCTTCCTAAAAGCAAGTGAAACGGCTGTCACGGAGCGGTTTCCATGAAGGCGCGCGAGTCCTGCCGGA
>JBKQPS010000142.1:0-20541 GCA_052144915.1 Spirochaetia bacterium | reverse complement strand
TCGCGCGTCTGGAAGGGACAGGAAGGATCTCTCCCCAATTGGTCCAAGAAATGGGGTTGGTGGGCCCTACGGCACGAGCCTGTGGATACGAGCGGGATGTGAGGACGGATTATGCTTATGGGATGTTCCGTTTTCAAAATATTCCGGTTTCCTCCGACGAACTCGTGCCCGGCGACCAGCGGGGGGTGCAGCGTGCGCTGGGCCCACTCGTCCCAGTGCCAGATGTGGAGGTCGGTCCCGCAGATCGCCGTGCGGGTAACCCGGATCAGGAGATCGTTGCCCCCGGTCGTCGGCACGGGAACCTCGTCCAGGACGAGCCCCGGGCCGGCGCGCTTCTTGACGAGGGCCTTCATCGTGGACTTCATGAGGTGATTATAACTTGAATCTGCGGGCTGACAATGCCTCGATGATGCGCCGCGGCAGGTGCCGCACGAAAAAGGCCTGCAGGCGCGCGTGGTGTCCCACGCTCGTGAAGGCACGCGGCCTGCGCGCACCCAGGAGGTCCATGACCGCTTCCGCCACGACCTGCGGCTCGGGGCCCTCCATGATGAACCGGTCGCGGACCTGCTTCACTCTCTGCAACGCCGCGGCGTAGGGAGAGGCCTTCTTGACCTGCCGCTCTTGAGGGAAGGTCGTCGCGATGTGCCAGGGCGCGATGAGCGACACGCGGATCCCGTATCCACGGACCTCCATGCGCAGGCACTCCGCGAACGAGCGGAGAGCCCCTTTGCTCGCCGCGTAGAACGAGGAAAAGGCCTGAGGGGCCTCGCCGGCCATCGAGCCGATGAAGATCACGGCGCCTTTTCCCCGGGAACGCATGCCCGGCAGGAACGACTGTGTCAGGCGGACCGCGCCGAAGAAGTTGTCCTCGAACAGGGTGCGCACCACCTCGATGGGCGCTTCCTCCGCCGGCCCGATCGACCCGCTGCCCGCGTTGTTCACGAGGACGTCGACATTCCTCACCTTCCTCAGCAGCGCCTCCACGCTGGCATTGCGCGATAGATCAAGCGGGAGGTAGCGCACCCCCGGAACCCGGTCCTCCGCGGTGAGGCGCCTCGGGTTTCGGCAGGTGCCGGTCACCTCCCAGCCGCCGGCTGCCAGGGCGGCGGAAATCGCCTTGCCGATCCCCCGCGATGCACCGGTCACCAGCGCCGTCCTCCGGCGTTTCTTCGGGGAAAACTCCTTCATCCCGTGCTCCTATTCGAGTGCGTCCAGAAGAGCGGAGAATGCTTTCACGGCCCGGTCGTTGTCTTTCGTGGTGTGGGCGCATGACACCATGTCCCTGCCGTTGCGGGTGAGAACGCCATGGGCGTGCACGATCGCCGAGTACCCGTCGAGGAGTCCCCGGCGGAAGATCACCTCGGGGAATACCTCGGGTCCGGTGAGAGGCACCCCGTGGGGGGCGGTCATTTCGATGCGGACGATGCCCCCGAAGCTGTACGCGAAAAAGCCGCACCCGCGCGCGGCGAAAAGGCCGTTCAGCTTGTCCACGAGATCCGAGGTCATGAGGAACATCCTGTCGATCACGCCGGGTTTCTCCAGTTCGAGGATCGTGTAGTAGGCGGCCGCGGCGGAAAGCGTGTTCCCCGGCAGCGTGCCGGCGATGTAGGCGAACGGCTTGCCGTCAGGGATCACCCCGACCGTCGCCGTTTCCATCACCTCCGCGCTGCCGCAGACCGCCCCGCACGACGGCCATCCTCCCATGAGCGCCTTTCCCAGCGTGGTGAGATCCGGCTTCACGCCGAGCGCGGACTGCGCGCCGCCCAGTCCCATGCGCAGCCCGGTGACCACTTCGTCGAAGACGTACACCGCGCCGTGGCGGTGCGTCATCTCGATCGCCGCCGCGTGGAAGCCGTCCGCGAACGGTACGAGACCGGATTCGCCCCCCACCGGCTCGCAGAACACCGCGGCCACCCCTCCCTGCGAGGCGTGCGCGGCAAAGGCCTTTTCGAGCGCATCGAGGTCGTTCGGCGGCACCAGGACGGTGAGATCCAGTATCTCGTCCGGAATGCCCTGCGAGACGAACCTGCCGCTTCCGGGAACCTCCATGTCGGTCATGAACTGGTCGCTCCACCCGTGGTAGCCGGCGAGGAACTTGATGATCTTCTTCTTGCCCGTGTACGAGCGGGCGATCCGCGCCGCCGCGGCGTTTGCTTCCGTGCCCGAGCACGTGAACCGCACGCGCTCGATCGCCGGGAAGTGGTGGACGATCTTCTCCGCGGCCCGGATCTCCATTTCGTCGGAGAAACCGTGAAAATACGTCCGCCTGCCGATCAGCTCCATCATGCTCTTCCGCAGGCCCTCGTGGTTGTGGCCGAGTATGAGCGGCCCGCCGGCGAGGATGTAGTCGACGTACTCGTTGCCGTCCACGTCCCACACGCGGCTTCCCTTCCCATGATTCATGAACAGGGGGTAGGGGACGCTCGGCGTCCAGGCGTGCTCGATGCCCCGGGGCAGCACGCGTCCTGCCTGCTGGAAGAGCCGCGCGGAACCGCTCGTGCGGTCCGTGAACGCCTTCATCACGGCGGCGATCTTCCGAGGGTCGAGCTTCCGCGCGGGCCGGGCGGCGAGAGCGCGCGTGCGGTCGAGGATCTCCTGGTATTTCATTCGGCGCAGTATACTTGAAGGGGACCCGTGCGTCGATTACACTGCGCCCCGCAAAGGCCGCAGTATACTTGAAGGCTGCGCGCGCGTCGATTACACTGCGCCCCGCAATGACCCGCGATCAGCTCGAAGCCCTTCTCTCCCGCATCGCCCGCACGCGCATCGGCGTGATCGGCGATTTCTGCCTGGATGCCTACTGGACGCTCGACGCGTCACTCTCGGAGATTTCCATCGAGACGGGGCTGGCGACCCGGCCCGTCCGCGGACAGCGGTACTCCCCGGGAGGCGCGGGGAACGTGGTGAGCAACCTCTCGGCCATGGGAGTGCGCCGCATCTGCGCCTTCGGTGTGCTCGGGAGCGACCCCTTCGGGCGTGAGATGACCCGGATCCTCGGCGGCGCGGCGGTCGATCTCCAGGGTGTCCTGGTCCAGGATTCGGACTGGGACACCCCCGTATACGTCAAGCCGGTAGAGGGCGGGGAGGAACAGGGCCGGATCGATTTCGGAAACGCGAACTCTCTTGCCCCGGCAACGTGTGCCTCCCTTCTCCGGGCACTGCGGAAGGCGCTGGGAGGCCTGGACCTGGTCATCGTGAACCAGCAGCTTCTCCACGGCATCCATACGCCCGCCCTGCGGGAAGGTCTTGCCGCCCTGATCCGTGAAGCTTCCATCCCCTTCATCTGCGACAGCAGGAGCTTCAGCGACAGCTACGCCGGGGCGATACGCAAGCTCAACGACCGCGAGGCGCTGCGGCTCATCGGCACGCGTTGGGACGGGGAAGACCCCGTCCCCCGTGTCGATGCCGAGCGCGCCGCGGAGGCACTTTTCCAGCGGTGGGAGACCCCCCTGTTCGTGACGCGCGGTTCCCGTGGCATGCTGGTGCGCGAAAAAGGCGGTATGCACGAGGTGCCGGGCCTGCAGATCCTGGGCAGGATCGACACGGTGGGCGCGGGAGACAGCGCGCTTGCCGGCATCGCCGCGGCGCTGGCGGCGGGAAGCGATCCGGTGTCAGCGGCCACGCTCGGGAACTTCGCCGCAGGGGTCACGGTGAAGAAGCTCTTCATCACCGGCACGGCGAGCCCCGCGGAGATCATGGCCATCGGCAGTGATCCGGACTACGTCTGCAATCCCGAGCTCGCGGAAGACCCGAGGGCGGCGCGTTTCCACGCCGGGGCGGAGATCGAGATCGTCGGACCGGTCCCCGCCGCGCTTTTGCCCACCGACGCGATTTTCGACAACGATGGCACGATCTCCACGCTGCGCGAGGGCTGGGAGGGCATCATGGAGCCTGTGATGATCCGCTCCATACTCGGCGACGGCTGGAAGACCGCCGAGGAGAAGCTCTACCGGTCCGTGCGGGAACGGGTGCACGACTATATCGACATGACGACGGGCGTCCAGACCCTGGTGCAGATGCACGGCCTGGCGGACATGGTACGCGAGTTCGGTATCGTGCCGGCCACCGAGATGAAGGATCCCGTGGGGTACAAGGAGCTGTACAACCAGGAGCTGCTGGCCCTGGTCTCGGGCCGGATCGCGAAGCTGCGCCGCGGCGAGCTGTGCGTGGAGGACTTTACGCTCAAGGGTGCGATCCCCCTGCTGAAAGCGCTGCACGCGGCCGGCGTGAAGCTCCACCTGGCAAGCGGAACGGACGAGCGCGACCTGGTCGCCGAAGCCGAGGCGCTCGGACACGCTTCCCTTTTCGAAGGCAGGATCCACGGCGCCGTGGGGGACATGAACGTGGAAGCGAAGAAGGTGGTAGTGGAAAGGATCCTTTCGGAGATCGGCGGCGCGGGCGCGCGGACGCTGGTGACATTCGGGGACGGCCCGGTCGAGATACGGGAAACCCGGCGGCGCGGCGGCCGCACGGTCGGTGTTGCCAGCGACGAGCTGCGGCGGTTCGGGTGGAACATGCGCAAGCGCGCGCGTCTGATCCGTGCGGGTGCCGACATCGTCGTTCCGGACTTCTCCCAGTGGCAGGCCCTGTGCCGCCTCCTTGGGGTGCCGAATGTCACCAGGAGTGACCGCGATGTCACCAGGAGTGACCGGGCATGAGCTTTTCTTCCCTGGATCGGGGAAAGCTGCGGCTGCGATCCCTCGCCGAACGGAAGAGCAAAGTGCAGTTCCCGAGAGACGCGGTGGATCCGTCCACGGTGCCCGGCCTGCTCGGGCCGCAGGCAGCCGCGACGCTGACGGAAGTCCTGGACCGCGTGCGGGCCGCGCGGGCAGAGGGAAAGCCCGTGATGTGCGCGTTCGGCGCGCACACGATCAAGAACGGCCTCGGACCCGTGCTCATCCAGCTCATCCGGGACGGCTGGATCACGCACTTGGCGACCAACGGCGCGGGGATCATCCATGACTGGGAGCTCGCCTACCAGGGCCGCACGAGCGAGGATGTGCGGGAGAACGTCAGCCGCGGCGAGTTCGGCGCATGGGAGGAAACGGGGCGCTTCATCAACATCGCGCTCCTGGCGGGCGCGTGGAAAGGCCTGGGGTACGGGCAATCGGTGGGAGCGCTCATCGCCAACCAGGGCATCGATCTGCCGTCTTCGCAAGAGCTCCTGCAGCAGATCCCGCGGCTGCTGGATGCCGCGCCCGGCCGGGCAGCGGCCGCGGCGGACCTTCTCTCCGCGCTGCGGGAGTTCGCGCTCCCGGCCGGGCTCATGAAGGTCCCGCATCCCTTCGCGGCGTACTCCGCGCAGGCCGCGGCCTGGTCCGCCGGTGTCCCCTTCACGGGCCATCCCATGATCGGCCACGACATCATCTACGAGCATCCGATGAACAGCGGCGCGGCCGTGGGCCGCACCGCGCTCACCGACTTCCTCGTGTTTGCCGAGGGCGTGAGCAGGCTGGACGGCGGCGTGTACCTGTCCATCGGCTCCGCGGTGATGTCGCCGATGATCTTCGAGAAGTCTCTCTCCATGGCGCGGAATATCGCGCTGCAGGGGGGACGCACGATCGAGAATCACTTCATCCTCGTCGTGGACATCGCCGCGTCGGCCTGGGACTGGACGAGGGACGGCGAGCCGCCGATCACGGACCCCGCCTACTACCTGCGCTACTGCAAAACTTTTTCGCGTATGGGCGGAACGATGAGGTACATGCAGGCCGACAACCGCGATTTCCTCCTGTCCCTTGCGCGCGCACTGCGATAACCGCTTGATTTCACTGGATTCGGCCGCAATTGTCATGATTTCCCTTTTGGGATAGAATACGCTCACAAAGTCCCTTATAACTTTTTCACGAAAGAAGGATTCAACATATGGCCAGGAAGATGGTGACCATCGACGGGAACACCGCCGCCGCTACGGTCGCGCACGCGACGAACGAGGTGATCGCAATCTACCCCATCACCCCCTCCTCCACGATGGGGGAATCCGCGGACGAGTTCTCGGCGGCAGGCCGGAAGAACATCTGGGGCACCGTTCCGATCGTGGTCGAGATGCAGTCGGAAGCGGGCGCCGCGGGTGCCGTACATGGCGCGCTCACCACGGGCGCGCTCACGACGACCTTCACCGCCTCCCAGGGCCTCCTGCTGATGATCCCCAACATGTACAAGATCGCCGGAGAGCTCTGCTCCACCGTGTTCCACATCGCCGCGCGCGCCCTAGCCACTCATGCACTGTCCATCTTCGGCGATCACCAGGATGTGATGTCCTGCCGCTCGACCGGGTGGGCCATGCTGTGCTCCAACAACGCGCAGGAGATCATGGACTGCGCCCTCATCGCTCAGGCGGCCACGCTGGAGTCCCGGGTGCCCTTCCTGCACTTTTTCGACGGGTTCCGCTCGTACATGGAGGTGCAGAAGATCGAGGAGCTGAGCCAGGACGACATGCGCGCGCTGGTCACCGACGACCTGGTGGCGGCGCACCGGGCCCGTTCGCTGAATCCCGAGCGGCCCACCATCAAGGGCACCTCCCAGAACCCCGACGTCTACTTCGCGGGGCGCGAAACAGTGAACAAGTACTACGCGGCGGTCCCGGGGATCGTCCAGAAGGCAATGGACAAGCTGGCGAAGCTCACCGGCCGGCAGTACGGCCTCTTCGACTACGCCGGGGCCCCGGATGCGGAACGAGTCATCATCATGATGGGAAACGGCGCGGAAGCCGCGGAGGAAGCCGCCGAATACCTGCTGGCGAAGGGCGAGAAAGTCGGCGTGCTGAAGGTTCGCCTCTTCCGTCCCTTCAGCCTCGAACACTTCGCCCAGTCGCTGCCGAAGACCGTGAAGGCCATCGCGGTCCTCGACCGCACGAAGGAGCCGGGTTCCCTGGGGGAGCCGCTGTACGAGGACGTGCGGACCGCGATCGGAGAAGCCATGTCCCTGGGGCTGTTCAAGGCGAAGGACTACCCGGTCGTCATCGGGGGACGCTACGGCCTGGGCTCGTACGAGTTCACCGGCGCAATGGCGAAAGGCGTCTTCGACCAGCTTTCGCAGAAGGTACCGAAGAACCACTTCACCATCGGCATCAACGATGACGTGACGCACACGAGCATTCCCTTCGATCCGGCGTTTTCCACCGAACCGGCCGGCGTGCACCGCGCGATGTTCTACGGCCTCGGCGCGGATGGGACGATCGGCGCGAACAAGAATTCGATCAAGATCATCGGCAAGGCCACGGACAACTACGTCCAGGGCTACTTCGTGCTGGACTCCAAGAAGTCCGGTTCCACCACCGTGTCGCACCTCCGATTCGGCAAGAAGCCGATCAAGAGCACCTACCTCATCTCCAAGGCGAACTTCCTGGCCTGCCACAAGTTCAGCTTCATGAACCGCCTCGACATGCTCTCCCAGGCGGATGACGGCGCGGTGTTCCTGCTGAACTCGCCGTTCTCCAAGGACGAGGTGTGGGGACAGATTCCCGTGGAAGTGCAGAAGCAGATCATCGACAAGAAGCTGAGATTCTACGTCATCGACGGCACGAAGATCGCCGACGAGGTCGGCCTCCGGGGCCGGATCAACGTGACGATGCAGACCGCCTTTTTCCTCATCTCGGGAGTCCTCGAAGAGGCGAAAGCGCTGGAGCTCATCAAGACGGCCATCGAGGATACCTACGGCAACAAGGGCAGGGACATCGTCGAAATGAACATGAAGGCCGTGGAGACGGCCCGCAGCCGCATCGAGAAGGTGGACTATCCCGCGCGCGCCGAGGGAAAGCTCCACATGCTGCCTCCCGTGCCCGCACAGGCGCCGGAATTCGTGCGCAACGTGACCGCGGCGATCATCGCCGGACGCGGGGAATCGCTGCCCGTCTCCATGCTGCCGGACGACGGCACCTGGCCCACGGGCACCACGAAGTGGGAAAAGCGGAGCATTGCGGAGGAGATCCCGGTCTGGGACCCCGACACCTGCACGCAGTGCGGCGAGTGCTCCATGGTGTGCCCGCATGCGGTCATCCGCATGAAAGTCTACGATCCCGCGCTCCTGGCAAAGGCCCCGTCCAGCTTCAAGTCCGTCGATGCGAAGGGCAAGGAGTTCGAGGGCTTGAAGTTCACCGTCCAGGTCTCTTCCCTGGACTGCACGGGGTGCGGCGTCTGCGTGAGCGCCTGCCCGTCATTCAAGAAGGTGAACGGGGAGAAGACCGACCGGAAGGCGATCAACTTGGCGCCCCAGCTCCCGATACGCGACCAGGAGGCGGGGAACTTCTCGTTCTTCCTCTCCCTGCCCGAGGTGGATCCGAAGCTCATCAGGCGCAATACGATCAAGGGATCCCAGTTCATCCAGCCCCTCTTCGAGTTCTCCGGCGCCTGCGCCGGCTGCGGAGAAACGCCGTACGTGAAGCTCATGAGCCAGCTCTACGGGGATCGGGCGGTCATCGCCAACGCCACGGGCTGCTCGTCGATCTACGGCGGCAACCTCCCTCCGACGCCCTACACGAAGCGCGCCGACGGCCGGGGCCCCTCGTGGTCGAACTCCCTGTTCGAGGACGCGGCGGAGTTCGGATTCGGCATGAGGCTCACCTCGGACAAGATGTTCGAGTTCGGCAACGAGCTGATCGATGCCATCGTGGCGGGCGGAAAGTCCACGGCGCCGATTGCCCTCCTGCAGCAGATCAGGTCCGCCGACCAGTCCACGCAGGACGGAATCGAGGCGCAGCGCCTCCGCGTCGCGGATCTGAAGAAAGCACTGGCAAAGCCCGCATCCGACCTCGAGAAGCGGCTGCTCGCCGCGGCGGACTTCTTGTTGAAGAGGTCGGTCTGGATCGTCGGCGGAGACGGCTGGGCGTACGACATCGGCTACGGCGGTCTCGATCACGTGATCGCCTCCCAGCGGAAGGTGAACATCCTCGTGCTGGACACCGAGGTGTATTCGAATACCGGCGGCCAGATGTCGAAGTCCACCCCGGTCGGAGCCATCGCGAAGTTCGCCGCGGGCGGCAAGCCGATCGGCAAGAAAGATCTCGGGATGATGGCCATGGCCTACGGCAGCGTCTACGTTGCCCGGGTGGCCTTCGGCGCGAACAGGATCCAGACCATCAGGGCCTTCAACGAGGCGGACGAGTACGACGGCCCCGCGCTCATCATCGCCTACAGCCACTGCATCAACCACGGCTACGACCTTCGCAGGGGCATCAGCCAGCAGAAGCTGGCCGTGGAGTCGGGTGCATGGACCCTGTTCCGCTACAACCCGAAGCTGAAGGCGGAAGGCAAGAACCCGCTGATCCTCGACTCCCGGGAGCCGACGGCGGACATCGCGGACTACATGTACAACGAGATCAGGTTCCGTGCGCTCAAGCAGTCGGGGCCCGAGAGGGCAGCGGAGCTGCTGGAAGTCGCCCGCAGGGACGCGAAGGAGCGCTACTCCTTCTACAAGTACCTGGCGGATCGCAGTTCCTGAGACGGGCGGCCGCGCTGAGTGACCAAACCTGGGAGTCCCTGGCGGAGCGTCCCGCGCCTTCCTGGTACCCCGACGCGAAGCTGGGGATCGCGATTCGATGGGGTCCCTATTCCTTTTCCCGCGGCGAGCCCGCGCAGGTGATCGCCGCGCAGTGGGGACGGCGGGGCCGCTACGACGAGTTCGCCCGGATGTTCCGCCAGGGGATTCGCGAGTGGGACCCGGCCGGATGCCTCGACGCGGCCGCGGCGAGCGGCGCGCGCTACCTCGTCGCCTCGGCGAAGCACCAGGACGGCTTTGCCCTGTGGCCGGCCCGCACGAAGAACGCGCGCCGGCGGGGCTGGCAGGCGCCGCGGGACGCCGTGGGCGAGCTCGCGGAAGGCGCGCGCGCGAGGGGCTTGCGGTTCGGCGTCTACTACTCGGGGGGCCTGGACTGGACATTCGGCGGCACTCCCCCTCGGGACGCGGCGGACCCGGCGGCCGCAATGCCGCAGACGCGAAGCTACGCGTCGTACGTCGACGCGCAGTGGCGGGAGCTCATCTCGCGCTACGCGCCGTCGATTCTCTGGAACGATGTCGGAAGCCCTCCCGCACAGGACCTCCTCACCCTCTTCTCGGACTACTACGAGGCGGTGCCGGATGGCGTGATCAACGACCGCTTCGGGCAGCCCGAGGCCGACGAGCCGGACTCGAAAGGGCTGCGGATCGCCCGGGCGGTCCGCCGCCTTTTCGCGCCCCGGACCGCGCGTGTTGCCGTGCGGGCCGAGGCGAGGCTTCCCTTCCGTCACGCGGACTTCCACACCGTCGATGCAGAAACCGCCTTTCCCGACGGCGAGGACGCCTGGGAGTGCGTGCGCTGCCTCGACGAGGGCGATGACGGACCGTTGCCAGCGTCGAATCTCGTGCGCCAGCTCTGCGACGTGACCGCGCGCGGGGGCAACCTTCTCCTGGTCGTCGGACCGGATGCGGACGGTTCGATCGGTGCCGCGCAGGCGGCGAGCCTCCAGGGACTGGGCAGCTGGCTGAAGATCAACGGTGAAGCGATCTACGGCACCCGCCCGTGGAGCGAGCGCGAAGGCGTGACGGAGGACGGGCTTGGAGTGCGCTTTACCAGCAAGGGAATGACCACCTACGCGATCCTGCTGGGCACGCCCGCTGACCGCACGATCGTCCTCCCCTCGCTCCGGCTCCTGCCCTATGCGGGCCTGCGGGTGCTCGGTTCGATCAGCTATTCGACCTGGTTCCAGGAGGGCAAGGACATCCACGTCCGGCTCACCGAGCCGCTGCGGGAGTCTCCCGCGCACGTGATCAGCATCACGCCCCACCCCCGGGCCTGAGCCGGCCGGTCCAGCCGGCCCGGCTTTCCCCTTCTCTACTGCTCCGCCGAGAGACGCTGGAATGTGGCTCCCAGCTCCGCGCACGCCTTCGTGAAAACCCCGAACAGCTCGTCGTAGGCCTGCTTTGCCACGGCATTCGGATGATAGGTCTTCTGGAAGCGGACGAGATTCTCCGCCGCGTCCGAAGGGGTGTCGAACTCCTCCAGCCCATAGAAGCCCACGCACGCGTTGCCGACCAGATCCGATTCTTCCTGCTCGGGAAGGAGCACCTTTCTGCCGGTGATGTCCGCCCGGGCCTGGCACCACAGCGGAAGCCGCGCGAGGCCGCCGGTGACCCTCAGGTCCGCGGCCCGGCAGCCGACCTCCTCCATCACCCCCAGGACGGACCGCACCGTGAACCCGCTGGACTCCACGACCGCCCGCATCATCTCGCGTTTCCCGTGGTCCAGCGTGAGGCCGATGAACGCTCCGCGCATGGTCGAGTCCCAGACCCCGAACCTCTCGGCGGTCAGGAAAGGGAGGAAGAGCAGCCGCCCCGCGCCCGGGACCGCCGTTGCCGCGTCCTTCAGCAGCGCGTCGATGTCATCCCGCCCCGTGCCCAGGGCGCGGGTCGCCCAGTCCAGCGCCGCGCCCGACGAAGAAATGATCGCCGACACGTTGAAGGAGCCTCTCACGACGTGGGGAAAGCACAGCAGGCGCCGATCGTGCACGGGCGCCGGCCAGCAGAGGTTGATGCCTTCCGAGGTGCCGGCCCGGTCGCAGGTGCGCCCGGCCTGCGTCGCGGCGGTGCCGAGGATCGACATGATGAAATCCGGCCCCCCGGCGATGACGGGAATGCCGGCGGGGATGCCCAGCATCTCGTCGGCCTCCGTACGGACGGTCCCCACGAGGTCTCCGACATCCACGAAGGGCGGGAACTTCTCCGGGTCCATGCGCAGGTGCGTGATCGCCCCCTCGTTCCAGAAGAAATCCCGGAACATCGGGGTGGGGACGATTCGCACCGCGTTGCCGGTGAGGAAACAGGTGACGTACTCCGCGCACGGCAGGAAGTGCCGCGTGCGCTCGTAGATCTCGGGCTTGTGCCGCATGATCCAGAATGCCTTGGGGAGGTAGAACGAGGCGTCCAGCGGCGTGTCGGAAAACTCGGCGATCACGTCCGCTTCCTCCTGGGCGCGGCGGTCCATCCAGGTCATCGCGAAGTCCAGCGGAACCCCGTCCGCGTCCGCCGGCACGAGAGTGGGCCCATTGGCGCTCACCACCACGGCGCGGATCCGGCCCTTCTCTTTCAGACCGAGCTGCGCCGTGACGAGTGCCATTCCCGACAACCAGGTGTTGGGATCGCACTCGCGGCGGTCCGGTTCGTGCGTTTCCACCATCCGAACCGGCGCCTGTGCGCTGGCGATGACTTTTCCCCCGATGCTCACGACGGCCGCCTTGAGGAACGTCGTGCCGATGTCGTACGCGAGGATCATGGGGCACAATACCATGGACCGCGAAGGCCCGCCACGGTGCGGCAGTCCATGGTCCGCGGCCGCCGCGGAAGCAGGCCGGATAACTGCGGTCTAGCGCTCGCCAATCGTCATCGTCCATTTTCTCTCTATACCGAGTTGCCGGGCAATCTCGTAGATCGCGCGCAGCGCCTCGACCTCATCCCCGATATCCGGGCTCGGCGCCCGGCGCTCCAGGACGCAATCCATGAACTCCCTCAAGTTGGCGACGTATCCGTCAATAAAGGGTGTCTGGCTCTTCGTGATCGGGAACCAGTTGGGTGCCCACTCGGTCGATTGATCCTGCTTGTAGTGGATCAGATGACGCGCGTTCTCGACGATGACAGCTTCGTGTTCCGAGCCCACGATTTCCACCCTCTCGCAGAAGCGTCCCCAGCCCGCCTCGCTGCCCCAATTCAGCGTGGCAACCGCGCCTCCCTTGAACTGGAGGAGTATGGCGATGCTCGCCCTGTTGGGGGAGAGCCGGCACATCCGCGCCACGATCTCGCCGATCTCGCCGCCGAAGGCCCGCACAATGTCGATGTTGTGGATCTGCCATTCCATCATGCAGTTGAAGAGATTGTCGTAGATGTGCCCATGCATCTTCGATTCGATCATGGTGACTCGCCCGAACGAAGGACTTGTGACGATTTCCATCGCTTTTTGATACGCCGAGGACCTCCTTTTCTGGTGGTCGACCATGACGAAGCGCTTCGACGCCTTGGCGATCTGGGAAATCTCCTCGGAATCCTCGACCGTGATTGACGTCGGTTTCTCGGAAAAGACATCCACTCCCGCCTTCAGCGCGTCTTTCAGGACCGGCGGATGCCCGGCCGCGTTGATGCAGACGACAACGCCGTCGAGCTTTTCACTTTCAAACATCTTGCGGTGATCCGTGTAGACCTTTCCAACGCCGTACATCGAGGCTATTCTTTGCGCTTTTTCCTTGACCAGGTCGCAGACTGCCACTCGCTCGATTTCAAAGTCATCGAGATATGTCAGGGCTGGGTAGAGCATGTTGGTGGCATGCGTGCCAGCTCCCACAAAGCCGACCCGGAACCTCTTCTT
Source organism: Spirochaetia bacterium (assembly GCA_052144915.1). Lineage (GTDB taxonomy): Bacteria > Spirochaetota > Spirochaetia > SZUA-6 > Fen-1364 > Fen-1364. The sequence continues at coordinate 7,214 of JBKQPS010000142.1, read as the reverse complement.
GGCATTCCCCATTTCTTTCCTCCTCACCCTTGGCTGTTCGGGCTAATCGCCGCGAGATGTCTTGTCCAGTGCGTCCTGGAGCGTCCGGCTGTCCTCCATGAGGCGTGCGTGCAGCAGTTTGTAGCATCCGTGGAAGGTCTCGTACGTGGCGGCCCGTTCATGGTCCACAAGGACCTGCCGCTGCTTTACGACGCATTTCTCGATTGCCTCCCTGGCGCTCTCGAAAAGCCCCGCACCCTGTGCCGCGAGCATCGCTGCTCCCAGCGCCGCGTCCGCCGTCTTGAGGATACCCGCATCCATTCCGAGCACGTCGCAAATGATCTGCGTCCAGAGACGGCTCCTGGTCCCGCCGCCGACCAGCCTGTATTCGGTGGGCTTGATCTGTATCCTTTGCTGGAGCATTTCAATGGAGTCCTTCAAGCAGAACGCGCTTCCCTCGAGCATCGCCCTGAAGAAGTGGCCCTTGCCGTGCTGTATGCTCACGCCGTAAAACGCTCCGCGAAGCAAGGGATTCCAGTAGGGACCCGCGCCGTTGAAGGGATGGAAAATGAGCCCCCCCGAGCCTGCCGGAACCTGTTCCGCCATCGCATCCATGAGAGCGTAATAGTCCGTTCCTTCTTGTTCCGCGGTCTCTCTCTCCAGCGAAAAAAAGGTATCGCGGAACCAGCGTTCGCAGACTCCAAAGGTGTGGTCCGCGATCTCGGCCAACCACCGGCCTTCTATGCAGTGCGGGTAACAGGGAGAAACCATCAAGGGGTCGGGAAGGGGAAACTCGAGGCTCGTGGAGCTGGAGCCCGCGGAGCCCAATCGGGTGAGGAGTTGCTGCGGGCCCAGGATGCCCGCCGCGAGGTTCTCGGCGGCGAGGTCCCCCGCTCCCGCAATCACGGGGATCCCTTCGCGAAGTCCGAGCTCGCGCGCACTTTCCCCCGTAAGGTGACCCGCCACGGCCGTACTTGGCACGAGCGAGGGCAGCCGGTCCCTTTCGAATTCGAGGGCGTCGATCAGCTCATCCGCCCAGCGCAGGTTCGTCACATCCACGAGCAGGGTTCCGGCAGCGTCGTTGAGATCAGTGGCCCATTCGCCGGTCAGGCGCAGGCGGACATAGTCCTTGGGAAGCTGGATCTTGTAGAGCTTTTTCCACGACTGCGGTTCGTTTTCCTTCAGCCACAGGATCTTCGGGAGGGTATAGGCCGTGTTGACCGGGTTCAAAGTGATCCGGCGTATCATGGCCTCGAAGTTCTTCTTCAAGAATTCGACCTGGGGCAGGCAGCGCTGGTCCATCCATATGATCGCGGGACGCACGACACTCCCCTCGCGGTCGAGGATCGTGAGGCCGATCATCTGCCCCGTCACCCCTGCGGCACAAACCCTCCGGCCTGCGTCGGGATTGCGCTCGAGGATCTCAGCGAGGCCGCGGCGAAATGCCCGGAACCAGTCCTCGGGGTCCTGCTCCGCCCAACCGTATTGGGAAGAGCGCACACCGTATTCGTGGCGTGCCGAGTCGATCACCGTGCCCGCTGCATCTATGAGAATCGTCTTGCAGCTGCTGGTCCCGACGTCGATTCCGAGGACGAGCTCCTTCATTTTCCCCGCCTCAGGTCTTCAGGCAGCGAAACAGGAAGCTGCCGAGGTCCTCCACGGCCATGGATGCACGCGGCGCCGCGCCGCGCAGGTTCGCCAACGTGTAAAGGCAGGACACGAGAACGGTCTTGCTGCCGGTCTCGGAAAGCTCGGCGACGAGCCTTTCGTTGATGGATGCCGCGAGATCTGGATAGATGAAGGGGAGAAAATCCCCCGCATCGTTCGGCGCAAGCCGACCGCCTCTCCAGAGCGGCTTGTATTCTACGCGGCCAGTGGGCCGAAGAAGATCCTCGATCCCGAGGAAGGAACTCTCGGGGCGGACGTAATGGCCGGCGTCGAGATAGCAGCACGTATTCTTCTGCTCTTTCTGTGCCGCGCCCCTGAATCGCAATTTGCCTTCTTTGGCCAGTCTGAGAAGATATGCAGGGTAGGGAATGTTCTCGGCGCCATCGAACCCCGTGAGCCCGATCTGACGATACCCTTTGGTCAGAAACCAATAGTCATAGGGAGAAAGAAATACTCGTGTTCCATATGCCTTGGATGTCAGTTCTTCCCGCATGGCCTCTGCCATCTCACGAGCCTCGGCGAAGAATCCGAGCTCGAAAAGCTGGGCGCCGCTCCCTCGTTCTGCGCCGACGATCCCATAGCCGATCCCCGCGCGGTCGAGGATCGCAAGGTTGGCCTTCAGCTCTTCGGGGAACTGCGAGGAGATCACCGGGTCGATGACGACGGCGACGTCGCCGCTTTTTGTCGCCCGGGGCAATCCGGGAAGCTCGGTCTTCCTGAGGAGCTTTTCCTTGTGCGCCAGGACGACAGGAGGGACCAGTTTCATTTCCGCGATATCTGCCCGCGCGGCAATGAACAAGGAGGCCGGATCCGTTTCATCGTAGCCCAGGCTGGTGCACAGGTAGCAGGAGGCGCACTGGTACATCCTCTCGGCAGTCACGCTGTCGATGGGCCGCTTCTGGTCTCCCGTGATGAGAGAAAGCAGGAGAGTCAGTCCTCGGGGAGAGTTCGATTCGTTCTTGGTGACCTTGTAGGTCGGGCAGATGTAGTTCGCCATGGGGCTGAACTTCCATTCGAAGATCGTCTTGGAGTACTCGTCGATGTGCATTCTCTATCTCCCGTCGAATCCCATTTTGCCGGGGTTCATGATGTTGTTCGGATCGAGGGCTCGCTTGATGCGTTGGAGCACCACGAACCCCTCGCCATAGTTTTCCTTCATGAACCTCCCGAGCCGAAGCCCGACCCCGTGATGCTCATTCACGGTGCCGCCATTGCGGATGGCAATCTCCACTCCGGTATTCCAGAGCCGGTGGTTCAGGCGCAGCAGCTCTTCCACGTCCTTGGGAGGCTTGTGGACGATGAACGTGGGATAGAGGATCGTGCCGTAGTCGTACCAGTGCGAAAAATGGCCCATGTAGGTGGTTTCCCATTCCTTGAAGCCTTCCTCGATGGCCTTTTTCTGCTCATAGAAGATCTTCAGGATGTTCTCGAAAGTTGCGCACGTGTCGAATACCCCGTGCATCACCTCTGCGGCTTCCAGGTTGTACGGGGGGTAGTAGAACTTGAACCGGTTCTTCCACCAGTTCTCGCCCGGCTCGCGTCCCATGTCTACGCCGCCCTTGCCCTTGATGATCCCGAAAGCGCGCTTCTCCTGGCATTCGACCATATCAGAGAACCCGTCGAACCCCGTCACCATGAAGGCCCCTTCTTTCTCGAACCCGAGGACCTTCTTCACCATGACGCGCGTATCCACCTCGTCGTAGACGCGAAGGGCGCTCGCGCCGATGCGCTGAACCATGATCTGCCGACCCGCTTCGATGGCGTCGGCCAGCGTGGCAAAAAGGAATCCGTTGAATCGTCTTTCCTCCGGCAAGGGGTACATCTTCAACGTTGCGCGCGTGATCACCCCGAGGGTGCCTTCTGACCCCAGGAAGAGCTTGTTGAGCTCGGGGCCCGTGGAATGGTCCGGCACGGGGAGAGTGTTCACGATCTCTCCCGTGGGGAGCACCATCTCCATGGACACCACGAGGCTTTCAATCTTTCCGTACTTGGAGGACAACGTTCCCGAGCCGCGGTTGGCGAGGAATCCTCCCAGGGTCGAGCAATAGTGGGAGGCGGGAAAGAAGTTCAGCGTGTAGCCCTTCTTGTTGATGGCTTCCTCCAGGTCGCACTGGTAGATGCCCGTCTCGGCTGTCACGCTGCAGTTGTTCTCGTCGATGGCGAGGACTTTGTCCATCTTGCCGAGGTCCAGGACCATTCCGCCGTAGATGGGAAGCGCTCCGCAGGTGTCCCCGGCGCCGCCTCCACGCGGGGTCACGGGGATGCGATAGGTGTTTGCAAGCTTGAGGACCTTGGAGACCTGCTCCGTCGTTTCGGGGAAGACCATGATATCAGGCGTGACGGGTTCTTCCCCGCGATCGATCCAGAAGCGGCTGATCGAGCACACGTCGGTGCTCACGGCGTCCAGGTCCGCGCGCTTGTTCGTCACATTCGACGCGCCGACGATGTCTTCCAGCTCGAAGTAGATGACTCTCTGAAAATAGCTCATGTCTCTCGGGCTCCTCAGTAGTCGCTCGCGACGTATTTCCACTCGGCGGGGAGATCCAGCTGCCGCAGGATCTCGAAAATGATCTCGAGGGCCTTCCGCTCGTCCTCCGCGCTCGGTGCCGCCTGCACCCGGGTCGTGATGCTCTCCGCAAACGCGCGAATCATCCCCACGTAGCCGTCCATCGCATGGGTGAAATTGGTGTGCATGGGCAGCCAATCCTGCCGCCATTCGGCAGAGGTGTTGTGCTCGTACCAATCCTTCACGTCATGGTCGTAGCTGACTACCTCACGGGCGTTCTCCACGATGACGCCGCTCCAGTTGCTCCCAATGACCTCGAGGCGCTCGCAGAACCTGCCGAAGCCCCCTTCGGAGCCCAGGTTGAGGGTCCCGACCGCCCCGCTCTCGAACTCGAGAATTGCCGCGATGGCGGCCCTGTTGGGGGCCATTCCCATTCCCTTTTTGACGGCCTTGACGCTCTTCACGTTTCCGCCGAATGCACGGACGATGTCGATGCCGTGGCTGTGCCATTCCAGGAAGAGATTCAACAGCGTCTCATAGGGCCGGCCATGCATTTTGCATTCGATCATGGTGACCTCTCCGAAAGAAGGCCTGCGGATGAGGTCCAGCGCGCGCAGGTATGCCTTCGAGTATCTCTTCTGGTGATCCACCATCACGATCTTGCGCAGCTTCCTTGCCTTCTCTTCGATGTCGCGCGCATCCTTCACCGTGATCGCGATGGGCTTTTCCACGAGGACGTCGACGCCCTTTTCGAGGCAGTCCATCACGACAGACGGGTGGAGCCTTCCGTTCAGGCAGACAATGACGCCGTTCAGACGTTCCGCCTCCAGCATCCGGCGATAGTCCGTGTAGGTCCCGCTGAAGCCGTAGTTTGTCGCTGCGCTCTTCGCCTTCTGCTCGACCAGATCGCAGACGGCGACCCTCTCCACGAGGTCCGCGACATGCTCGCAGCTCGGGTACAGCATGTTCGTGGCATGCACGCCCGCTCCAATCATTCCGATTCTGACCTTGCCCATTTCGTTTCCTTTCATCTTCAGCATTTCAGATCATCTTCAGTATTTCAGGGCGCCTCCGGTGATGCCCCGCGTCATATACCTTTGCGCGAACATGAACAGCAGGATCATCGGTACGGTGCTGATGAGGGACACCGCGAGCGTCAGCTGCCAGTGGGGCTCATACTGGCTGACAAAACCGGCGAGGTAGGGTGGCAGTGTTATTTTTTGCCTGGTCAAAACGGATGCGTACATGAGCTCAATGTAGCTGTACAGGAAGACGAAAACCCCCGTCACAGAAATTCCATTCCCGGCCAGGGGAATGATGATCTCTCGAAATGCCGTCAAGACGCTGGCACCCTCGATCCACGCGGATTCCTCAAGCTCGACAGGAATGGTGTCGAAGAATCCCTTCATGAGCCAGATACCGACGGGAAGCTGGAAGAGCAGGTAGATGAGCGAGAGGCCGCCATACGTGTCAATCAAGCGCAGAGATCTGAGGATGAAATACCACGGAACGAGCAGCGCGATCGAAGGCAGCATTCGCAGGACAAAGTAGCCAAGGTACACCCCCTGGCTTGCCTTGGACTTGAGCCGGGAAAAACCGTACGCGCACGGCAGGCTGAAGAGGATCACGGCAAGCGACGCCACGGTGCACACAATGATGCTGTGGGCCATGAATGGCCAGATTGATTGGGCTCCGAAACGAGCTCCGAAGAGGATTTCCGCGTAGTAGCTCAGCGTGATCTTCGTGGGCAGCAGCATGCTGAAACTCCCCGACGCCGCCGTTGACATCACGATCAACTCATACAGCGGACCGACCGTCCATACCACGATGAGAAGAATAAGGAATGATCTCACGTACCTGCTCATATGTTTTCCTGCTTGACGATCAATCCACGCAGCACAGAGAACGCGAGGGCCACGGTGAAGACAAGAACGACGAGGCTGATTGCCGCGCTGTATCCGTACGCGAGATTCTTGAAAGCCGACTTGTAGATGTACGTGCTCAGGATGTCGCTGGAGGACCCCGGCCCGCCGCCGGTCATGACCCAGACATAGTCGAACGTACGGAAGGTGTCGATTGCCTTCAGTGATATCGCGACCCGATAGATCGGCCTCATCATCGGAAGCATCACCATCCAGATGAGGCGAAGACCCGAAGCGCCGTCGATTTTCGCCGCTTCGATGGTCTCGGCCGGAAGCCCCTCGAGTCCGGCAAGCAGGATCAAAAACATCCACGGTGTCCACGCCCAAATATCGGTGATGAGCACCGAGATCAGCGCCATCTTGGGATCTCCCAACCAGTCGACTCTGAGGATGTGCACACTGTTGGCGACGTTGTTGATGACCCCAATGTCGTAGTTGTACATGAACCGCCACAGAATAGCCGCGGCGGTCGGTATGACCACCATGGGAAGGATGATGACCGCGCGGAGGACTCGATTGCCGGCAAATTTCTCGTTGCACACGAGCGCCATCGCGAAGCCGATGACGAAATTGAAGAACACGACGACGACGACGTATTCAACGTTCCGCAAGAGTGAAAAATAAAAGTCAGGATCGCTGAGGACCTCCCCGTAGTTGGCCAGGCCCACATAACGATTCGTGTCGGCCAGCAGGTTCATGTTCGTGAAGCTGATCTGGACTCCTCTCGAAATAGGCCATACCAACCCGACGAGCGTGATGAAAATGGCGGGAAATGTCAGGAGCCAGTACGTTCTGCGCTGCCGCTGCAGTATCACATTCGACCTCCAACATGATGAGGTCAAGGCGGAGTTGTGTCTCTCCGCCTTGACTGTCTGTCGAGTCGATTAGAAGTAGTTTGCCTGGTGCATCAGCGCCTCAACTCCGTCGCCGGTCTGTTTCACAAACTGGTCGGGAGTGATCTGGCCAGTGAGAAGCTGCTCGTGAGCTTTTCGAAGCACGTCACGCGCCGGATCGGTCTGAGGGAAAGCAGGACTCGTCGGCCAGAAAGTCCCAATGGTCTGGACCGCCGGTATGTAGGCGCCCGGGACCACGTTGTGGCTTACGAGCCACTGGCTCACGTCGAGCATTCCGTTTCCGAC